>NZ_JBJGZT010000008.1:0-178052 GCF_054050655.1 Geodermatophilus sp. SYSU D00663 | reverse complement strand
CCGGGGCCACCGCCGTGGCGGTGGCCCCGGCCTCTTCGCCGAGCGGGTCCCGGCTCTTCGCCAGGGCCTCGGGGTGGGTGGAGGTGGCGGGAATCGAACCCGCGTCCTGCGACGCATCACCAGGGCTTCTCCGAGCGCAGTCCGCTCTGCCTCTGCTCGACCCTCCCGATCGCACGAACACGTCGGGATGACGGGCCCAGTCGCTGTGAGGTGTCCCGTGCACGCCCGCGACCGGCACGCACGGTGAGTCATCTAGCTGATGCCAGACTCCGGGCCGATGACGGAACCCGGGCTGACAGCGTCACCTTCGCTGATCAGGCAGCGAGGGCGTACGCGCGCTGACTCTTGTCGGCGCTTGTGTTGTTTCCGACGCGTGGTTAACGAGCTCATCGTCGGCTTCCTCGGCTCGCTTCCCCTGGTCACCCGACCGCAGTCGAGACCATTCACCCCCTGTGTAGTTGTGCACCCATCGTAACCGGGTCGGCCACCGGGTTGTTCCCTCGGCGTCCCGGCGCGTTGATCATCGGATGACTGCCGCCCGACACGCCGGGCGACGGCGTGTCGTCGTGCACGCGGCCGATGATCAACAGGCGGTGACGGTCGTCAGATCCAGTCGCGGCGCTTGAACACGGCGTACAGCGTCAGGCTCACGCCCAGCATCAGCACCAGCGCGAATGGGTAGCCGAGGTGCCACGACAGCTCGGGCATGTCGTCGAAGTTCATCCCGTAGACCGTGCCCACCAGCGTCGGGGCGAACAGGATGGCCGCCCAGGCGGAGATCTTCTTGACCTCCTCGCCCTGCGCGATCGAGGCCTCGGTCAGCTCGCGGATCTCATCGTTCTGCCGTTGCGCCACCAGGGTCGCGTTCACCGTGAGGATGTCGCGCAGCTGCAGCCGGAAGGCCTCGATGCGCTCGTTGACCTGGGTGACGTGGTCGGCGACGTCCCGCAGGTAGCTGCGCAGCTCCTCGTCGACGCCGTACTTGTCGAACCCCGCGGTGATGGCGGCGAGGATCCCGGTCAGCGGCTGGGCGGCCCGCTGGAACTCCAGGACCTCCTGCGACAGCTCGTAGATGCGCCGCGAGACGCCGGGGTCCCCGCGGAAGACCTCGGTCTCGATCTCGTCGATGTCGTTGGCCAGGCCCGCGACCACCGGCGAGTACCCGTCGACGACGGCGTCGAGGATCGCGTACAGCACCGCCTCGCTGCCCTTGGCCAGCAGCGCCGGCTCGCTCTCCAGCCGCCGCCGCACGCGGGCCAGGTCCGGCGACTCGGCGTGCCGGACGGTGATCGCGAACTGCCGGCCGAGGAACAGGTGCAGCTCGCCGAACTCGACCTCCTCGGCCGCGTCCAGGTAGCGCGCGGCCTTGAGGACGACGAACAGCGTGTCGCCGTAGCGCTCGAACTTGGGCCGCTGGTGGGCCTGGATCGCGTCCTCGACGGCGAGGTCGGGCAGGTCGTACTGCTCGGCCAGTTCCCCCAGCTCCGCGGGCTCGGGCCGGTAGAGGCCCAGCCACACCAGCCGGTCGTCGAAGCCCTCGGTCAGCCAGTCGTGACTCTCCTCCGCCGACGGCGGGGTGGCGATGCGCCGGCCGCTCGCGTAGACGGCGTTGTCGACCAGGCGCGACTGGCGCTCGGGCTGCGGCGGCGCCGGCTGCGGGGGCGGCACCGGCCGCAGGACCTGCGGCCGCGGGCGGCGGCCGAGGGTGGAGAGGGCGGTGAGGGGCGCGAGGCGACGGTCGGCCATGACGGGCTCCCGGGGGACGCTGGGTGGCGGGACTCAGCGGAGGCCCTCCACGCGAGCGCTGCCCCGGCGCGCGTGGCGCGACCGGGACCTAGGCGGGGAGGGCCTCGGGACTGGGACTGGGGGGCTCGCTGCGCATGGCTCGCCCTCCTCCCCGTCGACCGGCGCCCGGCATCCCGCGGGCCGTCGTCCATCGTGACACGTCCCCGCGCGGGAGGGCTCCCCGGAGAGGGAGAGTTCCCTCTCCGTTCACTCGTCAGACCGAGAGCACCAGGTCCACCATCACCGGCAGCAGGACCACGATCAGCAGTGCGCCCAGGACGTCGAAGGAGATCCCCGAGCGGATCATCTTGGTGATCGGCACGACGCCGGAGCCGTAGACGATCGCGTTCTGCGGCGTCGACACCGGCAGCATGAACCCGAAGGACGCCGCGAAGGTCGCCGCCAGGGCGGGCACGAACGGGTTGATGCTCGCGGCCACGGCCACCGGGATGATGATCGGCACGACGACCGCGGCGGAGGCGGTGTTCGACGTCGTCTCGCTGATGATGATCGCCAGGATCACCGCGAAGACCGTGATCGCGAAGGTGCTGGTCAGGCCGAGCCAGTCGGCGGAGCTGTTGCCGATCGTCTCGGCCAGGCCGGTGTCGGCCAGCAGCGAGCCGAAGATGATCCCGGTGCCGAACAGCAGGATCGTGCCCCAGTCGATCTTGGCGGCGTCGGACCAGTTGAGGGTGAACTCCCGCCGCTTCCAGTCGGTGGGCAGCAGGAACAGCAGCGACGCCCCGAGGACGGCGATGATGCCCTCGTCCATGCGGTCGCTGATCGTCGTGTAGACGTCGGAGTCGGTGCCCGCGACGAGCGCGATGACGCCGGGGAAGATCCAGCACGCGACGGTGATGCCGAAGGCGATCAGCGTGTTCTTCTCCGCCCGCGAGACGGGACCGAGCTGGGCGCGCTCCTGCCGCACGTACTCGTGGACGCCCTCGATCCGCTTGATCTCCGGCCGGTTGAGCAGCAGCAGGACCGCGGCCAGCGCCACGAACATCAGCGCGCAGATCGGCAGCGCCATGAGCATCCAGTCGAGGAACCCGATCCGCTCCCCCGTCGCCTCCTCGATCAGCCCGCGGCCGATCAGGTTCGGCGGCGTGCCGACGGGGGTGATCAGCCCGCCGACGCTCGCGCCGTAGGCCAGCATCAGCATCAGCGCGACGCCGACCCGCAGCCGCAACGGATCGAAGTCCGGCCGGACCAGCTCCTTGTCCTGCATCAGCTTGGCGATCACCGAGAGGATGCCGATCGCCGTGGGCAGCAGCATCGCCACGGTGGCGGTGTTGGAGACGAACGCCGACAGCACCGCCGTGATCAGCCCGAACGCGATGACGACCCGCGCCGTCGACGCGCCGACCCACTGCATCGACAGGATCGCCATCGCGAACCGCCGCGCGACACCGTGCTTGAGCATGGCCGCGGCCAGGATGAACGCGCCGATGAAGGTGAACACCGTCGTCGAGCCGAGCGGCCCCACCGCGTCGTCCGCCGGCACCACCCCGAGGACGACGATCGCGCCCACGCCGATGAGGCCGCCCACCGGGATCGGCACCGGCTCGGTGATCCACAGGACGATGACGCCCAGCAGGACCGCGGCGAGCAGGTGCTGGTCACGGGGCAGGTCCAGCGGGAGCAGCGCGAAGACGATCGTCACGACCGGGGCGAGGAACAGCCCGACGGTCCGGCGGCCCTTCTCGAAGCGCTCCTCGGCGGGGCTGAGCTGCTGCTCCCCCAGGCTCCGGTAGGTGGCCGAGCCGCGGAAGGCGGCGTCGACGTCGGTGCGCTGCGGAGGACGGTCGGTCGTGGTCATGGCAGCTCCCCGGGTGTGACCTGCAGCACACGATAGGGAGAACCGGGTCAGCCCGGAACCTCTCCCTCCGGCGGGGGGACCTCCAGAGCCACGAGGAACCGGGCGACCATCGCGTAGCCGCCCACGAGCACGGCGAGCTCGACGACCCCGCGGTCGTCGAGGTGCTCGCGCACCGCGGCGAACACCGGGTCGGGGACGGTGACAGCGCCGGCCGAGGCGTCGGTGAACGCCAGCACGGCGGCCTGCGCCGGCGTCCACACCGGCTCGGCGGTGGCGTCGTCGGCGCGCAGCACGCGCAGGTGCAGGTCGGTGAGCCCGGCGCGGCGGGCGATCGGCTCGTGCGCGGCCCACTCGAACTCCGCGTCGGCCAGGACGGCGACCCGCAGGACGACCAGCTCCCGCAGGTCGGCGGGGAGCGTGGTGCCGCCGCGCAGCGCGCCGAGCAGCGCGTTCCAGCCCTCGGCCACCGGCGGGCTGTGCAGCAGCAGCCGGTCGAGGGTGGAGAGGACGCCGCCGCGCCGGGCGCGCAGCAGGTCCGCCGTCGGCCCCTCGCCGGGCGCCCCGGGCAGCCGCGGGGTCACCGGCCGGCGAAGACGCCGGAGGGGTAGGCGCCGTTGGCGACGAGCGTGGCCGACATCCGCTTGCCCAGCTCGACCACCCGGGCGGTGCGCTCCGGGCCCAGGTGCGCCCACGGCGTGGTCCCCAGGGCGTCGGTCTCGGCCTCGAGGTCGGCGCGCAGCCGCTGACCGGCCTCGGTGAGCCGGTCGCCGTCGAGCAGGCCGCGGTCGGCCAGGCGCGCGGCGGCGGCAGCCCAGTCCTCGTCGCTCCAGCCGCGGGTGGCCTTCGCCGACGCGGGCAGGAACCCGCGGCCGGTGGCGGTGTGGGTGACCAGTGCCTCCAGGCCCGACAGGCCGTGGTGGACCAGGACGGCGACGTGCCCGTCGCCGCGCCACTCGCGCAGCAGCGTCGCGGCGTGCCAGAGCCGGGTGACCGGGTCCTCCGGCCAGGGCAGGTCGGCGTGGCCGGCGTACAGCGGGCGTCCCTCGGCGGGGAGCACCGAGCAGGCGTCGGCGAGCAGGTCGCCGAGCTCGGTGACCTCCGGTGCGGCGGCGGCCTCCTCACCGCCGAGCAGCCGGGTCAGCGAGGCGCGGGCGGAGGCGGAGCGCGCCTCCACCACCTGCGCGGGCGAGGCCAGCGTCCAGGCCCGCGGGACGTGCCGCGCCACGAGCGCCGGGGAGAAGTTGGAGAAGGTCGCCGTCACCACGCCCGGGCCGACCGCGCCCATCGGGGCCGCGCGGCCGGCGAAGTAGACCATCCGCCCGGGCCGCAGGCCGATCGCCGTCAGGTGCTGATCGGTCTCCGGCACGAAGTACACGTGGTTGTGCAGCGGCTCGACGGCGCGGTGCGCGCGGCCGACGAGGGCGGGGTCGAGGACGGGCTGATCGGCGGTGACCATGCCGGCGACCCTAGCGAGCGGCCCGGCCCACCCGGCGGTACAGCAGGTACTCGCCGTCCTCCCCCGCCGGCACGAAACCCGCGGTCTCGTAGAGGGCGCGGGCCGGGTTGTCCCGGTGCACGCCGAGCCGGACCTCGGCGTGGCCGGCGGCCGCGGCGTCGGCGGCGCACGCCTCGAGCAGCCGCCGCCCGTGGCCCCGCCGGCGGTACGGCGGCAGCACCTGCACGGTCACCACCAGCGCGGCCCCGTCGTCGGGCGTCCACACCACGAACCCGGCGGGGTCCCCGTCCACCTCGAGCACGGTGGTGCGGGCCAGGTCGTCCCGCCACAGCGCCCGGTTGCGGTCCAGCGCCGCGGTCCAGGCCGCCTCCTGCGCGGGCTCGACGTCCCGGACGTAGGCCCGCTCGGCCGCCTCGACCAGCGGCAGGTCCGCCTCCCGCGCCGGGCGCATCAGCCGGCGACCGGCGGGACCGGGAACGCCCAGGCGTGGTGGGTGCGGGCGACCCGGAAGCCGACGCGCTCGTAGAGGGCGAACGCGCCGGTGGTGTTCTCGGTGTCGACGTCGAGGCGGGCCGCGCGGCACCCGTCGGCCGCGGCGCGGGCCAGCGCGGCGGCGATGGCCGTGCCCGCCACGCCGCGCCCGCGGGAGCCGGGCAGCACGCCGATCTGGCCGAAGTGGACGGTGGGGATCCCGGTGGCGCGGGTGTCGGCCTCGTAGACGTAGGCGAGGACGTACCCGGCGACGGCGCCGTCGCCGTCCAGCGCCAGCACCGACAGGTCGGGCCGGAACGCCCGCACGCCGGTGAACCAGGTGCGCCAGGCGGTCCCGTCGCGCTCGGTGGAGCCGTGGTGCTCGGTGAACGCGGCGTTGTGCGCGCGGCGCACCTCGTCGTCGCGGTCCCAGGTGAAGGGCGCCAGCTCGATCCCGGCGGGCACGACGACGGCGGGCAGCTCGTCCAGCGGGCGCTCCATCGCGGCGAACAGCCGCTCGACCGCGAAGCCCCGGCGCCGCAGCAGCCGCTCCAGCGAGGTCATCGCGGGCCAGGCGCTGGCGACGAGCCGGCCGGGCAGCCCGGGCGGGGCGAACGCCGCGTGCTGCGCGGTGCCGCGGCGCACCTGCCAGTCGACCAGCGCCCGGCCGATGCCGCGCCCGCGCCAGTCCGGGTGCACCCGGCCCTCGGCCCAGACGCGCAGCGCCTCGCGGCCGCCGCGCTGGCAGATCGACGTCGCCCAGGCCACCAGCCGCCCGTCCCCGGTCACCACGGCCCGGCCGTCGGACGGCAGGTCGACCAGCTCGCGGCCCCACCACTCGGCCAGGTCGCCGGCGTCCTCGTGCTCGCCGGTGTCGTCGACGGCCTCGGCGGCCGCGAGCAGGTCGGCCGCGGCGGCGGCGTCGTCGAGGGTGAGCGGGCGGGCGGTCAGCCCGCCGGGCAGGCCGGTCACGTCGGCGGGGAGCACGTCGGTCACGGGCGGTCAGGCTAGGCGGGCTCCGCGGGCGCGGGCGACCGGGTTTCAGACCCGCACGAACAGGCAGAACGGGTGGCCGGCGGGGTCGGCGTAGACCCGCACGAGCTCGTGCGGGTCGTCGTAGCCGCCGATCCGCCGGGCGCCGGCCTCCTCGGCGAGCGCGCAGGCCGCGTCGAGGTCGTCGACCTCCAGGTCGAGGTGGACCTGCACCTGCTGGGTGCCCGGCTCCGGCGGCCACACCGGCGGCACGTGGTCGCGCTCGAGCTGGAAGGACAGGCCCGTGCCGCCGCCGTCGGGGCGCAGCGTGGCCCACTCGGGCCCGTCGTCGCGGACCGGCCAGCCGAGCAGCCGCTGGTAGAAGCGGGCCAGCCCGCGCGGGTCCGGCGTGCCGAGGACGGGGGCGGTCAGCCGGATCACCGGGCACCGATCCCGAACAGCCGGGCGCCGTTGTCGTGCAGCACCGCGCGCAGCCAGTCGTCGCCGAGGTCGAGGCGGGACAGCGCGGCCAGCTGCTCGGCGTAGGGGTACGGGATGGACGGGAAGTCGCTGCCGAGCAGCACCTTCTCCCGCAGCGCGGCCAGCCGCGGCAGGTCGGCGCGGTCGAAGGGCATGAGCCGCTCGGTGAAGTCGGTGGCGAACATCGTGGTGTCCAGGTGCACCCGCTCGTACCGCTCGGCGAGGTCGAGGAAGTCCCGGTACTCGGGCATGCCCAGGTGCGCGATCACCAGCTGCAGCCGCGGGTGCCGCTCGAGCAGGCCGGCGGCGGGCCCGGGGCCGGTGTGCTCGCCGCGCAGCGGGCCGGAGCCGCAGTGGACGACGACCGGGGTGCCGGTCTCCTCCAGCCGGGCCCACACCGGGTCCAGCAGCGGGTCGCGCGGGTCGAAGGCGCCCACCTGCACGTGCACCTTGAACACCCGCACCCCGCGGTCGAGCGCCTCGGCGACGTAGTGCGGCGCCTCCGGCTCCGGGAAGAACGTGGCCGACCGCAGCACCTGCGGGTGCGCGTCGGCGAACCCCGACGACCAGTCGTTGAGCCAGGCGGCCATCCCCGGCTTGTGCGGGTAGGGCAGCGTCGGGAAGGCACGGACGCCGAGCCGGTCGAGGACGGCGAGCCGCTCGTCCTCGGGCAGCGCGTAGTGCACCGGCCACCCGGTGCCGTAGTGCGTCTCCGCCGCCTCGAAGTACGACCACACCTTCGCCTGCACCCGCGGCGGCAGGAAGTGCACGTGCACGTCGACCAGGCCGGGCAGGCCCAGCTCGCGCCAGAACCGCGGGACGTCGTCGTCGTCGACCGGTGGATCGCAGCTCACCCGAGCGAACGTAGCGCCGGCCCGGGGACCGGGCTCACCGGTGTCCGGCGACGGCCGCGCAGGTGGCCAGCTCGAACACGGCGCGCAGCCGCGGGAACAGCTCCGGCGCGCTGCCCGGCGTGAGCTGCCCGCTGACCGAGACGGTGACCGTCCTCGCGCCGTCGGCGGTCGCGGCGGCGAACTGGGTGTAGCCCGCGGTGTTGCCGGTGTGCCCGAAGACGGTGCCGCAGCGGGTGTCGTACCGGAACACCCCGAGGCCGGCGGAGTTCTCCCCCGGGCCGGGCGGCTCCGACGACCCCGGCCGGAAGGTGAACTGCTCGGCCCGGGTCGCCGGGTCGGTGAGGTCGCCGCGGACGTGGACGCCGACGAACCGGGCGAGGTCGGCCGGGGTGGACACGACCCCGCCCGAGGCCCACGACCAGCCGGCGGCGATCGCCGTGCTCACGTCCTCGGGCGGCTGCTCGGAGACGTCGTAGCCGTGCAGGTACGGGGTCGGGAGGTCCGGCCCCGCGGGGAGGCCCGTGGCGGTCAGGCCGGCGGGCCGCAGCACCAGCGCGGCCAGCACCTCGGCGTAGGGACGGCCGGTGACCGCCTCGACCACCAGGCCGGCCACCACGTTGTCGGAGTTGGAGTACCGGTACTCCGAGCCCGGCGCGAACAGCAGGGGCTCGTCCTCGGCGTAGGACAGCAGCTCCCGCGGCGGCGGCGGGTCCTGCAGCGACGACAGCAGCGCGTCCGCGAAGGCCTCGCTCCGGCTGAAGTCGGGGATGCCGCTGGTGTGCCCGAGCAGCTGGCGCAGGGTGACCGGCTGCCAGGCCGGCGGCAGGTCCGGCCGCCAGGTGCCGACGGGCTCGTCCAGGGAGAGGACGCCGCGGGACACCAGGGCCAGCACCGTGGCGGCGTTGAACGCCTTGGCCACGCTGGCGACCCGCACGGCGTCCCCGGCCGCGGGCGGGCGCCCGGTGGCGAGGTCGGCCACGCCGGCGGGGAGGACGTCGAGGTCCCCGTCGCGCCCCAGCGTCACCACCGCCCCGGGCGGGCCGCCGGGCTGCTGGACGAGGTCGGTCAGCGCGGCCTGCAGCGCCGCGGTGTCCCGCGCCGGCGCGGTGTCGGCGACCGCCGTCGCCGGGACACCGGCCAGCGCCACCGCCGTGACCAGCGGGACCAGCAGGGACAGCGCACGCCGTGGCCCGGGCATGCGGGCAGGCTGCTCCGCGCCCGCGCACCCCGGAAGGCCGCGACCCGGAGCGCCGGCCGCCACGCCGGGTGCGCTCAGCGGAGCGTGACGACGACCTTCCCGCGCACGTGCCCGCCGGCCACCAGGTCGTGGGCCTCGGCGGTGCGCTCGAGCGGGAACGCCCGGGCGATGGAGACCCGGAGCTGGCCGGCGTCGGCCATCCGGCCGAGCTCCTCGAGGTCGTGCCGCTCGGGCCGCACGAACACGTACCGCCCGCCCATCTCGTTGACCGCGGGGTCGACGACGCTGGTGACCCGGGCGACGCCCCCCGGGCTGTCGCGCACCTGCTTCGGGGCGTCGGTGAGCGCGTCGCCGCCGTTGAGGTCGAGGACGGCGTCGACCGGCTCGGACAGCTGCGCGCTGATCGGCCCGGCCGAGTAGTCGAGCACCTCGGCGGCGCCCGCGTCGCGGAGGAAGCCGTGGTTGCGCGGGCTGGCGGTGCCGATGACGTGCGCGCCGAGCGCGACGGCGATCTGCACGGCGAAGAAGCCGACCCCGCCCGCCGCGCGGTGCACCAGGACGCGGTCCCCCTCGCCGACGTCGAGCGCCTCGGTGAGCGCCTGGTAGGCGGTCAGCCCGGCCAGCGGCAGCGCCCCGGCCTCGGCGAACGACAGCGACTCCGGCTTGCGCGCCACGCAGCGCTGCGGCGCGGGCACCAGCTCGGCGGCGGTCCCCCACTGGACGTCGTCGCGGCGCAGGTAGCCGAACACCTCGTCGCCGGGGGCGAGGTCGTGCACCGCGGGCCCGACCGCCTCGACGGTCCCGGCGAGGTCCCAGCCCGGCACGATCGGGAAGTGGTGCGGGAAGGCCCCGGCCAGGTGGCCCTCGCGGATGCCGACGTCGACCGGGTTGACCCCCGCGGCGTGCGTGCGGACGAGCACGGTGTCCGGGCCGACCGGCGGCTCGGGCAGGTCGTCGCGCAGCTCCAGGACGTCGGGACCGCCGAACCGGTCGTAGGCGATCCCCCTCACCGCGTGCCCCTCAACGACGCCCCTTCACGTAGCGGCCGAACGCCTTCTGGATCTCGCGGCGGGAGTCCCGCTCGGCGAGGTCCTGGCGCTTGTCGTAGGACTTCTTGCCCTTGGCCAGCGCGAGCGTGGCCTTGACCTTCCCGTCCTTGAAGTACAGGTCCAGCGGCACGAGCGTCAGGCCGCCCTCGCGGGTCTTGCCGATCAGCTTGTCGATCTCCTCGCGGTGCATGAGCACCTTGCGCTTGCGGCGCGGGGCGTGGTTGGTCCAGGTCCCCTGCGTGTACTCGGGGATGTGCACGTGCTGGAGCCACACCTCGCCGTCGTCGACGGTGGCGAAGCCGTCGACCAGCGACGCCCGGCCGGCGCGGAGGCTCTTCACCTCGGTGCCGGTGAGCACCAGGCCGACCTCGTAGGTGTCGAGGATCGAGTAGTCGTGCCGCGCCTTCTTGTTCTGGGCGATGAGCTTGCGCCCCTGTTCACGCGGCATGTCCCCAGGTTACTGCCGGTGCCCGGCCGCGGTGATCTCGCGGCGGAGCTGCGCGTACGTGGGCGCCTGCACCGGCAGGAACGCCACCTCGCGCACCCGCCGGGCGGTGTCGCTGGCGGCGAGGTAGCCCGGCCCGCCGCTGACCGCCGACTCCAGCCGCACGGCCTCGGCGGCGACGTCGAGGGCGGCCAGCCGCAGCCGCGCGAGGTCGCCGGGGCCCACGCCCACCCGGTCGCCGGCGAGGTCCTCCAGCCGCCGGGCGGCGTCGTCGCGGCGCTCGGACAGCGCGTCGGCGTCGGCCCGCAGGACGCCGGGGACGTGCTCGGCCGCCGCGTCCAGCGCGGCGTCGGCGACGCCGAGGGCGAGCGCGGTCTGCAGCAGCAGCATCGCCGGCCGGCACACCGCCATGAAGGAGGCGAGGTCGTCGCTGAGCACCCGCCCCGGCCCGACGGCGACGCCGTCGAGGTGCAGCCCGCCGGTGCCGGTGCCGTTGAGGCCGAGCAGGTCGAAGTGCCCGGTCGGCGTCACGCCGAGGTCGGTCAGCCGGAACAGCACGACGACGCGGCCCTCGTCCGGGGTGCGCGCGGGGGCCACGACGACGGCGTCGTCGAAGAGGTTCGACGCCCAGCCGACGGTGCCCGACAGCCGCCAGCCGGCGCCGTCGCGGGTGGCGGTGACCGGCAGCGTCCCGGTGCCGGCGAGGTCGGCGACCGCCGGGGCGAGCGCGGTGGCGCCCGGGACGGTGCCCGCCCGCAGCCCCGCGACCAGGTCGGGCTGCGGCTGCGGCGGCGGGCAGCAGCGCAGGTACTCGAGCACCATCCGCTGCGACCAGGCGGCGAACGCGGTGGCCAGCGACACCGACGCGAGCTCCCGGACCATCCGCACCGAGGCCAGCAGCGCCTCGGTCGGGTCGTCGTCGTCCCGCTCGAACGCACCGATCGCGCCCAGCCGCCGCAGCGCCGGCCGCACGTCGGCCCGCCCCGCGTCGACGTCGGCGGCCCGCCCCAGCGCCTCGCTCGTCGTCGTCATGCCCCGTCCCTACCCCGGGATCCGCCTTTCGCGCGCGGATGTCGGACCCGGTGCGGGGCCCGGAGGGCTCCCGCCGGGTCCGGCGGGGGGGGCTGTGCGCGACCGGGGAGGGCACGTGGTCACGCCGTCGGCCGGTGGGCCGACGGCGTCACAGCCGGACGTACAGGCGCAGCGTCACGTAGGCGGCGACCGCGGCCAGGCCGACTCCGGCGGCGGCGATGACCGGGCTGATCGTGGCGATCGCGCCCCAGTCCACCGGCGGGATGATCCCGGCCTTGATCGGGCCGGCCAGCGTCTTGTCGACGAACAGCACCTTGGTCAGCACCAGGCCGCCGACGGCGAGCAGCGCACCGATGAGCCCGGCGAGCGCCGCCTCGAGGATGAACGGCAGCTGGGTGTACCAGCGGGAGGCGCCGACCAGCCGCATGATGTTCGTCTCGTTGCGGCGGTTGAACGCGGCCAGCTGGATCGTGTTGGAGATCAGCAGCAACGCCGCGAGGGCCTGCACCACCGCGACGGCGATCGTCGCGTTGCGGGCGCCGTTGAGCAGGCTGAAGAGGCGGTCGAGGAAGTCGCCCTCGTCGCGCACCTGGTCGACGCCGTTCTGCCCGTTCGGGAACTCCGCGGCGATGACCTCGTAGCGCTCGGGGTTGACCAGCTCCACCCGGAAGCTCTCCGGCAGCGCGTCCGGCGGGGTGTTCTCGACCAGCTCGGGCTGCTGGGAGAACTGCTGCCGGAAGCGCTCGTAGGCCTCCTCCTTGGACTCGTAGATGAAGCTCTGCACCTCCGACGAGTCCGACAGCTGCTGCTCGATCGCGCTGCGCTGCTCGTCGGTGACGCCGTCGGCCAGGAAGATGGAGACCTGCACCTTGTCGTAGTAGATCTCCTTCATGTCGGAGATCATCCCGGCGATGAGCAGGCCGGTGCCCATGAGACCGAGCGAGATGGCCGTGGTCAGGATCATCGCGACCGTCATGGTCAGGTTGCGACGCAGCCCGGTGGCCACCTCGGAGAGGACGAAGTTGACGCGCATGGGTTCCCTGTCGTGAGGTGCAGGTCGTAGCGGGGCGGAGGACCGTCAGCGGCCGACGCCGTAGACGCCGCGCGACTGGTCGCGGGTGATCACGCCCCCGTTGAGCTCGATGACGCGGCGGCGCATGGAGTCCACGATGTGGTAGTCGTGCGTCGCCATGATCACGGTGGTGCCGGTGCGGTTGATCCGCTCCAGCAGCAGCATGATCCCCTCGCTGGTCTCCGGGTCGAGGTTGCCGGTGGGCTCGTCGGCGAGCAGCACCAGCGGCCGGTTGACGAACGCGCGGGCGATCGCGACCCGCTGCTGCTCACCACCGGAGAGCTCGTGCGGCAGCCGGTTGGCCTTGCCGTCGAGGCCGACCATCTCCAGCACCTCGGGCACGACCCGCTTGATCGTGCGGTGCGGCTTGTTGATGACCTCGAGGGCGAAGGCCACGTTCTCGGCCACGGTGCGGTTGCGCAGCAGCCGGAAGTCCTGGAAGACGCAGCCCATGGTGCGGCGGAGCTTGGGCACCTGCCACTTGCTCATGCCGTTGAGGGTCTTGCCGTTGACGGTGACCGTGCCACGGGTGGGGTCGTCCTCCTTGAGCAGCAGCCGGAGGAACGTCGACTTGCCGGAGCCGGACGAGCCGATGAGGAACACGAACTCGCCCTTGTCGATCTCCGTCGACACGTCATCGAGGGCCGGCCGGGAGCTGGCCGGGTAGAGCTTGGTGACGTGTTGCAATTCGATCACGAGGCGCCACGGTACCTGCCCGGCGACCCACCATGGTCGGTTCGCGCGGAGACGCACCGGGAGCACTTTCCCGGCCTGTGGGCCTACCCAGCGGGATCGCCCGGCGAACCGCGCCGCGGTGTGACCGACCCGACGTCTCAGTTCGCGGCGACGGCCTCCTGCTGACGGCGCCACCGGATGCCGGCCTCGATGAACGAGTCGATGTCGCCGTCGAGGACCGCCGAGGTGTTGCCGGTCTCCTGCTCGGTCCGCAGGTCCTTGACCATCTGGTACGGGTGCAGCACGTAGGAGCGCATCTGGTTGCCCCAGCTGGAGCCCTCGCCCTTGAGCGCGTCCATGGCGGCGCGCTGCTCCTCCTGCCGCTTGGCCAGCAGCCGCGCCTGGAGCACGCGCATCGCCGCGGCCCGGTTCTGGATCTGCGACTTCTCGTTCTGGCAGGACACCACGATGCCGGTGGGCAGGTGGGTGATCCGGACGGCGGAGTCGGTGGTGTTCACGCTCTGCCCGCCGGGGCCCGACGACCGGAAGACGTCGATGCGGATCTCGTTCTCCGGGATCTCGACGTGGTCGGTCTGCTCGACGACCGGCAGCACCTCGACGCCGGCGAACGACGTCTGGCGGCGGCCCTGGTTGTCGAACGGCGAGATCCGCACCAGCCGGTGGGTGCCCTGCTCCACCGAGAGCGTGCCGTAGGCGTAGGGCTGCTTGACCGCGAAGGTGGCCGACTTGATCCCGGCCTCCTCGGCGTAGGAGGTGTCGTAGACCTCGACCGGGTAGCGGTGCCGCTCCGCCCAGCGCAGGTACATCCGCATGAGCATCTCGGCGAAGTCCGCGGCGTCGACGCCGCCGGCCTCCGAGCGGATGGTCACCAGCGCCTCGCGGGCGTCGTACTCCCCGTTGAGCAGCGTGCGGACCTCGAGCTCGTCGATCTCCTTGCGCAGCGCGGCCAGCTCGCGCTCGGCCTCGGCCGCGGTGGCCTCGTCGGACTCCTCCTCGGCCATCTCGTGCAGCACGCCGACGTCGTCGAGCCGGCGGCGCAGCTCCTCGACCCGGCGCAGGTCGCCCTGCAGGTAGGACAGCCGGGAGGTCAGCGCCTGGGCGGCCTCGACGTCGTTCCAGAGGTCCGGCGCGGCGGCCTGCTCCTCGAGCTCGGCCACCTCGCGGCGGAGCCGGTCGACGTCGAGGACGGACTCGATGCTCGAGAGGGTCGTGTCGAGTTCGTCGAGGACGACGGAGAAGTCTGCGGCCACGTCGATCCAGGGTAGTGCGCCGCCCGTCCGGGAGCGCCGGGCGCGCGGTCAGCCGATCCGCTCGGCCATCCACCGGGGGACGGCGTCCGGCGGCCGCGGGTGGTCGCGCAGCTCGGCGACCAGCGCCTCCCGCGGCAGCGGCGGGCCGTCGGGCTCGGCGTCGGCGTTGAAGATCGGCAGCAGCCGGCTCGTGGCCCGGTCGAGGGTCATGTCCGTCTGCAGCCAGGTGCCGCGCTCCGGCGTCCACATGACCCGCTTGAGCTCCTCGACGGCGGTCCGGACGGCGGCGGTCGCCGGCACCGGGACCGGCTCGCCGTCGGCGGGCCCGGCGGTGAGCAGGTCGCGCCGGACGTCGCCGACCACCGTGGCGCGGTAGCGGACGCGGGCCGCGTCGGCCGGGACGGCGGCGAGCAGGGCGGCGCCGAGGTCGCGGAGGACGGCGGTCGTGTCGCGGGCGGGCGGGGTCACGCCCGCCATCCTCGCAGCGGCCGCCCGGGTGACCGGGCCGGCACCGGGTACCCCTCCCCCATGAGCGAGCCGCGGCGCCGGCGCACCCGCGAGGAGTACGCGCGGGGCCTCCCCGACCACCACGACCCGACGGCGGGCATCGGCGGCGCGGCGCCGGCGCAGTCGGCGCTCACCCTCCGGCTGGTGCTGGCCGCCTTCGGGCTGGTCGTCTGCACGGTGTTCGGTGTCCTGTGGTGGCGCACCGACCTGCCGACGTGGCCCGCGGTGGTGCTGTTCGTCCTCGCCGCGGTCGCGCTGGTCGACCTGGTGGTCGTCGCCCGGCGCAAGCTCCGCGGCGAGCCGGGCTGACGGCGGGAACGCGCGCGCGGTGACGGCGGTTGCAGCGCGACGTCGACCGCCGAGCGGGAGGAGCGCGGCATGCGCGCCGTCGTGTACGAGGAGTACGGGGAGCCCGAGGTCCTGCACGTCGCCGAGGTGGCGGAGCCGCACGCCGGGCCGGGGCAGGTCCGGGTCGCCGTCCGCGCGGCGAGCGTGAACCCGTTCGACTGGAAGCAGGTCACCGGCCTGGTGGCCCGCGGCGACCGGCCGGCCGGGCCGACCGTGCCCGGCGCGGACGCCGCCGGGGTGGTGGACGAGGTCGGCGAGGGCGTGACCGGGGTGCAGGTCGGCGACGCGGTGTTCGGCCTGGGCCGGCGGACCGCCGCCGAGCACGCCGTCCTCACCGCGTGGGCGCCGAGGCCGCCGGAGGTGTCGTTCGAGGTCGCCGCCGGGTTGGGCGTCGCCGGGGAGACCGCCGTCCGGGTGCTCGACCTGCTCGGGCTGGACGCCGGCCGCACGGTCGTCGTCGACGGCGCGAGCGGCGGGGTCGGCGCGACCACCGTGCAGGTCGCCGTCAGCCGCGGGCTCGGCGTGATCGGGACGTCGTCGCCGGCCAACGCCGACTTCGTCCGCTCGCTCGGCGCGCTGCCGACCGCCTACGGCGAGGGCCTGGCCGACCGCGTGCGCGAGCTCGCCCCCGACGGCGTGGACGGCGCGGTCGACACCGCCGGGCGGGGGTCGGTGCGCGACCTGGTCGCGCTCACCGGCGACCCGGGGAGGGTGGTCACCATCGCCGACTTCGGCGCCGGCGGGCTCGGCGTGCACGTGACGACGTCCAGCGCCGGCGCCGCGCCCCGGCTGGCCGAGGTCGCCGGGCTGGCGCGGCAGGGCCGGCTGCGGCTCCCGGTCGCCGGCAGCTACCCGTTCGAGCGGGCGGCCGAGGCGTACCGGCGCAGCCGCGAGGGCCACGTCCGCGGCAAGCTCGTGCTCGTGCCCTGACCGGGCCCCCGCCCGGGCCCCCGACTAGGGCTCGCGCGTCTCGGCCACCACCCAGCGCAGGTAGTCGGGGCCGCCGCCGACCAGCGGCAGCGCGATGACGCACGGGACGTCGTAGGGGTGCAGCTCGGCGGTGCGGGCGACGATCGCCGGCACCAGCGCGGCGCGGGTGTGCAGCGCGACGCGGGCCTCCGGGTCGTCGTGCACCTCCCCCGCCCACCGGTACACCGACCGGATCGCGGCGAGCTGGTGGCCGCAGGCGGCCAGCCGCTCCTCCACCAGGGTCCGCGTGTAGCCGGCCAGCCAGTCGGCGTCCGGCCCGGTGACCACCACCTCGACGACGTCCACGGCGGCCATCCTCCGGGTGCGTGCGCCGCCCCGCGCCGGGTAGGGGCCGCCCATGAGCGACGACCTGACACTCGAGATCGACGGTGAGACGTACGTGGTGCGGCAGGGCGCCGAGGGGCTGCAGGTGGGCCGCCGCAACGGCGGCGACGTGAGCTGGCTCGACGACGTCGACCCGGCCCTGCTGCCCGAGGACGCCCGCGCGGCGCTCGCCGAGGGCGACACCTCCAACGAGGCGCTGCGCACCGCGCTCGGCGGCATCGTCCAGGCCGAGGTCGAGCGCGGCGGCTGACCTCCGCCCGGGACGGCCGCCCGGTCCCCCCGGCGGCCGTCCCGGTCAGCGGTACGCGTACGGCGCGAGCGCCCGCGCGACGGGCGCGCGTCCCCGGGGACGTGGGTGCCGCCCGGTGTCCGAGGCGCCGCTCACCCCCAGGGCGCCGCGTAGTACCAGGCGGCGTCCAGGTCGGCGACCGTGTGGCCGGCCCACTCGATGTGGATCTCCATCAGCCGGCGCTCGGGCTCGACGGGGCCCCACGCCTCCCAGGCCGGGTCGACGCCGGGTGGGCTCTGCCGGTACCACCCGCCCTCCGCCGTGGTGGTGAGCGCCGGGTCGGCGAGCCCGTCGAGCTCGGCGATCCGCGCGTCCAGCGCCGCCTGGTCGGGGTACTGGACGAACGTGGCGTAGATGCCCGAGGGGAGCGTGCAGACGATCACCGCGACCGCTTGCACCGTGCTGCGTGGCTCCGAGAGGTCGCACGTGGCGTCGCCCCAGCCCCCGGGACCGGGCGCGGGTGGCACCAGGGCGTTGAACGCGGCTGCCAGGTCCGCGGCCGCCAGCCAGGGGCTGACCTCGAGGGGGACGGTGGCGCTGGACGACGGGGCGTCGCCGGAGTCGTCGACGGCCACGACCGTGTAGTCGTGGCGCCCCGGCGGCGGGTCCTCGTCCAGGAAGGTCGTGCCCGCGGCCTGCGCGTCGAGCACCTCGTCGTCGCGGCGGACCTCGTAGTGGCCGGCGTTGTCGACCGGCGTCCACGACAGCTCCACGCCCGAGATCAGCACCTCGGCGGACAGGTCGCCGACGGGGTGCAGCGCGCTGACCACCGGTGCCGCCGTCGTCAGGTCGGAGCGTTCGCCGTCGTCGGCGACGGCGGCCACCGAGTACTCGGCGCGGACGCCGCTGCCCACGTCGGTGTCGAGGTACGACGTCCCGTCGGACCGGCCGAGCGGGACGCCGTCGCGGTGCACCTCGTAGCCGGCGGCACCCTCGACCTGCTGCCAGCGGAGCTCGACGCCGCCGGCCCGGACGTCGGCCGTCACGGAGGCCGGGCGGTCCAGCGCCCACGGACGCCAGAGCACGACGCCGACCGCCGCCGCGGCGAGCAGCAGCACGACGGCGGCCGCCACCGGCCACAGCCACCGGCGGCGCGGCCGGGAACGGGACCCGCCGGCGGGCGGCGGGAGGGGAGGCGGGCCCTGCGGGCCGGTCGGCGGCGGGCCCTGGGGACCGGTCGACGGGCCGGCGCCGTACGGCCCGCTCGGGAGGCCGGTGTCGTACGGCCCGCTCGGGGGGCCGGTGTCGTACGGCCCGGCCGGCGCGCTCCGCGGGCCCGGGACCCCGGCGACGGTGGGCGCCGTCCACGCCGGGACCCCGGCCTGCCCCGGGCGCGGCGGGACCGGTCCCGGCCCGGGCGGTGGCGGTCCCGGGTACGCCGCGACCGGTGCGCGGCCCGAGGACACGGTCGTGGGCGCCGGGGCGAACACGTCCCGGACGGCGGCGGCGAGGGCGGCGCAGGACGCGGGGCGGTCGTCCGGGTCGGGCGCCAGGGCCCGCCGCAGCACGTCCCGCAGCGCCGGCCGGCCGGGCGGGAGGGCGTCCCACGCCTCCGGCCGCGGCCCGGCGAGGACCGCGCCCATGACGGCCAGCGAGGACTGCTGGTCGAACAGCCGCCGCCCGGTGAGGAGCTCGTAGGCGACACAACCGAGGGCGTAGACGTCGACCGCGCCGGTGATCGGGCGGTCGAGCAGCTGCTCGGGCGCGGCGTACGGGAGGCTGGCCAGCAGGGCGCCGGTGTCTGTCAGCGGGCGCGAGGAACTGCTGTCGCGGGCGATGCCGAAGTCGGTGAGGATCGCCCGCTCCCCGCCGGTGCCGCCCCGGGCCAGCAGGATGTTGGCGGGCTTGACGTCCCGGTGCACCAGCCCCATCTCGTGGGCGTGGTCCAGGCCGCTGCCCACGGCCTCGAGGACCCGGACCAAGCGTTGCGGCGCCAGCGGGCCCTCCTGCCGCAGCACCGCGTCGAGGTCGGGGCCGTCGACGAACTGCATGGTCAGCCACAGCCGGCCCTCGTCGCAGCCGCGGTCGTGGACCCGCACGAGCGCCGGGTGGTCGAGCCGGCAGGCCAGCTCGGCCTCGCGCTCGAAGCGCGCGGCGAAGGACGGGTCGGCGGAGAGGTGGGCGTGGATGACCTTCATGGCGTCCTGCCGCGGCAGCCGCGGGTGCTGCACGAGCAGGACCGACCCCATGCCGCCCGACCCGAGCGGCCGGATGACGCGGTACCCCGCGAAGACGTCCCCTGGCGCGAGTTCCATCCCCGCCCCCCGTCGCCCCGCCCCGGTCCCCGCCGTCCGCCTCGGAGGCGACCCGAGGAGGCGGACCGTAGGCCCGCCCGCCGCCCCGGCCGGGACCCGTTCCCGCCGGCTCCGCGCGGCCGGCGCGGGGCCCGTGCGTGGCGTGACCCTCGCGGCCGCCTCGAGGGCGCTCCGTCACCGGCGCGGAGCGACGACGCCCCCGCCGGGAGCCCCGGTCCGGCAGGGCCCTTCGACCCTCCGCGGCGTCGCGCGGCGGTCCTAGCGTCGGCCCCGGACGCCGATCACGCGGCGCCCGAGGCGCCACCCCGGGGAGTCGCCATGACCACCTCCACCGAACGGCCGCCCACCGCGGTCGAGCAGCCCGCCGCCGCCGGACCGCCCGCCGCGGCCGAGCAGTCCCAGCGGCCCGCCGACGACGCGGCCACCCCGCTCACCCCGGAGAAGCGCGGCATCGAGGAACGCGGCTGGCTGCTGTTCGCGATCGTGGTCACCTTCATCGTGCTCGCCTTCGCCGGGATGATCGTGCTCACCGCGCTGGGTGGCGGCACGACCTACGTGCCCTGGAACGGCTGACCGCCCTCACCCCGACAGCGCGCCGTCGGGCGGCCGCACCGCCCGCCGGCGCACCTGCTCGCCCAGGCCGAGGACGTCGAGCGCGTCGAGCAGCACGTCCCGGCACGCCTCGAACCGCTCGTCGCCGACCGCGGCGCGCACCCGCGCGTCGACGTCGGCGCGGGCGTCTCGGGCCACCTGCACCACCCGCCGCCCGGCCGCCGTGAGCGCCACCGGGCGCCGCCGCCGGTCGTCGGCGTCGCCGGCCGGCCCGACGTAGCCGAGGTCGGCCAGCTCCCCGAGCGCCTTCGACACCGCCTGCTGGCTGACGCCGAGCTCGACGGCGATCTCCGTCGCGGTGGCCGGCCCGGCCAGCAGGCGCTGCACGAGGTAGCCGTGCCCGCGGCGCAGCCCGGTGCCGTCGAGCGCCTGCAGGACGGCGTCGTCGACGGCCGTGCCGAGCAGGGAGAGGACGGAGGCGAGGTCGAGCTCCGCAGACCTGGACACACAACCATGGTTGTGCAACTTTGCGTCCATGACAACCACGGCACCGGACACGGACGTCGCCACGGTCGTCCGCCGCTACTACGCCACCGTCGCCGACCTCGCCGCGAGCGAGGACGACCTGCGCCCGCTGCTCGACGCGCGGCTGCGGGTGGTGGAGCACCCGAACGCCGTGACGCCGCGCGGCGCCACCCGCGACCTCGCGGGGACGCTCGCCGGGTTCCGCGCCGGGAAGGCACTGCTGGCCGAGCAGTCGTTCGAGGTCCACGAGGTGCTCACCTCCGGCGACCGCGCCGCCGTCCGGGCAACCTGGCGCGGCACCGTCGGCGTCGACGCCGGCCCCTCCCGCGCCGGCCAGGAGCTCCTCGCGCACGTCGCCGCGCTGCTCACCGTCCGGGACGGCCGCGTCGTCCACCACGAGACCTTCGACTGCTACGAGCCCCTGCCCTAGGCCGGTCAGTCCATCTGCCAGCCGATCAGCGCCTGGGACGTCGGTCCGAGGAACCACGCCAGGACGAGGACGCACGCCACGGCGACGGCGGCGTACGCGAGCGCCGTGCGCGGTGCCGGGCGGAGCGTCCGCCCGACGCTGAAGCCGCACGCCACGAGCACGAACACCAGCGTCAGCGGCGCGAGGGCGATGGACAGCACCGCGGCCAGGCGGAGCCACCCGCCGAGGTGGGGGATCGTCGCCGGCCACAGGTCCTTCGGGTCGTGGGATCCGGAGGCCACCTCGGCGAGCGGCAGGTGGTGCAGGCCGTTGGCGACGTACGGGACGACGACGCCGAGCACGTAGAGGAGGACGGCGCCGAGGGCGACGGCGCCCAGGCGGACGGCGCCGCGCGTCGTGGTCACCGCTCCCCGCCCTCCGCCCTCGTGCGGCGTGACGGGTCGATCCTGAGCTCGCCGTCGAGGATCCGCAGCTGTCCCTCCGTCAACGGCTCCTGGTCTCGGTCGGCCTCTCGGTACACCGTGTGCTTCTCGGTCAACTCGTCCAGCACGCGGCGCTCCTCGCGGGCGTCGGCCGTGTCCTGACGGTCCCGATCCGTGAACCGGACGATCGCCACGGGTCCCCCTCGGCCGGACGGCAGTCCCTGCGCACGAGTAGACACCCGACGGCGAGCCGGAGCCGGACGTCCCGGGCTGCGGGGCCCGCGCCGCCCTCGTCGGGCGAGGCGCCCCTCGCGGCGGGTCACTGCTGGGCCGCGAACCGCTCCTCGAGCAGACGGTTCACGCAGGCCTCCGCCTCGTCGACGGCGCGGGCGTTCTCCCCGCTGGGGCACCGGTCCCACGAGGTGCGGGCGACGCCGAGCGCGATGTAGGCGACCGAGATGTCGTAGTCGAGTTGGTCGATGCTGGTGATGGACGGGCTCATCACGACCTCCGCGATCCGTGCCTGTGAGCTGCACGTTAGGCCCCGGGTGTGACGGTTCCGTTGCCCCGAGGACGCCGGCGGATGCCGATCCGTCCCGTCCGGCACCTCCTCCTCACCGGCGTCGCCACCGACCCACCGGAGGACGACGGACGGCGGTCCCGTGACCGACCCCCCTCACGCGCGAGCGGGCCGACCCACTGGCACCCCGAGCGCGGGGAGTCGTCGGGGAGCGTGCCGGCGGGTCACGAGGAGGTGCGGGACCGCGCAGCACACCGGCCACGCCGACGTGCTGCGGGAGTCGATCGACGGCCGGAAGGCGATCGGCTGACCTGACCTCCGTCGGGACGCCCGGGGCCGGTCCTCAGCGGTCGACGTAGCGGTCGGTCTCGACGACGAACCGACCGGTGGCGGTGTTGGCGTCGACGAACTCCGGCAGCAGCGGGATTCGCACGGTCACCGTGGCGCAGACGGAGAACTCCTCCCCCGGCGCGAGGGTGGGCGCGTACGCCGCCGCCCCGCACTCGGCGCCCGCGGGGGCGAAGGACAGCCGCACGTCGGTGGCGTCGACCGACTGGTCGGCCACCGCCAGCTGCGCCGCCCGCTCCGCCCGCGCCAGCCCGGTGCCGACATCGGGAGCGGTGGCCAGCGCGCGGCCGGCCTCCCGCGCGGCGGCGGTCGCGGCGAACACCCCGCGCTGCACGGCGGAGAACCCGGCGACGACGTAGACCAGCGGCACGAAGACCACCAGCGCGACGAAGACGAACTCCACGACCGCCGACCCGCGCTCCCCCGACCCCAGCCGGGCGCGCAGCCACCTCACGCGGCCTCCTCCACCGCGCGGCCGGTGACGTCCAGCGGCAGCAGGTCGCCGAGACCGGCCAGCAGCGTCGGCACCGCGCCGCTGCAGCGCACGCTCACCAGCGCCAGCCCGGTGTCGTCGACCTCCTCGGCGGCGGTGCACACCAGCCCCTCGGCGGTGCCGGCCGTCGTCGCCCGCGCCACCGCCTCCAGCGCCCGGCCGGTCGCCGCGTCGGCGGGCACGTCGGCGTTGGCCGCGTACCGGGCGCCCTCCTGCGCGCTCGCCGTCACCACGTTGCGGACGTGCACGTAGACGGCGACCTGCAGCACCGCCAGCAGCAGCACGACGACGAGCACCGACACCAGCACGAAGTCGACGACGGCGCTGCCCCGCTCCCCGTCGACCGGTTCAGCCGCCATTCGTGACGGAGGCCAGTGCGTTCTGCACCGCCGACACGATCGCCTCGCGGAACGGCACGAGGATGGCCAGCACGAGGGCCGCCGTCATCACGGTGATCATCACCCAGCCGGGGACGTCGCCCCGCTCGGGATCCTCGTCCCGCAACCGCGCGGCAGCCGCCCTGCTCAGGGCCGTGGTCAGGGTGAGCAGCCAGGTCAGCGCCCGCATCCGTCGTCCTCCTCCGTTGTGCACCGGCGCTCACCGCGCCAGCGAGACGATGCTGATCAGCCCCGGGAACAGGGCGAACAGGACGGTGACCGGAAGCACCAGGAAGACGACCGGCACCATCATGGCGATCTCCTTGCGGCCGCCGGCCTCGAGCAGCCGGCGCTTGCCGGCCTCGCGGACGTCGGCCGCCTGCGCGCGCAACACCTCGGCGAGCGGGGTGCCGCGCTCGATGGCCACCAGCAGGCCGTCGACGAAGCGGGCGAGCGCGTCCACCGAGGTCCGGTCGGCCACCTGCTGCAGCGCCGCCGTCAGCGGGACGCCGGCCCGCGCCCGCCCGAGCGCGCCGCCGAGCTCGCGGGCCAGCTCGCCGCCCGAGAGCCGGGTGACCCGGGCGATCGCCGCGGCGGGCCCCTCCCCCGCCGTCACGGCCAGCGCGAGGAGTTCGGCGACGACGGGGAACTCCGCGAGCAGCAGGTCCTCGCGGCGGCGCACCTGTTGGGTCAGCCACCAGTCGCGGCCGAGCACCCCGCCGAGCAGGCCGGCCAGGCACAGCAGCGCCACCGACAGCACGTTGACGCTGCCGGCCAGCAGCGCACCGAGTGCCGCGAGCAGCGCCGCACCGAGCAGGCCGAGCCCGCCCCAGACGACCTGCTCGACGCGCAGGTCCTCCACCGTCTGGTCGCTGCCGAGCGCGTCGAGCCGGCGCCGGACGGCGGAGCGCCCCCCGAGCACGCGGTCGACGAAGCGGGCGCCGTCGGTCACGACCGGGCCGAACACGCGGCGCGCGGCGGTGAGCAGGCCCGGCTCGGTCGCCGTCCCGAGCAGTCGCGACGGCGGCGGGGTGTCGTGCACGTAGGGCGCCAGCCGGTCGACCAGCCGCACGGAGCGGAACGGCGGCGCGAACGTGACGACGAGCAGCAGACCGGCCGCGGCCGCACCGCCCAGCAGCATCCCGAGCAGCGTCACCGCGACACCCCGCCGCTCCGCGGCCCGTTCGCTCCGCTCCTCGCTCGCCGGCGCTCGCCGCGGTGCTCGCTCACTGGAGCACCCGCACGTCCTGCGGCAGCCGCCCGATCCGCATCATCAGCCGGTAGGCCACGAGACAGACCACGCCTCCGCCGAGGAGCAGCGCGGTGCCCAGCGGTGAGTCGTAGGCGGCCAGTGTCGTCGACTGGGTGGCCAGCAGCAGGAGCACCGCCCACGGCGCGGCGACGGCGAGCCGCGCGGCCTGCACGACCCAGCCCTGCCGCGTCTCCAGCTCGGCGCGGGCGCGGGCGTCCTCGCGGAGGAAGCCGGCCAGTGTGCGCAGGACCCGGCCGAGGTCGCTGCCGCCGACCTCCCGGGCCACCCGCAGCGTCTCGACGATCCGGTCCCCCACCGGGTCGGCGAGGTCGGCCTTGAGCCGGTCGAGGCTCTCGCCGAAGCGGCCGGTGGAGCGGTGGTCGGCGGCGAACCGGGCGAACGGCGGGCGCAGCACCTCCGGCCCGCGCGTGGCCAGCGCGGCCAGCGACTCCGGCAGCGACAGCCCCGCGCGGACGGCTGAGGCGAGGTTGTCGACCACCTCGGGCCACACCTCGCGCAGGTCGGCCCGGCGACGGGCGGCCAGCCGGCGCACCTGCACGGGCGGCAGGGCGGCGGCGAACACGCCGAAGGCGAGGCTGACCGTCACCGTGCCGGTGGTCAGCAGGACGACGACGAGGGCCAGCAGCCCGAGGCCGGCCTGCAGCGCGACCAGCTGCGCCGGGTTGATCCCGGTCAGGCCCGCCTCGGCCAGCAGCCGCGCCCGGCGGCCGGGCCGGCGCGGGACGGCGCGCCGCTGCGGTGCCCGCGGCCCGCTGCGCCAGACGAGCAGCAGGCCGACGCCGAGCAGCAGCCCGAGCAGCGCGCCGGTCAGCTCCACGCCGGCGTCCCGAGGAGCGCGGCCAGGTCGTACCCGGCGGCGGCGAAGCGCTCGGCGTGCGGCGGGAAGCCCTCGGCGCGGACCAGCCGCCCGTCCCGGGTGGTGAAGACGTCGGCCAGCTCGATGACGCCGTCCTCGGCGCGGCCGGGCACCGCCACGACCTCCCGCACCCGGCGCTGGCCGGAGGCCTCGGTGGCCACGTGCACCACCAGGTCGACGCTGGCCGCGACCGTCGGGACGACGAAGGCGTGCCCGATGTTGTCGCCGGCCAGCAGCGGCAGCGTGCACATCTTCACCACGGCCTCGCGGGCGCTGTTGGCGTGCAGCGTGCACATCCCGGGCAGGCCGGAGTTGAGCGCGATGAGCAGGTCCAGGCACTCCTCCTGCCGCACCTCGCCGACGACGATCCGCGAGGGCCGCATCCGCAGCGCCTCCTTGACCAGCCGGCGCAGCGGGATCTCCCCGGCGCCCTCGAGGTTGGGCTGGCGGGTCTGCATCGCGACGACGTCGGGCAGCGGCACGCGGAGCTCGAAGACCTCCTCGCAGGTGATCACCCGTTCCCTCGCCGGGATCGCCGCGCACAGGCAGTTGAGCAGGGTGGTCTTGCCGGCCTGGGTGCCGCCGGAGACCAGCACGTTCAGGCCCGCGGCGACGGCGGCCTCGAGGAAGCGGGCGGCCTGCGTCGTCACCGTCCCGGTGGCGACCAGCTCGTCGAGGCCGTGCGCGCGCAGCACGAACTTGCGGATGTTGACCGCCATGTGCCGCCGGGTGATGTCCGGGATGACCACGTGCAGCCGCGAGCCGTCGGGCAGCACCGCGTCGACGAAGGGCTGGCTCATGTCGATGCGCCGCCCGGAGCTGCGCAGCATCCGCTCGACCAGGTCGGCCAGCTCGCCGGCGCCGAGGATCGTCGTCGTCAGCTCGCTGCGGCCGCGGCGGGCGACGAACACCCGGCCCGGCTCGTTGACCCAGATCTCCTCGACCTCGGGGTCGTCCAGGTGCCGCTGCAGGGGACCGAACCCGGCCACCCGGTCGAGCACGTCGCGCACCACCGACTCGGGGTCCCCGATCGGCGGCAGCGCCGAGGTCAGCGACCGCTCGGAGTAGTCGGCGACGACGTCGCGCACCAGCACGCGGACCGGCGCGGGATCGGTGAACGGGTCGAGCCCGCGGCGCCGGATGAGCTCGCGCACCTCGCCGTCGACGACGTCCAGGGCACTCGTCGCAGTCGGCACCGCACCCCCGTCTTCCCTGTCCCGACCCCGTTCGGGACGTCGGGACGATAGGGAGACGGAGGCGTTCCGCGGGAGGGCGATCAGCCGATCTGTGGACAGCGCGTGCGCGGCCGCGGTCGCACGCCACCCGGCCAGGTGACACCCGTCAGGGCTCGTCGGAGCGGCAGGATCGAACCGCCGAGAGGGCGGATGCCCTCCGTCGCCAGACCTCCGGGATGCCGGGCTCCGCCCGGCGGGAACTCAGCGCTTGCGGAAGATCAGGTAACCGATACCGAGGATCACGTCGACGGCGACCCAGAGGAAGACGATCACCATGACGCCGATGCCGGCGCCCACCGCCGTGCCGGCCTGGCAGGCCGTGAGGGCGTCGCCCACCTGGCCGTCGCAGTTGTCGGCGGCGCTGGAGGCGCCCCCGATGATCCAGATGAGGAACAGCGCCTGGATCGCGAGGAAGACCCAGCGGAAGACGTGGCGCTTCTTCTTGACCGGGGCAGGGGCCGTCTGGGACATCGACTCTCTCCGTTCGGGACGTCTCGGTGCGAGACACGCACACCGGGACCGAGGCACGGTCGCCGGTCACCCGCCGTCGTCGGCGAGCGCCGGAACGCTAGGTCGGCAGGTCAGCCGCGCGTGGGATTTCCGGAACGACGCGGTATCGCTGTCCACAGTCGTTCGATCAGGTCCCAGGGACCTCAGCCGTGACGGCCGGCGCAGCCGCTCCTGACGGCGGCGCCGCCGAGCGGGTGCGCCGACGCAGCGTTCCGGCGCCCCGGGTGCGGCGCGAGCGCACACGCTCGGCGGGAACAGAACCGGCGGGCGGGGTGCTGTACGGCACACCCCCACGACCGCGAGGAGATCGCGCGCATGCCGGTCCTGCTCCAGTCCCGTGTCCCCGCTCCCTCCGCCGCGCCGGTGCGCCGGCGCCGCCGCGGATGGCTCAGGGCGGGCATCGCCGCCGCCGTCGTCGTCCCGGTCGGGGTGGTCGTGGCCGACAGGGTGGGTGACTGGACGCCGCCGTTCGAGCAGGAGACCGTCGACCGCAGCACGAGGCCGCTGCTGCTGGCCATGGCCGACCTCGACGAGTACCACGCCGCCACCGGCACCTTCCAGGTCGTCGTCGACCAGGAGACCGACACCGCCTGGGTGCCGTCGGCGATCAGCGGCGAGCGGGTGCAGTTCCTCGCCACCGGCGACGTCGACGCCTACGTGGACTTCGGCGCCCTCGGGGAGGAGAGCGTCGACCTCTCCCCCGACGGCACGGCGGCCACCATCACCCTCCCCGCCCCGCAGCTGGCCGAGGCGCGGATCGACCCGGACGAGAGCCGGGTGCTCGACCGCGACCGCGGCCTCGTGGAGCGGCTGGGCGACGCGTTCGCCGACGACCCGACCGACGAGAGCGAGCTGTTCGCGCTCGCCGAGCGCCGGCTGGAGTCCGCCGCCGCGGACAGCGACCTGCTCGACCGCGCCGAGGACGGCACCCGCGACATGCTCACCACGCTGGCCCGGTCCCTCGGCGTCGACGACGTCACGGTCACCTTCGAGCCCGCGCCCGGGGCGGCCGGCTGACCTCCCCCGGCGTCAGACCGGGGACCTCAGCGCCCGCGGCGCGCGGGGCAGCGGCACGATCGCGGGCACCCCGCCGCGGGCCGTGGCCTGCTCGAGGAGCAGCGCCTCGGCGTCGCAGCGCTCCAGCGGCCTCGCGAACAGGTAGCCCTGCGCGGTGTCGCAGCGGCCCTCGGCCAGCAGCCGCGCCTGGTGCTCGTACTCGACGCCCTCGGCGAGGACCTCCAGGCCCAGCGTGCGGCCCAGGTCGATGGTGCCGCGCACGATCGCCGGCAGCGGCTCGCCCTCGGCGATCGCGCCGACGAACGAGCGGTCGACCTTGAGCACGTCCACGGTGAACTGCCGCAGGTGGGCCAGCGACGAGTAGCCGGTGCCGAAGTCGTCCAGCGCCAGCCGCACGCCCAGCGCCCGCAGCGCGCCGAGGCACGCGGCCGCCCGCTCCGGGTCGCCCACCAGCGCCGTCTCGGTCACCTCGAGCACCAGCGCACCGGCCGGCAGCCCGCTCCCGGCCAGCGCCGCGGCGACGCAGCCGACCAGGTCCGGCGAGGTCAGCTGCGAGGCCGACACGTTGACCGCCATCGTGGTGTCGCCGAGGTGCCGCCAGGCCGCCGCGGTCGCGCACGCCTCGCGCAGCACCCAGCCGGTGATCTCGTCGATGAGGCCCGCCGCCTCGGCCACCGGCACGAACCGGTCGGGGCCCACCGGGCCCAGCCGCGGGCTGTCCCAGCGCAGCAGGGCCTCGAAGCCGGTCAGCCGCCGGTCGGCCAGGGCGACCACCGGCTGGTAGACCAGCCGGAACTCGCCGCGCGCCACCGCGCCGTGCAGCTCCTGCTCCAGCTCGCGGGCGGCCTGCGCCGCCGCGCGCATGCCGGGCTCGAACCGCCGCACGCGGTTGCGCCCGTCGAGCTCGGCCGCGTACAGCGCGAGGTCGGCGTCGCGGACCAGCGCGTCACCGGCCACGGCCCCGCGGCCGACGGCCACGCCGATGCTGGCCGACACGGTCACCGTGCCGCCGGGCAGCGCCACCGGCCGGGAGAGCACCTCGAGCACGCGGGAGGCGGTCACCAGGGCCTCGTCGTCGCCGACGCCGGCCTGCTCGACCAGCACGGCGAACTCGTCCCCGCCCAGGCGGGCCACGGTGTCGTCGGCGCGGACGGCGCCGCGCAGCCGCGCCGCCACCTCGCGCAGCAGCGCGTCGCCGGCGGCGTGGCCGAGGGAGTCGTTGACGGCCTTGAAGCCGTCGAGGTCGAGGGAGAGCACGGCGGCCGAGCCGCCGCCGCGCACGGTGCGGCGCAGCGCCTGTCCCACGCGGTCGCTGAACAGCGCGCGGTTGGCCAGGCCGGTCAGCCCGTCGTGCAGCGTCGAGTGGGCCAGCGCCTCCTCGGCGCGGCGGCGTCCGGTCACGTCGGTCACGTGGACGACGACGCCGCCGACGTCGGGGTCGTCCCCGAGGTCGACCAGCCGGATGCCGATCCAGCGGTCCCCGCCGCGGTGGCGCGCGGGCAGCTCGGCGTCGACGACGCCACCGCCGGCGGCCAGGGCCCGCGCGAACAGCTCGCCCGTCAGCTCGGGGTCCACCCCGGCCAGGCGGACGGCGTCCGCGGCGGAGGTGACACCGCCGGCCACGGTCCCGAGCAGTGCGGCCAGCGGCGCCGGGTCGCTGAGCAGCCGCCCGTCACGGGAGACGACGAGGACCGCGTCGGAGGAGTGCGCGGTGAGCTTGGCGGCGAACCGCTCCCGCGAGCGCACCAGCGCCCGGGCGGCGGCCTCGCCGCGCAGCAGCAGCGCGGCGCGGACGAAGACCAGCGCGGTCAGCGAGACCACGGCCAGGAACACCACGCCCGAGTCGTGACCGTGCCCGCGGACGTGCAGGACCGCGTCCACACCCGGCGGCACCAGCAGCGCACCCAGGCACACGGCCAGCCGCGCCAGGCCCGTCCGGTCGTCCTCGCGGGGGCCGGCGACGGCGACGCCGGCGGCGCAGTGCCGGACGGCGAGCGCGAGCAGTGCGCTGCCCAGCAGCCAGCCGGAGTCCAGCCATCCGCCGAAGCCCTCGGCGTCGGCGTCGAGCAGGTAGGCGACGTCGGAGACCAGCCAGCAGGCGCACGCGGCGGCCACCGCCAGCGACGTCCGCTCCCCCTGCCGGCGGGTGACCAGCAGCCGCACGACCAGGCCGATCAGCGCCGCGTCCAGCGCCGGGTAGAGCGCGAGGACGACGCGGTCGAGCAGGGGGAGGCCGGCGTCGGCGACCGTGGTGGCGATCGACAGCTCCCACACGACGAGCAGCGCGGCCACGAACACGACCAGCGCGTCGATCCAGCCGGCCAGGCGCTGGTCGCGGTCGGGGTGCCGGTCGCGGGCCAGCAGCGCGAGCGAGGCGAGGAGGGAGACGTAGCTGCCCAGGTACACGGCGTCGGCGATCCCGACGTCCGTGCCGGACCCGGTCAGCGACACCTGCACCTGCCAGACGACGTCCGCGAGCGCGGACAGGCTGACGCCCAGGGCGAGCAGGACGGCGACCGGCCGCCGCCCCGCGCGCTGCACCCAGGCCCACGCGGCGACGACGGCCAGCCCGACGACGGTGAAGTAGAGCGCGGTGCCGGCGGCCGTCCCGTACAGCAGCCCCTGCAGCGCGACCACCGCGAGCAGGAGGGTGCACGCGACGACGGCCCCCGGCCGCCTGCCCACGACGCCGGCGTCCACGCCGACGCCCCCGGTCCCCTTCGACACACGCCGGACATCGACGCGAAACGAATGCGTCTGGAACAGGGACAGCGAGTGTTCCCCCGCGAGGGTGAGCCGGGCCTACTCCCCGGGCCGCAGCACCGCCTGCACCAGGTGCGGACCCGGCTCGTGCAGCGCCGTGCGCAGCTGCTCGGCCAGCTCCTCCGCGGTCTCGGCCCGGGTGGCCGGCACGCCCATCCCGGTGGCCAGCGCGACGAAGTCCAGCGCGGGGCCGCCCAGGTCGAGCAGCTGCCCGGCCCGCTCCCCGCCGCCGGCGGCCCCGACCCGCGCCAACTCCCCCTGGAGGATCGCGTAGGACGCGTTGTCGTAGAGGACGACGGTGACGTCGAGCTGCTCGCGGGCCATCGTCCACAGCGCCTGCAGCGTGTACATCGCGCTGCCGTCGGCCTGGAGGACGACGACCGGCCGGTCGGGGCAGGCCACCGCCGCGCCGACCGCCATCGGCAGGCCGTCGCCGATCGCGCCGCCGGTCAGGGCCAGCCAGTCGTGCTGCGGTGCGCCGGCGGTCTGCTCGACGACGCCGATCCCGGAGGTGATCGCCTCGTCGACCACGATCGCCCGCTCGGGCAGCAGCGCGCCGACCACCGCCGAGATCCCCCGCGGCGTGAGGCGCCCGGTCGGCAGCTCCGGGCGGGAGGCCTCGCGCAGCTCCGGCTCGGCGCCGGCGGCCACCTTCGCGGCCAGCTCCTCGAGCGCCGCGACGCCGTCCTCACCGGGCGCGGACAGCACGTGCACGGTGCAGTCCTCGGGCACCGGGGTGCCCGGCGTGCCGGGGTAGGCGAAGAAGTGCACCGGCGAGGTCGCCCCGGCCAGCACCAGGTGCCGGGTGCCGGCCAGCGCCTTGATCGCCACCTCCGGCGGGTAGGGCAGCTTGCCGACGGCGGGCAGCCCTGCGCCGCGCACCATCCGCGCCGGGAACGTCTCGGCCATCAGCCGGACGCCGGTGCCGGCGGCCACCCGCGCCGCGGCCACGAGCCCCGCCTCCGAGGCGACGACGTCGTCGCCGAGCAGCAGCACGGTCGGCTCGCCGGAGCGCACCGCCGCGGCGACGTCCTCGACCACGTCCGGCGCCACCCGCGGCCGCGGCCGCACCCGCCGGGGGGCTGCCACCTCGGCGCCCTCGGACCAGGACACGTCGGCCGGCAGCACCAGCGTGGTGACCTGCCCCCGCGCGGCGGCCGCGACGGCGTCCGCGGCGTCGGCGGCGAGGTCCTCGGGGGCCAGCGACCGGCGCACCCAGCCGGACACCGTGCCGGCCAGCGCGTCGATGTCGGACTCCAGCGGCGCGTCCAGCCGCTTGTGCGAGCGGCCGTGGTCGCCGACGACGTTGACCACCGGCGTCCGGCCGCGCCGGGCGTTGTGCAGGTTGGCCAGGCCGTTGCCCATGCCCGGGCCCAGGTGCAGCAGCGTGGCGGCGGGCCGGCCGGCCATCCGCGCGAAGCCGTCGGCGGCGCCGGTGGCCACGCCCTCGAACAGGGTGAGGACGCCGCGCATCTCGGGGACGTCGTCGAGGGCGGCGACGAAGTGCATCTCGGACGTGCCGGGGTTGGCGAAGCAGACGTCGACCCCGGCGTCGACGAGCGTGCGGATCAGTGCCTGGGCGCCGTTCACCGGGAGACGTGCACCTCGTTCACCTCGTAGTGGGCCATGGTCACGCCTCCGCTGGCGAAGTTGCGGAGGTCGGCGGCGCCGGCCCTGCCCGCCTCGGAGGCGAACGCGGCCCCCATCGCCTGCTCGGAGTCGAAGTCGAGGTGGGCGACCAGGTACGGCGCGGGCTGGCGCGGGTCGAGCGCCTGCGGGCTGCCGGTGGTGAACCGGACCAGGCCGGGCATCTGCACGGTCAGCGGGACGTGCGTGTCGCGGTAGTGGGCGTCGAACGCCGCCGGGTCCTCCGGCTGCCCGTAGCTGACCACCAGCCTGTGCACCATCTGCCGCTCCTCCGCGCTCCTCCCCGGGCACCGTTGCCGGGGGCTCCCCCACCCTGGCACACGGGCCCGGGCGCGCGACCTCAGAAGGTGATCACCAGCCGGCCGCGGACGCCGCCGGCGGCCAGCACCCGGTGCGCCTCGGGCGCCTCCTCCGGCGCGAAGGTGCGGGCCACCCGCAGCGTCGCCGCACCCGACTCCACCTGCTCGCGCAGCCGGTCGAGCGCGGCGCCGTTCTCGGCGTAGCGGCGCACCATCGTGGGCAGCACCTCGACCCGGCCGGTCCCGTCGCCGCGGTAGCCGCGCACGGTGGCCACCTTCCCGCCGTCGCGGACCGCGGGCAGCACCAGCGCGTCCTGCACCGAGCCGTCGGCCAGCCCGTCGACGCCGTCGGGGAACTCCGCGCGGATCCGCCCGGCGACGTCGTCGCCCCGCCGCACGACGACGTCGGCGCCGAGGTCGCGCACCAGCTGCTCGTCGGCCTCGGAGGCGTCGGCGACGACGGTGTGCCCGTCGGCCTTCGCGAGCTGGACGACGTAGCCGCCGAAGGCACCGGCCGCGCCGGTCACCGCGACCACCGAGCCGGGCGGCAGGGCCATCTGGTCCAGCGCCAGCCGGGCGGTGAGCGCGTTCATCGGCAGGGTGCAGGCGGCGACGGCGTCGGCGCCCGCGGGCACCCGGGCCACCGATCCGGCGGGCAGCACGAGGTCCTCGCGGTAGCCGCCGTGCGCGCCGGTGGGGACGACGATCGCCATGACCGCGTCGCCGGCGGCCACCCGGTCGACGCCCTCGCCAACCTCGACGACCTCGCCGGCGGCGTCCATGCCGGGCACCCACGGCGGGGTCTTCACCGGGTCGCGGCCGGCGTAGGCGCCCTCGCGCAGGTGGGTGTCGGTCGGGCTCACCGCCGCGGCCCGCACCCGCAGCCGCACCTGCCCCGGCCCGAGGGGCTCGTCGGGCACGTCGACGACGGTGAGGGCCTCGGGCCCGCCGAACTCGGTCACTCCCACGGCTCGCACGCGACCGAATGTAGTGACCTGCCACTCACAGTCGATCTCCAGCGCCCGCACCGGAGCACCCCAGGAGCGGGCCGGACCGTCCTCCCCATGCCACCGCTCCTGCTCGGCGCGCACGACCGCGCCGGTGCCGCCGGCCGCGGGCGCCCCGTCCTCGACGTGGTCGTCCCGGTGCACGACGAGGAGACCGACCTCGAGCCGTGCCTGCGCCGCCTGCACGCCCACCTCACCGAGTCCCTGCCCTACCCGTTCCGCATCACGGTCGCGGAGAACGCCAGCACCGACCGCACCCTGGAGGTCGCGCACCGGGTCGCCGCCGAGCTGCCCGGGGTGACGGTCCTGCAGATCCCCGAGCCCGGCCGCGGCGGGGCGCTGCGCACCGCCTGGCTGGGGTCGGACGCGCCGGTCCTCGTCTACACGGACGTCGACCTCTCCACCGACCTCAACGCCCTGCTGCCCCTGGTCGCCCCGCTGATCAGCGGCCACTCCGACCTCGCCGTCGGCACCCGGCTCTCCCGCTCCTCGCGGGTGGTGCGCGGCCTCAAGCGCGAGGTCGTCTCCCGCGGCTACAACCTGCTGCTGCGCCGCACGCTGGCCACCTCGCTGTCCGACGCCCAGTGCGGCTTCAAGGCCATCCGGGCCGACGTCGCCGCGCGGCTGCTGCCGCTGGTCGAGGACACCGGCTGGTTCTTCGACACCGAGCTGCTGGTGCTCGCCGAGCGTGCCGGGCTGCGCATCCACGAGGTGCCCGTCGACTGGGTCGACGACCCCGACAGCCGCGTCGACATCGTGAGGACGGCGCGCGCCGACGTCGCCGGCATCGTGCGGATGCTGCGCGCGCTGGCCACCGGGCGGCTGCCGCTGGCGCAGCTGCGCGCCACCATCGGCCGGCAGCCGCTGCCCGACCCGCTGCCCGGTGTCTCGTCGTCACTGGCCGGCCAGCTCGTCCGCTTCGCCGTCGTCGGCGTGCTGTCGACGCTGGCGTACCTGCTGCTGTTCGTCCTGCTGCGCGGCGTCGTGGCCGCCCAGCCGGCGAACCTGCTCGCCCTGCTGGTGACCGCGGTGGCCAACACCGCGGCCAACCGGCGGGTCACCTTCGGCATCCGCGGCGGTCCGGGCGCCGGCCGCCACCAGCTGCAGGGCCTGGTCGTGTTCGGCCTCGCCCTGGCGCTGACCAGCGGGGCGCTGGGCCTGCTGCACCTCGCCGACCCCACCCCGGCCCGCGGCCTCGAGCTCACCGTGCTCGTCGGCGCCAACGCCGTCGCCACGCTGCTGCGCTTCGTGCTGCTGCGCGGCTGGGTCTTCCGCACCTCCCCCACCCCTGCCCGGCCGGCTCCCGAGGCCGTGACCGCCCCCGAGACGGAGACCGCCCGATGACCGCCACCGCGACGCCCCCGGCGGCGCCCGCCGCGCCCGGGGCCGCACTCCCCGCCCCGGCCCGGTCCGGGCGGGCCGCGCGCCTGCTGCGGGGCCGCCCCGCCGACCCGCGCTGGGTCCGCCCCGCGCTGCTCGGGCTGCTCGCCGCCACCGGCGTGCTGTACCTGTGGGACCTCTCGGCGTCGGGCTGGGCCAACGCCTTCTACGCCGCGGCCGCGCAGGCGGGCTCGCAGAGCTGGGAGGCGTTCTTCTACGGCTCCTCCGACGCCGCCAACTCGATCACCGTGGACAAGCCGCCGGCCTCGCTGTGGGTGATGGCGCTGTCGGTGCGGCTGTTCGGGCTGGACTCGTGGTCGCTGCTGGTGCCGCAGGCGCTCATGGGCGTGGCCACCGTCGGGCTGCTGTACCTGGCGGTGCGCCGGGTGAGCGGCCCGGGCGCCGGGCTGGTCGCCGGCGCGGCGCTCGCGCTCACCCCCGTCGCGGCGCTGATGTTCCGCTTCGACAACCCCGACGCGCTGCTCGTGCTGCTGATGACCGCGGCCGCGTACGTGCTCACCCGGTCGCTGGAGCGGGCCTCCACCCGCGGCCTCGTCGGCGTCGGCGTGCTCGTCGGCTTCGCGTTCCTCACCAAGACGCTGCAGGCGGTGCTGGTGGTCCCCGGCTTCGCGCTCGTGTGGCTGGTGGCCGCGCCCACGACGCTGCGCCGCCGGGTCCTGCAGCTGCTCGGCGCCGGCGCCGCGATGGTCGTGGCGGGCGGCTGGTGGGTCGCCGTCGTGGAGCTGGTGCCGGAGTCCTGGCGGCCCTACGTCGGCGGCTCCCAGACGAACTCCGTCTGGGAGCTGATCTGGGGCTACAACGGCCTGGGCCGGCTCACCGGCGAGGAGACCGGCAGCGTCGGCGGCGGCGCCGGCGGCGGCTGGGGCGAGACCGGCCTGACCCGGCTGTTCGACTCCGAGATCGGCGGTCAGATCGCCTGGCTGCTGCCCGCGGCGCTGGCGCTGCTGGTCGCCGGGCTGGTCGCCGTCGGCCGGGCACCGCGCACCGACCCGCGCCGCGCCGCGCTGCTCACCTGGGGCACCTGGCTGGGCGTCACCGGGCTGACCTTCAGCCTGATGGCCGGCATCTTCCACGCGTACTACACGGTGGCGCTGGCCCCGGCGGTCGCCGCGCTGGTCGCGACCGGCGGCGCGCTGCTGTGGCAGCGGCGCGGCCGGGCGTGGGCGCGGCTGGTGCTCGCGGGAACGCTCGCCGGCACCGTGCTGTGGGCGTGGGTGCTGCTGGGCCGCTCGGCGGAGTTCCTCCCCTGGCTGCGGTGGGTCGTGCTGGTCGCCGGCCTGGCCGCCGCGGTCGCCCTGCTCGCCGTCGGCCGGCTCGGCCGCGCCGTGGCCGCCGCCGTCCTCGCCGTCGGCCTGCTGGCCGGCGTCGCGGGGCCCGCCGCGTACGCGGTGCAGACCGCGGGCACCGCGCACACCGGGTCGATCCCGAGCGCCGGCCCGACGGTCACCGGCGCCGGCTTCGGCGGCCCGGGCGGGGACGGCGGCCGGGGCGGGTTCCCCGGCGGCCGGCCGCCGGCGGGCGGACCCGCGGCCGGCACGCTCCCCGCTCCCGGCGGCACCACCACCCCCGGCAACGTCACCCGCGGTGCGGGCGGCGGCACGGGCGGCCTGCTGGGCACGGCCGACGTCGGCGAGGAGATGGTCGCCGCGCTGACCGAGGACGCCGCCGGCTACACCTGGGCGGCGGCCACGGTCGGCTCCAACAGCGCCGCCGGCTACCAGCTGGCCACCGGGCTGCCCGTCATGGCGATCGGCGGGTTCAACGGCAGCGACCCCTCGCCCACCCTCGAGCAGTTCCAGCAGTACGTCGCCGACGGCGAGATCCACTGGTTCATCGGCGGCGGGACGGGGATGGTCAGCGACGGCGGCAGCTCGGCGTCGGCGGAGATCGCGGCCTGGGTGGCGGAGAACTACACCGCCCGGACCGTCGACGGCGTGACCGTCTACGACCTGAGCCGGCCGGCGAGCTGAGTCCCGCCCGCTCGTGCTCCGGACACCGGTGTGTGCAGAGCACGAGCGAGCCGGAGACGACGAGCGGCCCGGGACCCGTGCCGGTCCCGGGCCGCTCGCGTGCGGTCCGTCAGCGCTTGAGGCCGTACTCCTTGAGCAGGCCGCGGCTGATGATCGTCTTCTGGATCTCGCTGGTGCCCTCGCCGATGAGCAGGAACGGCGCCTCGCGCATGAGCCGCTCGATCTCGTACTCCTTCGAGTAGCCGTAGCCGCCGTGGATGCGGAAGGACTGCGTGGTCACCTCGGCGCAGTACTCGCTGGCGATCAGCTTGGCCATGCCGGCCTCGACGTCGTTGCGCTTGCCGGCGTCCTTGAGCCGGGCGGCGTTGACCATCATCAGGTGCGCGGCCTCGACCTTGGTGGCCATCTCGGCGAGCTGGAACGCGATCGCCTGGTGCTGCACGATCGGCTTGCCGAAGGTCTCCCGCTGCTGGGCGTACTCCACGGCCAGCTCGAACGCGCGGATGGAGATGCCGCAGGCGCGGGCGGCGACGTTCACCCGGCCGACCTCGACGCCGTCCATCATCTGCGCGAAGCCCCGGCCGGGCTCCCCGCCCAGGATCATGTCCGCGCCGATGCGGTAGCCGTCGAACACCAGCTCGGTGGTGTCGACGCCCTTGTAGCCCATCTTGTCGATCTTGCCGGGGATGGTCAGGCCCGGGGCCACGGTGCCGAAGCCGGCCGGCTTCTCGACCAGGAACGTCGTCAGGTTCTGGTGCGGCTTGTCCGCCCCCAGGTCGGTGCGCACCAGCGCCGCCACCAGCGTCGAGGAGCCGCCGTTGGTCAGCCACATCTTCTGGCCGTCGATGACGTACTCGTCGCCGTCCCTGACGGCCTTGGTGCGGATGCCGGCGACGTCGGAGCCCAGGCCCGGCTCGGACATCGAGAAGGCGCCGCGGACCTCGCCGGTGGCCATGCGCGGGAGGAAGTGGTCCTTCTGCTCCTGTGTGCCGTGCTGGCGGATCATGTAGGCGACGATGAAGTGGGTGTTGATGACGCCGGAGACGCTCATCCAGCCACGGGCGATCTCCTCGACCACCAGCGCGTAGGTCAGCAGCGACTCCCCCAGGCCGCCGTACTCCTCGGGGATCATCAGCCCGAAGATGCCGAGCTCCTTGAGCCCGTCGACGATCTCCTGCGGGTACTCGTCGGCGTGCTCGAGCTCCTGCGCGTGCGGGATGATCTCCTTGTCCACGAAGCTCCTGACCGTCGACAGGATCTCCTGCTGGATGTCGGTCAGGTCGGCGGTCTGCGCCAGTCGGGCCACGCTCACTCCTCCGGGACTCCGGTGTCCGTTTGCTACCGGGGAGTATGGGCGACCTCCCCGCACCGGTCGCCGTGTCCCCGGTCACTCGGGCCCGGTCGCCCCGGGAACGACGACGGCCCGCCCGGGAGTCCCGGACGGGCCGCCTGTGGGTCGGGGTGGATCAGGCGTCGGGCGGGGTGAAGGACGACGTCCGGGACATCCCCGCGGCGCGGCCCTTGCCCGCGATGACCAGCGCCATCTTGCGGCTGGCCTCGTCGATCATCTCGTCGCCGAGCATCGCCGAGCCCTTCTTGCCGCCGGCCTCGGACGTGTACCAGTCGTAGGCGTCGAGGATGAGCTCGGCGTGGTCGTAGTCCTCCTGCGACGGCGCGTAGATCTCGTTGGCGGCGTCGATCTGGCCGGGGTGCAGCACCCACTTGCCGTCGAAGCCGAGCACGGCCGAGCGCTTGGCGACCTCGCGGAAGGCGTCGACGTCGCGGACCTGCAGGAAGGGGCCGTCGATGGCCTGCACGCCGCGGGCGCGGGCGGCCATGAGGATCTGCATGAGGATGTAGTGGAACGGGTCGCCCGGGTAGTCGGGGTGCAGGGCGCCCACCACCAGCGACTTCATGTTGATGCTGGCCATGAAGTCGGCCGGGCCGAAGATGATCGTCTCGATCCGCGGGCTGGCGAACGCGATGTCGTTGACGTTGATCAGGCCCTGCGCGGTCTCGATCTGCGCCTCGATGCCGATCCGCCCGACCTCCAGGCCGTTGGCCTTCTCGATCTGGGTCAGCAGGAAGTCCAGCGCCGCGACCTGGGAGGCGTCGACGACCTTCGGCAGCATGATGCAGTCGAGGTTCGCGCCGGCGCCCTCGACCACCTCGATGACGTCGCGGTAGGTCCACTCCGTCGTCCAGTCGTTGACCCGGACCGTGCGGATCTTCTCGCCCCAGCCGCCCTCGTTGAGCGCCGCGACGATGTTCTTGCGGGCACCCGGCTTGGCCAGCGGCGCGCAGGCGTCCTCGAGGTCCAGGAACACCTGGTCGGCCGGCAGGCCCTTGGCCTTCTCCAGGAAGCGCGGGTTGCTGCCCGGCACGGCGAGGTTGGAACGACGGGATCGGAGCTCGGCCACGGTGCCTCCGCTGGTGATCGGGATCTTCGGCTACCGGAGGGTAACGACGGTCAGGTGACCGGCTCGACCGGCACCTGCGGCCGGCCGGCGCGGACCACCAGCGCCACTCCCGCGACCACGGCAACCATCCCCGGCAGCGCGAGCAGCGGCGGGGTCTGGCCGAGCAGCACCAGCGCGACCAGCAGCGCGCCGGGCACCTCGAGCAGCACCGCCAGCCCGACGACGGTGGGCCCCACGGTGGACAGCACCAGGTTGAGCAGCGTGTGCCCGAGGATCTGCGCGCACACGGTGATCGCCAGGATCAGCCACCAGTCGCGGGCGGGGAACCCGGCGAGCGGGGTGGTGGTGACCAGCGCGGCGACGGCCAGCACGGCCGCGCAGGTGGAGTAGCAGACGACCGAGTACGCCGACGTCGCCAGGCGGGCGCGGGCGCGGGCCCCGGCGAGCATGTAGCCGCCGGCGCAGATCGCCCCGAGCAGCGCCAGCCCGTCCCCGGCCAGCGCCTCGAGGCTGACCGCCACGTCGACCCCGGCGATCAGCGCGGCGCCGACGACGGCCAGCGCGAGCCCGGTCCACACCTGCGCGGGCAGCCGGACGCCGGACACCCGCGCGGCCAGCGCGGTCCAGATCGGCGTGGTGGTGACCAGCGCCGTCGACGCGGCGACCGTGGTCATCGACAGGCTGGGCAGCCACGCGGCGAAGTGCGCGGCGAGGAACAGCCCGGCCACGACAGAACTGCCCAGGTCCCGCGGCCGCAGCCCGGTGAGGGTGGCGCGCTCGCGGCCCAGCAGCACCGGCACCAGCAGCGCGGCACCGGCGGCGTTGCGCCAGAACGCCAGCGCCAGGAACGAGGCGCCGACCAGCGCGGTCAGCGGGCCGGAGAAGGAGACCCCGACGACGGCGACCGCCATGAGCGCGACGTCGCGGGAGCCGGGCCGGTGGACCGCCCACGGGGAGACGGCCGCCGTCGAGCCGGCGCTCACGGCACGCGGATGCGCCCGGAGGCCACCGGCACCACCGCTCCGGACACCGTGGCCGCCGTCGCCCGGCCGCCGTCGGCGGTGACCGTGCACGACAGCACCGACGGCCGGCCCATCGCCTCGCCCTGCCGCACCGTGTACGACGACGTCCCGTCCGGGGCGACCAGTCCGGTGGCGACCAGCCAGACGCCGGCGCCCAGCGCCGCCGAGCCGGTGGCCGGGTCCTCGCCCCAGCGCAGGTCGTTCGCGAACACGCGGGCGTACGCGGTGGAGCCGTTCCACGACAGCACCGAGACGCCCTCCCCCACCCCGAAGGCGGCCAGCGCGGCGGGGTCGGGGGCGGCGCGGTCGACGACGTCCGGGTGCACGGCGAGGAAGGCGAAGGGCAGGCCGCAGCCGGCGACGTGCGCGGGCAGCCCGACGACGTCGGCCGCCGACAGTCCCAGCGCCGCGGCCAGCGCCGCCGGGTCGGGGCCGTCCTCCAGCGTCGGCCGCCCGCCGGTGAGCGTCGCCCCGTCGCCGGTCACCTCGATCGGCAGGACGCCGGCGCCGCACTCCTGGTGCAGCGTGCCCGCGGCCAGCCGGCCGGTGCGCACCAGCGTGTGCGCGGCACCGACGCTCGGGTGCCCGGCGAAGGGCAGCTCGGCGAAGGGGGTGAAGATCCGCACCCGGTAGGAGGCGCCCGGCTCGGTCGGCGCGCAGAGGAACGAGGTCTCCGACAGCGCGAACTCGTTGGCCAGCGCCTGGCACTGCCCGGTGGTCAGCGCGTCGGCGTCGAACACGACCGCGAGCGGGTTGCCCGCGAACGCCCGGGGGGCGAACACGTCGACGACCTCGTACTCGACGGACGCCGATCCGACGGACACAGGGCTCGCCACGACCCCGACGGTAGCCTCACCGAGTGTGAGCACGGTGACCAGGGCGTACGTCTCGCGGCTCGCCGGCCTGCCCGTCTTCGACCCCAACGGGGACCGGGTCGGGCGGCTGCGCGACGTCGTCGTGGCGCTGCGCGTGGACACCGCCTCCCCGCGGGTGCTGGGGCTGGTCGTGGAGGTCGTGGCCCGCCGCCGCATCTTCGTGCCGATGGGCCGGGTGACCAGCATCGACCCGGGCGCGGTGGTGCTCGCCTCGGGCACGCTCAACCTCAAGCGCTTCGAGCAGCGGCGTGGCGAGACGCTGGTCCTCGGCGAGCTGCTGGACCGGACCGTGACCGTCCGCGAGTCGGGCCGGCGGGCCACCGTCGTCGACGCCGGGATCGAGCAGACCCGCACCGGCGAGTGGCAGGTCACCCGCCTGGCCGTGCAGGAGCCCGGCCGGCTCGGCCGCCGCGGGCAGCTGCACCAGCTGGCGTGGGACGAGGTCGCCGGGCTCGCGCTGCCGGAGAGCGGGCAGGGCGCCGAGACGCTGATCGCCACCTACCGCGAGCTCAACGCCGCCGACCTCGCGCACGCCCTGCAGGACCTGCCGATCAAGCGGCGGCACGAGGTCGCCGAGGCCCTCGACGACGAGCGGCTGGCCGACGTCCTCGGCGAGCTGCCCGAGGCCGAGCAGGTCGTCATCCTCGGCACGCTGGACGAGTCCCGGGCCGCCGACGTGCTCGAGGTCATGGACCCCGACGACGCCGCCGACGTGCTCGCCGAGCTGTCCAACGTCGACCGCAACCGGTTGCTCGAGCTGATGGAGCCCGACGAGGCCGAGCCGGTGCGCCAGCTGCTGCAGTACTCCGAGGACACCGCCGGCGGGATCATGACCAGCGAGCCGGTGATCCTCGCGCCGGACGCGACCATCGCCGAGGCGCTGGCCCGGGTCCGCGAGCCCGAGCTCACGCCCGCGCTGGCCAGCCAGGTGTACGTCTGCCGGCCGCCGTCGGCCACCCCGACCGGGCGCTACCTGGGCCTGGCGCACATCCAGCGGCTGCTGCGCGAGCCGCCGTCCGGCCTGGTGAGCGGGGTGCTCGACGACCTGGACCCGCTGCGCCCGGAGGCGCCGCTGGCCGAGGTCACCCGGTACTTCGCCACCTACAACCTGGTGGCCGCGCCGGTGGTCGACGAGCAGGGCCGGCTGGTGGGCGCGGTGAGCGTCGACGACGTCCTCGACCACCTGCTGCCGGAGGACTGGCGCGAGCGGGCCCGCCGTGGCTGACGGCCGCCGGCTCGACGTCCCCCGCGGCTCGTCCCGCGGGATCACCGGCTACCTGCGGCTGGACCCCGACGCGATCGGCCGGTTCGCCGAGGGGATCGCCCGCTTCCTCGGCACGGGGCGCTTCCTCGCCGTCCAGACGGTGATCGTGGTGCTCTGGATCGCCCTCAACGTCTTCGCCGTCCGGCTGCGCTGGGACCCCTACCCGTTCATCCTGCTCAACCTGGCCTTCTCCACCCAGGCCGCCTACGCCGCGCCGCTGATCCTGCTGGCGCAGAACCGGCAGGCCGACCGCGACCGCGTGCAGGCCGAGGAGGACCGCGCCCGCGCCGCGCAGACCCGCGCGGACACCGAGTACCTGGCCCGCGAGCTCGCCGCGCTGCGGGTGGCCATCGGCGAGCTGGCCACCCGCGACTTCATCCGCGGCGAGCTGGGCCGCCTCGCCGAGAACCGCTCGCCCGAGGAGCGGGAGAAGAAGCCCAAGAAGAAGCAGAAGGACCCCGTCCAGCCGGCGCTCGCGGACCCGACGGCGTAGCGCACCGGGCCGCCCGGGCTGTCGTCCCCCCGCGGCACACTGCCGGGCATGCGCGCGCACGCAGTGGTGGCCTCGCCCATCGGGCCGCTGACCGTCGTCGCCGACGACGGCGTGCTCGTCCGGCTGTACCTCTCACCACCGGACCCGCAGGCCGATCTGGGCGCTCGGGACGACGCCGCGCTCGCGGACGTGGCTAGCCAGCTCGGCGAGTACCTCGCCGGCGAGCGGGAGGCGTTCGACCTGCCGCTGCGCCCGCGCGGCAGCGACTTCGAGCTGGCCGTCTGGGAGCAGCTCACCCGCATCCCCTACGGCCGGACGACCACCTACGGGGCGGTGGCGAGAGCCGTCGGCGAGCCGGGCGGCGCGCAGGCCGTCGGCCTGGCGTGCGGGAGGAACCCGCTGGCGATCGTCGTCCCGTGCCACCGGGTGGTAGGCGCCGACGGCAGCCTGGTCGGCTTCGGCGGCGGGCTGTCCCGTAAGCGCTTCCTGCTCGACCTGGAGCAGCGGGACGCCCGGCTGTTCTGAGCCTGCGCCGGAGGGCCCGGCGGCCGGGGGCTCAGCCCAGCACCGCGCGCAGCACGTGCAGCCCGGCGGCGGCCGCCGCCGTGGCCGGGACGACCAGCGCGAGGGCCCAGGCCCGCGTGCCCCGGCAGCGCGGCAGCACGGCGGTGAGCAGCACCGCGGCGACGACGTCGGCGGCCGCCTGCACGGGGCGCGGGTCCGTCCCGCCCGGCCACAGCGCGGGCGCGTCCCCACCGGCCAGCGCGATCCCCGCGATCCCCGCCACCAGCGCCCCGGGCAGCGGCCCGTCCGCGCGGGTGCCCAGCCACGCGGCGGCCGCGGTCGCCGGGACGGCGGTGGCGGACAGGACCAGCCAGGCGGCGAGGAGCCCCGGCGTCCAGGCGAACCCGAGCACGACCGCGGCCCAGGTGTAGTAGGCGACCGTCATGGCGGCGAAGAACGCGGCCGCGCGGACCGCGGCAGCCCAGGCCGACGGCGCCCAGCGGCCGAGCGCGGCGACGGCCAGCACCCACGCGGCCGGCTGGCTGCCCAGCGCGGCGGCCCAGGCGACCCCCGACTCGTCGGCGGCCTTGGCGGCGACCCCGGCCAGCAGCCCCAGCAGCGCGGCCCGCAGCGGCGTCACGCGGTCAGGACGTGCACCAGCGCACCGGTGGCGCCGGCCAGCACGAGCACCACGATGAACGGCGCGCGCAGCGCGAGGGCGACCGCCGCGACCGCGACCCCGGCCAGCCGGCCGTCGACCACGAGGGCCTGTCCGGAGGTCAGCGCCTGCACCGCGACCAGGGCGGCCAGCAGCGCCGCGGGCACGAAGGTGACCAGCCGGGTCACCCACGGCCGCTCGACCCAGGCCGCGGGCACCGACAGCCCGGCCAGCTTCAGCAGGTAGCAGCCCAGCGACCCGACGACGACCACCGTCCACAGCGTCCCGCTGCTCACGCCGCCTCCTCCCGCGGCCGGCCGGCCAGCACCACCGCGACGACGGCGGCCACCACCTGCACGCCCGGCGGCACGAACGGGGTCAGCGCCAGCGCCACGGCCGCGCCGCCCAGCGCCACCCGGCGGGCGACGGCCGGCTCCTCGGCGCCGGCGCGCAGCCGCGGCCACAGCAGCGCCAGGAAGGCGGCCGGGACGACGGCGTCCAGCGCCGCCTCGGCGGTCTCCCCCAGCGCCCCGGCACCGAGCGCGCCGGCCAGGGTGGTGGCGTTCCACACCGTGAAGATCGACGCCCCGCCGGCGAGGAAGGCCAGCCGGGACAGGTCGCGGTCGGGGGCGGCCACGGCCAGCGCCGTCGTCTCGTCGATCACCCAGTGCGCCAGGCCCAGCCTGCGCAGCAGCCCGCGCGGGGCCAGCAGCGGCGCCAGGCGGACGCCGTAGACGGTGTTGCGGGTGCACAGCAGCAGCGCGCTGCCGATCGCGGCCGCGCCCCCGCCGCCGGCTCCGAGGACGCCGACCAGCGCGAACTGCGAGGCGCCGGTGAACATGAGCAGCGACATGGTCAGCGCCTGCCAGGGGTCCAGGCCGGCGGCGTCGGCGGCCGCGCCGAAGGCGACGCCGTAGAGGCCGACGGCCACCCCGAGCCCGATCGCGTCGCGGAGGACGGCGGCACGCGCGGGAGCGGACACGTCGCCGCAGCCTACGGCCCGGCTGCGTACGGTCGGGCGCGTGACCCGAGCCGCGGGCGACCGCCGGGTGGTGCTGCGCGACGACCGGGGGCCGCGGGGCACCTGGTCCGAGTGGGCCACGCTGTCCGGCGCCGGCCTGCGCGTCGAGGGCCAGAGCCTGAGCGGGGACGACGAGTACGAGTTCGCCGTCGACGTCGCCCCCGGGCAGGTCCCCGCCCTGCTCGCCGCCCTCGGTGCGCCCGCGGCCGCCGACGTCCTCGACGCGCTCGTCGCGTACTCGCGGGGTGGCGGCCGCGGGTTGACCCGGCTCCTGCGGGACGCCGGCGTGGAGCACCGCCGCTGGAACCGCGTGGGCGGCTGACCGCCCGGTACGGCGCCGGCCGGGTGCGCAGCACATCACCTCCGCAGCCGGCGGCACCGGGTGCCCGCCGCCGTACAGTGGCAGGTGGACCGGAGTGCAGGTCGCCGACGTGTGGTGCCGCGGACCGGGTCCCCCGTCGAAGGAGACACATCCCCCCATGTCCGACACGCTGACCGGCTCGCCGGCGCTCGACGCCGTCAACGCCGCTCTGGCCACCGTCCAGGACCCGGAGATCAACCGTCCGCTGACCGACCTCGGGATGGTCAAGGACGTGCAGATCGGCGTCGGCGGCGACCCGGGCGCCGTGCGCGTCGAGGTCTACCTCACCGTGGCCGGCTGCCCGATGCGCGAGACGATCACCAACCGGGTGACCGCCGCCGTCTCCGCCGTCCCCGGCGTGACGTCGGTGCAGGTCGGCCTGGACGTGATGAGCGACGAGCAGCGCGCCGAGCTGCGCCGCACCGTCCGCGGCACCGACGCGGCCGACCCCGTCATCCCCTTCGCCCAGCCCGGCTCGCTGACCCGCGTCTACGCGGTCGCCTCCGGCAAGGGCGGCGTCGGCAAGTCCAGCGTCACGGTCAACCTCGCCGCGGCGCTGGCCAAGCGGGGCCTGTCGGTCGGCGTCGTGGACGCCGACATCTACGGCCACTCGGTGCCGCGCATGCTGGGCGTCGACGACAAGCCGACCCAGGTCGACAACATGATCATGCCGCCGCAGTCGATGGGCGTGAAGGTCATCTCGATCGGCATGTTCACCCCGGGCAACACCCCGGTCGTGTGGCGCGGCCCGATGCTGCACCGCGCGCTGCAGCAGTTCCTCGCCGACGTGTGGTGGGGCGACCTCGACGTCCTGCTGCTCGACCTGCCCCCCGGCACCGGCGACGTCGCGATCTCCATCGCCCAGCTGCTGCCCAACGCCGAGATCCTCGTGGTGACCACGCCGCAGCAGGCCGCCGCCGAGGTGGCCGAGCGGGCCGGCGCGATCGCCACCCAGACCCACCAGCAGGTCGTCGGCGTCATCGAGAACATGTCGTGGCTCGAGCTGCCCGACGGCTCCCGCATGGAGGTCTTCGGCTCCGGCGGCGGCCAGGCGGTCTCCGACGCGCTCACCCGGCTGCTCGGCGCCACCGTGCCGCTGCTCGGCCATGTCCCGCTCGACACCCGGCTGCGGGAGGCCGGGGACGCCGGTGCGCCGATCGTGCTCGCCGACCCCGAGACCCCGGCCGCCAAGGCGCTGACGAAGGTCGCCGACTCCCTCGCCGTCCGCCAGCGCGGGCTGTCGGGCATGTCGCTGGGGCTCACCCCCGTCCGCCGCTAGGACCCACTCGGACCGAGGCCCGGCCCCCGCGGGGGGCGGGCCTCGGCGCGTCTCAGCCGCGCGGCGGCTCGTGCGGGCGCCCTCGAGCCCGTGGGAGCCGCCGGTCCCGGAGACGAGCACGACGCCGTCCCACAGCCGGCCCGCCTCCTCGCCGACGGGCACGCGGGAGAGCACGGGACCGAACCAGGCCGACGGCGTCCCGGACCCCGTGGCCACGATCGGGGTGCCGACGTGCGGGCCCACCGGCTCGACGCCCAGCCGGTGGGCCCGCACCAGGTCGTCGTGGGCGGACGTGTGCGCGGCCCCGGCCAGAGGGCCTCCGGCAGGTCGACCGCGCGCAGCAAGGTCCCGCGTGTCCGGCCACTCGCCGCGCCCGTGCACGGCCTCGCCGTGGGCCCGGTGGAGCGCGACCATCGGCGCGGGTCACCCCGCGGAGCCTGCCGCGACCGCCGCCGCGGCGGGACCCGCTAGGTCGCGTCGACGTCGAACGGCGGCGGGGCGCTCCGGTCGTGCTCGACGACGGCCGGGCGCGTCGCGGGCTTCACCAGGCTCGCCGCGGTCGCACCCGCGGCAGCGGCGGCGCCGCGGCGCACCGGCGGGGCGTCGTCGTCCTCGAACAGCTGGGCGCGGATGAACGTCTTCGGGTGGTACTTGCGCAGGTCCAGGTCACGCAGGCCGGCGAGGTCCTCGCCGAGGGACTCGTCGACCTGGGCGCGCACCCCGGTGATCGCCTGCTTGACCTTCTTCAGCCCGGCCCCGGCGTCCCGCGCCAGGGTCGGCAGTCGCTCGGGCCCGAAGATGAACAGCGCGGCCAGCGCCAGGACGACGATCTCGCCCCAGCCGATCGAGTCGAACACGCGCCGCTCCCTCCTCCGCGGGTCCCAGGGTATTCGGTGCCCGGGCCGGGTCAGGCCTCGGCGAGGGTGGCCTGGACCGTCGTCGACGACCCGTTGCGGACCAGCTCGATGGTCACCACGTCCCCGGGGTCGTGGGCGTCGACGGCGACGACGAGCTCCTCGGAGCTGCCCACGGCCTGGTCGTCGACGGCGATGACGACGTCCTGCTCGCGGATCCCGGCCTGGGCCGCGGGGCTGCCCGGCTCCACGTTGAGGACCAGCGCGCCGTCGCGGGTGCCGTCGGTGACCGACCGGGTGTTCACCCCGAGGGTCGCGTGCACCGCGCTGCCGGTGGCGATCAGCTGCTCGGCGACGTCGCGGGCGGTGTCGATGGGGATGGCGAAGCCCAGGCCGACGCTGCCGCCGCCCAGCGAGGCGATCGCGGTGTTGATGCCGATGACCGCGCCGGTGGCGTCGACCAGCGCGCCGCCGGAGTTGCCCGGGTTGATCGGCGCGTCGGTCTGCACCGCGCTGATCACGGCGTTGGTGTCGCTGCCCTCCCCCGCCAGCCGCACCGGCCGGTCGAGGGCGGAGACGATGCCGCTGGTGACCGTGCCGGCCAGGCCCAGCGGCGAGCCGATCGCCACCACCGGGTCGCCGACCACGACGTCGTCGGAGTTGCCCAGCGAGGCGGTGACCAGCCCCGGCCTCTCCACCTTGACGACGGCGATGTCGCTCGCCGGGTCGCGGCCGACGATGCGCGCGGCCGAGCCGCTGCCGTCGCTGAACACCGCCCGGATCTCCGCGCCGTCCACGCCGTCGGCGCCGGAGATGACGTGGTTGTTGGTGACGATGTAGCCGCCCTCGCCGTCGATGACGACGCCGGAGCCGGTCGCGCCGGCGTCGCCGATGCGCACCTCGATCGACACGACCGCCGGCGTCACCCGGCCGGCGATGTCCGACACCGACCCCGGCTCGCGGCTGATGCCCTCGTCGGTCTCCGACAGGGTGGTGCCCGGCGCCAGCAGCGGGGTCTCGCTGGCCTCGCGGGTCAGCAGGTAGCCCACGCCGCCGCCGAGCGCGCCGGCGAGCAGCACGGCGAGGACGACCAGGAACGCCACCCGCACCGACAGGTCGCGCAGCCGCAGCTTCTTCCGGCCCTTCCGGTCGACAACGACCGGGCCCTCCTGCTCGGACTCCTCCTCGAACACCGCCGGGCCGGTGAGGCCGGCCGGGGCGTGCGGGTCGCGCCAGGGGTCGCTCTTCGCGTCCGGCTTCCACCACGGCCCGGCCGAGGTGCGGCGGCGCCCGGGGCGGCCGCCGGGCGGCTCCTGCAGCCCGGCCTGCCCGGCCGGGGCGCGGAAGGCGCGCAGCACGGCCTCCGGCGGCGGCGGGGCCACCGGCCGCGGCGGCGGGGTCGGGCGGTCGCCGGCGAAGCTGCCCGGGACGGCCGGCGGGCGGCCGAACGCGGCGGCCTGGGCGGGACTCGCGGGCGGCTGCGCCGGCACCGCGGCGGGGCGTGGCCGCTCCGGCGGAGCGAAGGAGCCGGTCGCCCCGGCGGGACGGGCGAAGACCACGTCGTCGCCCCCCGTGCCGGCGGCGACCGGCGGGCGGACGACCGCCTCCACCGTGCGCTCGCCGTCGCGGGGGGCGCCGCCGGGAGCGGGCTCCGAGGGACCGGTCTCGCGGGCGTCGTCGGGTGCGGTCACGGGTTCAGGGTCCTCCCGGACCTGGCGGCGGACGTGGACTACGGGTGCCGGCGCGACGGTACCCGCCCGCGGGCGCGGGGGTCCGGGGTCAGGCCCCCGGAGTCACGGCCCCGGGATCAGGGCCCGGTCGTCACGGCGTGGCGCCCGGCGCGGCCGACGGGCCGCTCAGCGTGCGGACCACCGGCGGCACGACCTCGGTGCGCTCGTCGGGCGAGGAGGGGCCGGCCACCGACGACGGCGTCCGGGTCGCCCGCTCCCCCGGGTCCGGCAGGTTGAGCGCCAGGACGGCGACGCCGAGGCCCAGCCCGGCCAGCGTGCCGGCGACGCTGCGGCGCAGCCACCGCGCGTGGTGCGGCGACGCGGGACGGGCCGGCGGGTCGTCGAGCGACACGGTCCAGCGGCCGGAGGACCCGGTGACGGTCAGCTCCCCCGCCGACGCGGTGACGGTGCCGAGCCCGCCGCCGCCGGGGACGTCGGCGGTGAACGGGATGGCGCACAGCCGGGAGAGCAGGTCGCCGGGGACGGCGACGTCGGCGGCGGCGTGCAGCGCGTCCTTAGCCTCGCGCTGGGCCTGCACGAGCATCCGGCACTCGGAGCAGCCGGCCAGGTGCCGGGCGGCGCGCGCGGCCGGGCCGCTGGCCAGCTCGCCGTCGACCAGCGCGGCGATCGCCTCCTGCGCCAGGTGGCTCTCCGGCAGGCTCATGCGGGAGCCCCCGGGGCCGGGACGCTGCGCGGGGCGAGGTGCGCGAGGGCCTGGCGCAGCTGCACGCGGCCGCGGTGGATGCGGCTGCGCACGGTGCCGAGCTTGATGCCGAGGGTCGCCGCGATCTCCTCGTAGGTCAGGCCCTCGATGTCGCAGAGGACGACGGCCACGCGGAACTCTGGCGGCAGCGCGTCCAGCGCCGCCTGCACCTGCGGGTCGAGGTGGGTGTCGGCGTAGACCTGCTCGGGGCTCGGCGCGGTGCCGGGCAGCCGCTCGGTGTCCTCGGGCAGCGCGTCGAACCGGATCCGCTGGCGGCGGCGGACCATGTCGAGGAACAGGTTCGTGGTGATGCGGTGCAGCCAGCCCTCGAAGGTGCCCGGTGAGAAGTCGGCCAGCGAGCGGAAGACCCGGACGAACGTCTCCTGGGTGAGGTCCTCGGCGTCCTGGGCGTTGCCCGACAGGCGGTAGGCCAGCCGGTAGACGCGCGCCGAGTGGTCCCGCACGACCTGCTCCCAGGTCGGCGCCACCCACACCTCGCCGGCGCCGGACGCGGCCGACTGCTGGTCGGCGGCAGGGGGGACGGCGGCCTCGGGCACGTCCTCAGTATCGCGGACGCGCACGCTGCCGACCTCCCCCGCGGGATGGACGGGGACGGCGGCACGCTCGGGTGTCACGTCCGGACCAACGGCCCTGACGCCATTCCGTGTTCCCGTCGTCAGTTCTTGCCAGGTTCCTCACAGGAACGCCTCCCGGAACGCGGGCCGCGGTCCCCTTACCCTCGGCCGGTGATGAGCGCCGAGGAACCGTCGCGCGCCGGCGGGACCGGCGCTGCCGCCTGGTCCGACCGCTACGCCGCCGAGGACCCCGTCGTGGCCGCGGCGCGCGCCCGGGCCGTGGCGCTCGGCGGCCCGCCCCCGCCGGGCCCGGCCGCCGGCGCCACCCTCGCCGTGCTGGCGGCGGGTGCCGGCGCCCGCGCGGTCGTGTCGATCGGCAGCGGCGGCGGGGTGGTCGGCCTGTGGCTGCTGCGCGGCATGCGGCCCGACGGCGTCCTCACCGCCCTGGACGCCGACCCCGAGCAGCTGCGCGGCGCGCGGCGGGCGTTCGCCGAGGCCGGCGTGCCGCAGTCCCGGACCCGGCTGATCTTCGGCACCCCGGCCGAGGTGCTGCCCCGCCTGTCCCCCGGCGCCTACGACCTGGTGGTCTGCGCCGGCCCGCCGACCGAGTACGCCCCGCACCTGGCCGCGCTGCTCGGGCTGGTGCGCACCGGCGGGACGCTGGCCTGCCACGGCCTGCTCAAGGGGGACCGCATCGGCGACCGCGCCGCCCGCGACCCCGACACCGTCGCCTGGCGCGACCTCGCCCACAACGTCCGCGAGGACGAGGGGCTGACCTCCGCCGTCCTGCCGATCGGCGCGGGCCTGCTGGTGGCGACCCGCCGGCCCTAGGGGAAGGACCGCCCTGCCCCCCCACCGCTCGCACGCTCGCGGCGGGCCCCTGCAGGGAGGCCGGTCAGCGGAAGAGGCGCTCCACGAGCGGCTCCCACGGGCCGCCGAGGTAGCGCCACAGCCCCAGCCCGCGGGCGGGCACCTCCCCGGGGACGAACTCCGCGGCCAGCCGGTCGCGCAGCGCCCGGGCGACGGCGGGCTCCACCTTGTTCTGCACGGTGACGTGCGCCGACAGCCGCTGGCGGTCCTGCCGGGTGAGCCAGGGGTCGAACTCCGCGGCCAGCCCCGCGTGCAGGGCCGACAGCTCCGGCGCCGCCAGCCGGTAGGCGACCCCGCGGCCGAGCAGCTGCAGCCCGGTCACCGCGACGGCGAACGGCGGCCGGGCGGCGGCCGCGGCCAGGGCGGCGTCGACGTCGTCGCGCCGGTCGCCCGGGAGGGCGTGGAACAGCGTGACGTGCGCGGCCAGGTGGTTGCGGTCGGCCGGGAAGTGCTCGGCGCGCAGCCGGTCGAACCGCGCCTGCGCCTCCGCCCCCAGCAGCAGCGTGACGACCAGTGGGGAGGTGCTGGAACCGCCCTCGTGCAGGGGCCCGACCCGAGCGGAGCGAGGGGTGGGGGGCACGAGGGTCCTTCGTCAGACGATCGCCCGGGCGCCCTTGCCGAGGACGGTCACGCCGCCGGCACTCACGTGGTAGCGCTCGCGGTCGGCGTCGGAGTCCACCCCGATCCGCGCCCAGGCCGGGACGACGACGTTCTTGTCGAGGATCGCCCGCCGGACGTAGGCGCCCTCGCCGATCTGGACGCCGTCCATGAGCACGCTGTCCTCGACCCGCGCGCCGCGCTCGACCCGCACGCCGGGCGAGACGACCGAGCTGTGCACCGACCCGCCGCCGATGATCGCGCCGGCGCTGACCATCGACTCCTCGGCCCGCCCGCCGAGCACGAACTTCGCCGGCGGCTGCTGCGGGGGCAGGGTGAGGATCGGCCAGCGGTCGTTGTAGAGGTTGAAGACCGGGGTGACCGACACCAGGTCCATGTGGGCGTCGAAGTAGGAGTCGATCGTCCCGACGTCGCGCCAGTAGCCGTGGTCGCGCTCGGTGGCCCCGGGGACGATGTTGGTGGAGAAGTCGTAGACGTACGCGTCCCCGGTCTCGGCGAGCATCGGCATGATCGAGCCGCCCATGTCGTGCGCCGAGTCGGCGTCCTCGGCGTCCGCGCGCAGCGCCTCGAGCAGCGCGTCGGTGGTGAAGACGTAGTTGCCCATGGAGGCGAAGGACTCCTCCGGGCTGTCGGGCAGGCCCGGCGGGTCGGCCGGCTTCTCGAGGAAGCCGCGGACCTTGCCGTCGGCGCCGGCGTCGATGACGCCGAACCCGGTGGCCTCGCGCCGCGGCACGCGCAGCCCCGCGATGGTGACCCCCGCGCCGGTCCTCACGTGCTGGTCGATCATCTGCGCCGGGTCCATGCGGTAGACGTGGTCGGCGCCGAACACCACGACGACGTCGGGGCGCGCGTCGTAGATGAGGTTGAGGCTCTGGAAGATCGCGTCGGCGCTGCCGGTGTACCAGCGCGGCCCGAGCCGCTGCTGCGCCGGCACCGGGGTGATGAAGTTGCCGAGCATCTGCGACAGCCGCCACGTCGTGGTGATGTGCCGGTCGAGGCTGTGGCTCTTGTACTGGGTGAGGACGGCGATCTGCCGGATGTCGGCGTTCACCAGGTTGGACAGCACGAAGTCGATGAGCCGGTAGTTGCCGCCGAACGGCACCGCCGGCTTGGCGCGGTCCTGGGTCAGGGGCGCGAGCCGCTTGCCCTCGCCGCCGGCCAGGACGATGCCGAGAACTCGAGGACCGCCACGCATGGAGGGAACCTAGCCGCTCCACGCGTCCGCCGTCGCCCCGCCTCCGCACTCCCCGCCCCCTAGGGTGACCGCCGTGCGGATCGGCATCGTCACCCGTGAGTGGCCCCCAGACGTCTACGGCGGGGCCGGCGTGCACGTCGAGCACCTCGTCGCGGCCCTGCGCTCGCTGCCCGCGGGCCCGGACCTGGAGGTGCACGCGTTCGGCGGCCCCCGGACCGACGCCCGCGGCTGGGCGGTGCCGCCGGGCCTGGCCGAGGCCAACGGCGCGCTGCAGGCGCTGGGCACCGACGTCGAGATCGCCGCGGCCCTGGCCGGGGTGGACCTCGTGCACAGCCACACCTGGTACGCCAACGGCGCCGGGCTGCTCGCCGGGCTCGTGCACGGGGTGCCGCACGTGGTGACCGCGCACTCGCTGGAGCCGCGGCGGCCGTGGAAGGCCGACCAGCTCGGCGGCGGCTACCGGCTGTCGTCGTGGGTGGAGCGCACCGCCTACCTCGCCGCGGACGCCGTCATCGCGGTGAGCCACGGCATGCGCGCCGACGTCCTCGACGCCTATCCCGACCTCGACCCGGCCCGGGTGCACGTCGTCGGCAACGGCGTGGACGCCGAGGCCTACCGGCCCACCCCCGCGCCCGACGTCGTCCGCTCGCTCGGGGTCGACCCCGACCGGCCCTACGCGCTGTTCGTCGGCCGGATCACCCGGCAGAAGGGCGTCGTCCACCTGCTGCGGGCGGCCGAGCAGCTGCCGGCCGACGCCGGCCTGGTGCTGTGCGCCGGCGCCGCCGACACCCCGGCCGAGCGGCAGCAGGTCGCCGACGCCGTTGCCGAGCTGCAGGCCCGCCGGCCGGGCGTCGTCTGGATCGAGGCGATGCTGCCGCGCGAGCAGCTGGTGCCGCTGATCACCGGGGCGACGGTGTTCGTCGTCCCCTCGGTCTACGAGCCGCTGGGCATCGTCAACCTTGAGGCCGCCGCCTGCGGCACGGCCGTGGTCGCCAGCGCCGTCGGCGGGATCCCCGAGGTCGTGGCCGACGGCGTCACCGGGCTGCTGGTCCCCTACGACCCCGACGACGTCGCCGCCTTCGAGGCCGGGCTGGCCGCGCGCATCGCCGAGCTGCTCGCCGACCCGACCCGGGCCGCGGCGATGGGCGCCGCGGGCCGGGAGCGCGTGCTGTCGGAGTTCGGCTGGCCGGCGATCGCCCAGCAGACGGTCGGCGTCTACCGGGCCGTCCTCGACGCCCGGGGATGATCCCCGCGACCCGCTCCCCGCGCCCGCCGCGGGCCGGGATGCGATCCTGACCCCTCGTGGCCACCGATCCGCGCCCGTCCGACCGGGACCCCGTCCGGGCGCTCGTCCGTGCGTCGCACCACCTGTCCGCCGACGACCTCGGCGCCGTGGTCGCGGAGCAGGCGCGGCGGCTGGGCGTCCTGGGGGCGGTCGTCTACCTCGCCGACTACGCCCAGCACGTCCTGCTGCCGCTGGGCGGCGAGGGCGTGCCCCTCCGGCACGAGGTGACCATCGACGGGTCGGTGGCCGGGCGCGCGTTCCGGCGGGTCGAGCCGGTCCCCGCGCCGGCCGGCGACGGCCCGGCCAGCCTGTGGGTGCCGCTGCTCGACGGCGCCGAGCGGATCGGCGTGGTCGAGTACGTGCTCGACGGCGACCCCACGCCGGAGCTCGCGGACGACGCGCGGTCCTTCGCCTCGCTGGTCGCCGAGCTGGTCGTCACGCGCGACGCCTACAGCGACCTGTTCGCCCGGCTGCGGCGGCGGCGGGAGCTCACGCTGGCCGCGGAGATCCAGTGGGAGCTCCTGCCGCCGCTGACCTACGCCAGCGACCGCGTCGTCATCACCGGCGCGCTCGAGCCCAGCTACGAGATCGGCGGGGACACCTTCGACTACGCGGTCAACGGCGCGCTGGTGGACCTGGCCGTGCTCGACGCCGTCGGCCACGGCCTGCCCGCCGCCCTCCTGGCCACCGCGGCCGTCGGTGCCTACCGGCACGCCCGGCGCACGGGCCTCGACCTCCCGGCGATCGCGGCCGCGATGGACGCCGTCGTCGCCGGCCAGTTCGCCGGCAGCCGGTTCGCCACCGCGGCCGTCGCCCGGCTCGACCTCGACACCGGACTGGTGACCTGGGTGAACTGCGGGCACCCCGACCCGATCGTCGTGCGCGACGGCGCCCTGATCCGGCCGCCGGCCTGCCCGCCGGCGCGCCCGCTGGGGCTGCTGGCGGCGGCGCCCGCGGTGTGCCGGATGCAGCTGCGCCCCGGGGACCGCGTCCTGCTCTACACCGACGGGGTCGTCGAGGCGCGCTCGCCCGAGGGCGCGTTCTTCGGCGAGGACCGGCTCGCGGACCTGGTGGTGCGCGCCGAGCTCGCCGGCGACCCGCCGCCGGAGACGATGCGCCGGCTCATGGGCAGCGTCATGCAGCACCAGGACGGCCGGCTGCAGGACGACGCGAGCATCGTCATGGTCGAGTGGCAGACCGGACGCGAGGAGCAGTTGAGGCTGTGAGCACGGCACCGGAGAGCCCCCTGACCGGCGAGGCGGCGGGGCCGGCCGACGTCGTCGTGGGGCTGGTCGCCGCGCCCGGCGCGCCGGTGGAGGTGGCCGACGAGCTGGCCGGCGACCTGGCCGGCGCGCTGCGCGAGCGGCACCCCGACGTCGCGTGGGACGTCCGCGTGGTCGAGGACGGGCTGGTCCAGCCACCGGCCGACGATGCGGAGATCGTCGCCGCGGCGCGCGACCGGCTCCTGTCGGAGGAGTGGGACCTCGCCGTCGTCGTCACCGACCTGCCGCTGGCGGTCGACCGGCGCACCGTCGTCGCGCACGCGAGCCCGGTGCACGGCGTCGCGGTGCTGTCCCTGCCGGCCCTGGGCGCGGTCGGCCGGCGCCGCCGCGCGCTGCAGACGACGGTCGGGCTGGTCCGCACGCTGCTCGGTGACGCCGAGGGCGACGACGACCCGGCCGCGCTGCGCCGCCGGGTGCGCGAGCTGGCCACCGACCCGGCCGACACCGCCGAGGGCATCCGGTTCACCGCCCGGGTGCTGTCGGGCAACCTGCGGCTGCTGGTCGGCATGGTGCGCGCCAACCGGCCGTGGCGGCTGACCATCCGGCTGTCCCGCGCGCTGACGGCGGCGGTCGCGGCCGGCGTCTTCGCCCTGGTGACCGCCGACATCTGGCGGCTGGCCGACCGGTTCGGCTGGCTGCGGCTGTCCACCGTCGGGCTGGGGTCGGTGGTGGCCATCTGCGCGACGCTGGTCGTCGGGGCGGGGCTGTGGGAGCGGGCCCGGTCGCGCCGGGTGCGCAAGCAGGTGGCGCTGTTCAACCTGGCCACCGTCGCGACCGTGGTCATCGGGGTGCTCACCCTCTACGCCGCGCTGTTCACCCTCGCGCTGGTCGGCTCGCTGCTGCTGGTGCCGTCCGCGCTGTTCGCCGAGGGGCTGGGCCACCCGGCCGCGATCGGCGACTACCTGGAGCTGGCGTGGCTGACCAGCTCGCTGGCGACGGTCGGCGGGGCGCTGGGCGCGGGCCTGGAGGACGACGACGCGGTCCGCGAGGCGGCGTACACGCACCGGCCGGACGCGACGGGGTGACCGGGATGGCCGCGGGGGCCGCAGCGGGTGAGGATGACGTGTGACCATCGCCACACGGTTCGCCGCGGCGCTGGACGCGGAAGCCACCCGGGGCCCCGGGTCGGCCGAGCTGCTGCCGGTCCGCCTCTCCCGGGCGTGCGTCACCACCCTCGGGGTCGACGCGGCGGGACTGTCGGTCGTCGACGCGTCCGGCCTGCGCATCCCGATCGGGGCGAGCACCACCGTGGCCGCCTGCGCCGAGCGCCTGCAGTTCACCGTCGGCGCGGGGCCCTGCTGGGAGGCCCAGGAGACCCGGCAGCCGGTCTTCGCGCTGCTGGCCGACCTGCGGCGGCGCTGGATGCCCTTCGCCGACCTGCTCACCGCGCAGACGCCGTTCCGCGCGGTGGTCGCCCTCCCGCTGCGCGAGGACCTCGCCGGCGCCGGGGCGCTCGACCTGTACTTCACCGACGAGGCCGCCGTGCCGGGCCTGGACGTCTTCGCGGCGATGGCCGTCGGCGAGCTGGTCACCGCGGCGCTCAGCGACGCCGCCGTCTGGTCGGACTGGCCGGCCGAGCGCGGCCCCGACTGGCTGCACGGCCCCGAGGCGCGCCGGCGGGCCGCGGTGGTGCGGGCCGCGGGGCGGGCGGCGATGGCGCTGGAGACCGACCCGGCCACCGCCCTGGACCTGCTGCGCGCCGAGGCCTACGCCGGCGGACGCGCCGTGGAGGACGTCGCCGAGGACATCGAGCAGGGCCGCCTCGACGTCCACGAGCTCGCCCCGGACCGGCACCGCTGATCCGCACCGTGTGACCGTCCCCGCAGGTCAGGGGCGGAATCCGGGCTCGCGCGCGGGCGCTGTACCCCGCGTGACCGCAGCGCCTCCGCCGTCCGCCGCGCCCGTCCCCTCCCCCACCCGCCTGCTCGACGTCCGCACGGTCTACGCCGAGCCGGCCGCCCTGGACTCCGCCCGCGGCCGCGAGGTGCTCGCCCGCTTCCCCGGCGCGGAGGTCGTCGAGGTGCCCTCGCACTGGAAGATCCCCGACCTGCACGGCAACGAGGGCAACGTGGACCGCTGGGTGCGGGTGAAGACCGAGACGCTGGTGCTCGGCGTGAAGAAGTCGCTCACCGCCCGCCCGAACGGCCGCTCGGCCGACTGGATCGCCCCCTCGACGGCGAACGGCTGCGCGATGGCCTGCGCCTACTGCTACGTGCCGCGGCAGAAGGGCTACGCCAACCCGATCACCGTCTTCACCAACATCGAGCAGATCACCGGCTACCTGCGCCGGCACGTCGCCCGGCAGGGGCTCAAGACCGAGCCCGACCAGGTGGACCCGGTCAGCTGGGTCTACGACATCGGCGAGAACAGCGACTGCTCGGTCGACGCGCTGGTCAGCGACAACGTCGGCGACCTGGTCGCCACCTTCCGCGGGCTGCCCACCGCCAAGGCGTCGTTCGCCACCAAGTACGTCAACCGGCAGCTGCTCGACCTCGACCCGCAGGGCCGCACCCGCATCCGCTTCTCGCTCATGCCCGACGCCGACTCGAGGGTCGTCGACGTGCGGACCAGCCGGATCGCCGAGCGCGTCGCCGCCGTCGACGACTTCGTCGAGGCGGGGTACGAGGTGCACCTCAACCTCTCGCCGGTGGTGCTGCGCGACGGGTGGGAGGCCGACTGGGCGCAGCTGCTGCGGCAGCTCGACGACACCCTCTCCCCCGCGGCCAAGGCCCAGGCGGCCGCCGAGGTGATCATGCTGACCCACAACCGGGACCTGCACGAGGTCAACCTCGGCTGGCACCCGAAGGCCGAGGACCTGCTGTGGCGGCCGGACATGCAGCAGCCCAAGCGCAGCCAGAACGGCCAGTGGAACGTGCGCTACCGCAACGACGTCAAGCGGGCCGGCGTCGAGCGGCTGCGGGAGCTCATCGCCTCCCACGCGCCCTGGCTGCGCGTGCGGTACGCGTTCTGATGCGCCTCTCGCTGCTCGACCGCTCGCGCACCCGCGCCGGCGAGCCGGACGCGGCGGCGCTGCGCGGCACCGTCGAGCGGGCCGTGGTGGCCGAGCGGCTGGGCTACGGGCGGTTCTGGGTCGCCGAGCACCACGGCGTGCCCGGCATCGCCGGGGCCGCGCCCGCGGTGCTGCTGGCCGCGGTCGCCGGCCGGACGACGACGATCCGGCTGGGCTCGGCCGGCGTCATGCTGCCGCACCACCAGCCGCTCGTCGTCGCCGAGCAGTTCGCCACCCTCACCGCCTTCGCGCCCGGCCGCGTCGACCTGGGCCTGGGCCGCTCGCCGGGCTTCACCCCGCCCGTGCGCCGGGCGCTGCGGGAGGCCGAGCGCGACTTCGCCGCCGACCTCGCCGAGCTGCGCGCCCACCTCGACGGCACCGCGGAGATCACGATGCACCCGCGCCCGGCCGGCGACGTGCCGATGTGGGTGCTGGCCACCGGGCGCGGCCTGGAGGTCGCCGCGGCACTCGGCCTGCCGGTCGTCGTCGGCGGGCCGCTGCTGGGGGTGGCCGGCGATCCGGAGCCGGGGCTGCAGGCGCTGGCCCGCTACCGCCGCGCCTACCGGCCCTCGGAGCAGGCGCCGGAGCCGGAGGTCGCGATCAGCCTGGACGTGCTCGTCGCCGACACCGCGGCCGAGGCCGCCGACCTGCTGCTGCCCGAGGCGTGGGCGATGGCGCAGGCGCGCACCACCGGCGTCTTCCCGCCGCTGGAGCCGGTGGCCGCGGTGGAGGCAGCGCCGATGACGGCCGTGCAGCGGCGGCACGCGGAGCGGACGGCGGCCACGGCGGTCGCCGGCACCGCCTCGCAGGTGGCCGCGCGGCTGGCGGAGCTGGCCGAGCGCACGGGCGCGACCGAGCTCGTCGCCGCGGGCAGCACGCACGACCGGACGGCGCTGGCCGCCTCCGACGCGGCGCTGGCCGGGCTGCTCGCCTGAGCGGTCCTCACCCCGTGGCGCCGGTGTCGGAGTGGGACGCGCCGACCGGCTTGGACTCCGGCGACCCCCGCTGGCGCAGGTAGACGGCGAACACCGCCATCGAGCCGACTGCCAGCATCTCCGACTGCCAGTTCTGGAAGCTGCGGTTCCAGAAGTCGGCGTGGCCGAGGTAGGCCACCCAGCTCACCGGGTCCGCGTGCGACTGCAGCTGCCCGGTGTTGTACGCCGCCCAGCCGGCGACCGAGGTCGCCGCCCAGGTCAGCAGGAAGATCCCGGCGAACAGCAGCCCCAGGGACCGGGAGAACAGCGCGCCGCGCCAGCCGCCCGGCCGCGCCCACGCCGGCGAGTCGTCGCGGGCGTGGGCGCCCGTCAGCTGGTCCTCGTCGCTCTCGGTCCCGGCGTCGTCCAGCTCCTTGGACTCCGGCGACCCCCGCTGCACCAGCCAGACGGTGGCGAACACGTAGAGGAAGAACTGCAGGTACTCCGACTGCCAGTTCTCCATGACGTCGACGGCGAACGACGACGAGGTCACGTAGTGCGCCAGGGTGACCGGGGCGAGGCCCTCGGCCTGGCGGTCCTCGCTCGTCTGGGCCGCCCCGGCCACCGCCTGCCCGGCCAGGCTGAGCAGGAACAGCAGTCCGAAGCCCAGGCTCAGCGAGTTCTCCCGGACGAACCGCCGCACTCCGCTCACCGCCCGAGCAGGGCGAGGACCAGGCAGTAGGCCACGCCGCCGAAGACGACCAGCAGGTAGGCCAGGAACACCCCGCGCACGGATCTCACGAGCCCTCCACCAGGCAGTCGTAGCGCCCCTCGCCGGAGGGCCGGCAGCCGGCCGCGGCCACCTCCCAGCCGTCGGGCGCGCGGGAGAGGAAGAGCGTGTCGTCGGTGAGCCGCACCTGGGCCTCCTGACCCCAGACCTGCGCGGTGACGACGCCGCCGGTGCCGAGCGGGAGCTCCTCGAGCGCCACGGGGCAGCCGGTCGGCTCCTCGTGCTCCAGCGCCCGCACCGCCGCGTCGGTGAGCAGGTCGCAGCGGGTGGCGGGATCGGCCGTCGCGAAGTCCCCGGCCACCTGCTCGACGTCGGGCAGGTGCACGTCCGAGCACCCGGTCAGCACCACCACCAGCACCGCCGTCGAGCACACCGCCGTCCGCACGGGTCGTCCTCCTGTCGTGCTCCCGCGTCGGCTCCGCAGGTGTGCCGATCGTGGGCCGGGGAGCCGGGCCCCGCCACCTCGGGTGATCACCCGATCGGGCGGTGAGCCGCGGCACTACGGTGACGCTGTGGCACGGGTGGTGGTCGTCGGCGCCGGGCTGGGCGGCCTCGCTGCCGCGGCGCGGCTCGGCGCGCTCGGGCACCGGGTGACCGTGCTGGAGCAGTCCGGCGCCGTCGGCGGCAAACTCGGCTGGTACGCCCGCGACGGCCACGCCTTCGACACCGGCCCGAGCCTGGTCACGCTGCCGCAGGTGCTGCGCGACCTGTTCGACGCCACCGGCGGCCCGCTGGAGGAGTCCGTCGACCTCGTCCGGCTCGACCCCGCCGTCGACTACCGGTTCGCCGACGGCACCCGGCTGGCCGTCCCCGGGCACCTCGAGGCGGTCCCCAGCGCGCTCGACGCCGCCCTCGGCGACGACGCCGGCACGCAGTGGCAGGCGCTGCTCGAACGCGCCGGCGCGATGTGGGCGATCACCGAGCAGCCGTTCCTCCGCTCGCCGCTGCGCGGCGCGGCCACCCTGGCCCGGCTGGCCCGCGACCCGGCCGACGTCGCCGCCGTCGCGCCCTGGCAGACGCTGCGCGGCCTGGGCGCCCGCTACCTGCGCGACCCGCGGCTGCGCGTGCTGCTCGACCGCTACGCCACCTACTCCGGCTCCGACCCGCGGCGCGCGCCCGCCGTGCTGGCCACCGTGCCCTACGTCGAGCAGGCGTTCGGCTCCTGGTACGTCCGCGGCGGGCTGCACCGGCTGGCCGAGGCGGTGGCCGAGCGGGCCCGCGAGCACGGCGCCGACGTCCGCACCGGCACGCCGGTCCGGCGGGTGCTGCGCGACGGCGGCCGGGTCGCCGGGGTGGAGCTCGCCGAGGGCGGCGAGGTGACCACCGACGTCGTCGTCTCCGGCGCCGACGCCACCGCCCTGTACGCCGGGCTGCTGCCGCCGGACCGGCGCACCCGCGCGGTGCGGCGCGGCCTGACCCGGGCGACGCCGTCGCTGTCGGGCTTCGTGCTGCTGCTCGCGCTGCGCGGCCGCACGCCGGGCCTGGCGCACCACACCGTCGCCTTCCCCGCCGACTACGACGCCGAGTTCGACGCGGTCTTCGGCACCGGACGGCACCGCGGCCTGCCCTGCCCGGTGCCCGACCCGACCGTCTACGTCAGCGCTCCCGACGACCCCGCCACCCGGCCCGACGACGACAGCGAGTCGTGGTTCGTCCTGGTCAACGCGCCGCGGCACGACCCCGAGTGCGGCGTCGACTGGGACACCCCGGGCCTCGCCGACCGCTACGCCACCCGGGTGCTGGAGGTGATGGCCGCGCGCGGGCTCGACGTCCGGTCCCGGCTGCGCTGGTCGGTGGCCCGCACGCCGGCCGACCTCGCCCGCGAGACCGGCAGCGTCGGCGGCTCGATCTACGGCACCTCGAGCAACGGCGCCCGCGCGGCGTTCCTGCGCCCGGGCAACGCCGCCCCGGTGCGCGGGCTGTACCTGGTCGGCGGCTCGTCGCACCCGGGCGGCGGGCTGCCGCTGGTCACCCTGTCGGCGGAGATCGTCGCGGGGCTGGTCGGCCCGGCCTGACGCGCCCCGGCGTGCGAGGGTCCTCCGGTGCGCACCGACCCGCCGGAGACCGCCGACGAGACCACCACGCTGACCGGCTACCTCTCCTACCAGCGCGAGACGCTGCTGCTGAAGACCGAGGGGCTCAGGCGCGAGCAGCTGGCCCGGGCGCACCCGCCGTCGTCGCTCACCCTGGCCGGGCTGCTGTACCACCTCGCGCTGGTGGAGGAGACCTGGGCGGTGGAGCGGTTCGCCGGGGAGCCGGAGCCCGCGCCGTGGGACGGCGTCGACTGGGACGCGACCCCCGACTGGGAGTTCGACGCCGCCGTGGACCTCGAGCCGGAGGTGCTGCGCGAGCGCTACCGGGAGGCCGGCCGGCGCACCGACGCGGTGGTCGCGGCGGCCGGGTCGCTGGACGCGCTGTCGGTGGTGCCGCTGCGCAACGGCAACCGGTTCAGCCTGCGCTGGATGCTGCTGCACCTGGTCGAGGAGACCGCCCGGCACAACGGCCACGCCGACCTGCTGCGCGAGGCGGTGGACGGCGTCACCGGCGAGTGAGGCGCTACCGCGCGAGCTCCGTCGCCCAGGCGGCGACGGCGATCTCCCCGGTGGTGCCGGCGTCGACCCACACCGGCAGGACCTGACCCGGGTCACCGGGCACCGGGACGACGCGCAGCGCCTGCCCCTCGGTGAGCCCGCCGTCGGTGACCGTGGCCGACCAGGAGACGCCGGTGACCGCGCTCTGGCCCGGCTGCAGCACCAGCGGGGCCGGCCCCGGGTCGATGACCGTGTAGCTCGACTCGTGCGCCACGGTGAACGGCATCGGCCGGCCCGTCCCGTCGAGCACCTCGACTCCGGCGTAGCCGGTGACGTCCCGCGGCGCGTCCCCGCAGTTGGTCACGGTGACGACGACGCCGCGGTGGCCGAGCCCGGCGTCGACCGGGCCGGCGGTGACGAGCAGGCCCAGCGGCGAGCAGGTCGGCGTCACCGGCTGCGGCACCTCCGGCGCGCCGGGTGCCGGGGTGGGCCCGGTCGGCTCCGCGGCCGGGGTGGGTCCGCCCGGCACGCCGGTGCCCGCGGCCTCGGCGCCACCCGGGACGCGGGCCGCCAGCACCCCGGCCGTCACCGCGACGACGGCCAGGGCCACCAGCAGCGGGACGAGCCACCGGGCCCGCGGCGTCCCAGCCCCGCGCGGGGTGTCAGCCCCGCGCGGCACCGAGGCCCAGCACCGCGGCGAGCCCGAGCGCGCTGCGCGGGGCGTAGGCCGCCCGCCACAGCCCGCCGTGGACGGCGGCGTACGCCTCGTCCTGCCACGGCTGCTCGTGCCGCGGCCCGCCTCCGGTGTGCAGGTCGTGCACCAGCAGCGCGGCCATGAGCACGTTCGACGTCGCCGGCTCGAACACCTCGACGCCGAAGCGGTGCGCCCCCGCGTAGGCGGCGGCCAGCGCGCGGTTCTTCACCACCGAGCGGGTGCGGGTGGGCGGCGCGACGTTCATCGACACCGTCGTCCCGGCCGCCCGCGCGACGGTCGCCCGCCACCGCTGCAGCCGCTTGGCCAGCGCGTAGTTCGGGCCCTGCTGCGCGACCAGGCTGTCGCTGATGCCCGGGTCGGTGCCCGGCACGTACGCCCGCTGCAGCAGCCGCCCGGCCGAGAGGGTGCGCAGCGGCCGGCCGAGGAGCTTGCCGGCGCGGGAGCGGCCGGCGTAGGCGCGCGCCGACTGCTCGACGGCGTCGCCGGGGACGGCGAAGACGTCGGTGGGCGTGGCGAGGAAGGCCAGCGCGAGGTCGGGACGGTCGCGCTGCAGGCGGAGGGTGAGCGCGTCGACCGCCGCCGACACCCGCACGTTGGTGGCGCCGTCGGCGTAGACGTAGTCGCCGAGCACCGGGTCGCCGGGCAGGCCGGCCACCCAGTCGCCGACGGCGGGCACCTCGCGCACGAGGTCGGCGCCCGCGGTGCCGGCGAGGTCGCCGTCGTCGGCGGTGGCGGGCAGCAGCAGCCGTCCGGCGCCGCGGCGGGCGGTGTCGAGCACCCGCCGCCACAGGTCCGGCCGCGGCAGGTCGACCCCGGCCACGGTGGCGCCCCACCGCAGCAGCGCCGTCAGCGGGCCCATCTCCGCGCCCGCGCCGAGCACGACGACGGTCCGGCCGGGCAGCGACAGCCACTCCGGGTGCGCGGCCACGGTGCGCACCGCCTCGCCGAGGCTGGGTTCGGCGATGCCGCCCTCGACCCAGGTGTCCACCTGGCGCAGCAGGTCGTCGCCGCGCAGCCGCCGGCCGTGGAAGGGCAGCGTGAACTCGCGCTCGGGCTCGGCGGTGCCGGCCACCTCGCGGGTCCGCAGCACCCGGCCGGCCGGCGCCGCGGGCAGCGCGGCCAGCGGCTGCTCGCCGTCGTCGGTGGCCACCCGCAGCCGGGCGTGCACGGCGTCCAGGCCGGCCGCGGCGATGGCCCGGGCCGCGTCCGGGGAGGCCAGCCCCGCCTCGACCAGGCGGCGGAAGTGCACCAGGTAGCCCGCCCGCCAGTTGGTCTCGGACTCGGCGGCGCGGGCGCCGGTCGGGTCGACCGGGCGCAGCGCGTCGGCGACGACGGCGCGCCCGACCGCCGCGGTGCTGCGCCGCCCGTCGGGGCCGGCGGGGAAGACGACTCCGGTGTCGTCGGTGCTCATGGGCTCCTCAGTCCGTCACGGTCGGCGGCGGGTCGAGCGGGGCGCCGGCCTCCAGCCAGCGCAGCAGCGTGCGGACGCCGAACCCGGTGCCGCCCTTGACCACCTCGGCGTCGTCGGAGCCGGCCCGGGCCGGGCCCGCGATGTCGAGGTGCGCCCACGGCAGGTCGCCGGCGAACGGGCGCAGGAACAGCGCGGCGGTGGTGCCGCCGGGGTTGCCGGGGGCGTTGTTGGCGTCGGCGACGTCGCTGTCGAGCAGGTCGGCGTACTCCTCGGCCAGCGGCATCCGCCAGACCCGCTCGCCGGCGTGCAGCGCGGCGGTGGACAGCGCGCCGGCCAGCCCGTCGGTGGTGGCGTACAGCCCGGCCGTGCGGGCCCCGAGCGCGGTGCGCATCGCGCCGGTGAGCGTGGCGACGTCGACCAGCGCGGTGGCGCCGAGGTGCAGCCGGGCGTGGGCGAGGCCGTCGGCGAGCACCATCCGGCCCTCGGCGTCGGTGTTCCTGACCTCGGTGGTGCGCCCGCCGACGTGCCGGACGACGTCGGAGGGCCGGTAGGACGACCCGGACACCGCGTTCTCCGCGGCCGGGACGACGGCGGTGACCGCGACCGGCAGCTCCAGCCGCGCGGCGGCGTCGACCGCGGCGAGCACCGCCGCTCCCCCGGCCATGTCGGTCTTCATCTCGCGCATGCCGGGGCCGCGCTTGATCTGCAGGCCGCCGGTGTCGAACGTGATGCCCTTGCCGACCAGAACCGGCCGGCCGGGCCCGGCGCCGGGCGGCTCGTACGCGGCGACGACGACCCGCGGCGGGGACGCCGAGCCGCCGCCGACGGCGAGCACGCCGCCGAAGCCGCCCGCGGCGAGCTCCTCGGGGCCGAGCACGGTGACGGTCACGTGCGGCAGGCCGGAGAGCCGCTCGACGGCCTGCGCCGCCAGCCAGGCCGGGTCCTCGGTGTTCGGCGGGGTGTTGACCAGGTCGCGGGCCCAGGCGACGGCGGAGCCGGTGACCTCCCCGGCGCGGGCGGCCGCGACGACGGCCGGGTCGTCGGCGTCGGTGGCGACCACGGTGACGGTGGCCAGCCGCGGCGGGTGCGGCCGGGAGGTCTGGCGGAACCGGTAGCCGGCCAGCAGCGCGGCCTCGACGGCGGCGCGGACCTCGTCGGCGCCGGCAGGGGCGGCAGCGCCGTCGAGGGGCAGGACCAGCCGGGTGGCGCCGTGCTCGGCGAGGGTCTGCGCGCGGCGCACCGCGGTGGCGACGTAGCCGCGCAGGTGCGGCAGCGTCCCGTCGCCGAGGCCGGCGGCGACGACGCTGCGCGGGGAGCGGCCGGGGACGGGCAGGTCGGTGACCTTGCCGGGCCGGCCGGTGTTGCCGGTGTCCTGCAGCGCGCCGGCGAGCAGGCCGGCCGGGACCGGCGGGGCGGTGCCGGGGGCGGGCGAGGTCAGCCAGGTCGGCAGCGTGCCGCCGGAGCCGACCGGGACGGCGAGGACGTCGTCCTCGGTGAGGCGCGGCAGGCGGGCCAGCAGTTCGACCCGCGGCAAGGGTGCGGCCCCGGTCGCCGGCGTGCTGCCGGCGGCCGGGGCCGCGTCGTCCTGCGCGGTGCTGCCCGAGGGCGAGCTCGCGGGGACGTTCAGCTGGTCGCGCCCTTCAACGCCTCGGACAGCGCCGCGGCCTCGTCGGGGGACAACTCGACGACCAGGCGGCCGCCGCCCTCGAGCGGCACCCGCATGACCAGGCCGCGCCCCTCCTTGGTGACCTCCAGGGGACCTTCACCCGTGCGCGGCTTCATGGCCGCCATGCGTGCCTCCTTCGCCGGCCACCCGTCGCCCCTGTGCGGCTGCGGTGTGGCTGTGTCTCGGTGCAGTGAGCTCCGCTACCCATGATCCCGTATGACCGCCACGGAACCAACCGGAGCCCCCTCCCGGGTGGCGCGGAAGCACGTCGCGACGTGGTCGTCGACCATGCCGGTGGCCTGCATGAGGGCGTAGGCGGTGGTCGGTCCGACGAACGCGAAGCCCCGCCGCTTGAGCTCCCTGGCCATCGCGGTGGACTCCGGACTGGTGGCCGGGACGTCGGCGAGGGTGGCCGGTCGCGGACGCTCTCCCGTCGGCGCGAACGACCACAGCAGCGCCGAGAGGCCCTCCGGGACCTCCTGCGCGGCACGGGCGTTCCGGATCGCGGCGGCGATCTTGGCGCGGTTGCGGACGATGCCGGCGTCGGCCATCAGGCGGGCCTCGTCGTCGGCGGTGAAGGCCGCGACGGCGTCGATGGAGAAGCCGGCGAAGGCGGCCCGGAACGCGGGGCGCTTGCGCAGGATGGTGATCCAGGACAGGCCGGACTGGAACGCCTCGAGGCAGAGCCGCTCGAACAGGGCGTCGTCGCCGTGCAGCGGGGTGCCCCACTCCTCGTCGTGGTAGGCGACGTACTCGGGGGCGCTGTCGCCCCAGGCGCAGCGCACGCGGTCGGTGGTCGGCACGGGCTCCACGACGGCGACGCTAGTGCCGCCGTCCGACAGGTCGGTCGTCATGGACACCTCCTACGGCCGTCCGGCCCGGCTGCACGACGGCGATCGGAGATCTGTGGACGGACCGCTGACCTGGGGATTCAGGGTGCAGGCGGTCGTCGAACCCACTAGACTTCGATCATGTGTTCGGGTGAGCCGGGGGGCGGGGACGTTCTCGACGACGTCGCCGCGCTGGTCGCCGAGCGCCACCGGATCGACGCCCGCCTGGCCCGCGCGGTGCGGGCGGCGGAGCTGTCCCAGGCGCCGGAACGGGACGGCCTGACGTCGATGGCCTCGTGGCTGCGCGGCCACTGCCGGCTGTCGACGGCGGAGGCGTCGCGGCTGGTGCGCACCGGGCGGGCGCTCGAGCACCTGCCGGCGCTGGCCGAGGCGCACGACGCCGGACTGGTGTCCGCCGAGCAGGTGGCCAGGGCTGCTGAGGCGGTGACCCCGGAGCGGCTGGCCTCCGCTGTCGAGCAGGGCGTGGACCTGACCGCGGTCGACGCGGTGCTCACCGGGGTGGCGGTCGAGCAGTCGCACGCCGACCTCGTCCAGGTGGTGCAGCACTACTGCAACGACCTCGACCCGGACGGGCTCGAGCCCGACCCCACCGAGGGCCGGTCGTTGACGCTGGCCAAGCATGCCGACGGATCCGTGTCGGGCCGGTTCCACCTCGACTCCGTCGGCGGGGAGAGGCTGCAGACCGCGCTGGAGGCCCATGTGCAGGCCGACCGCCCGGCCGGCGATCAGCGCACCCGCGCCCAGCGCCTCGGGGACGCACTGGTGCAGGTCGCCGACAACGCCCTGGCCGCCGGCTCGCTGCCGACGCTGCGCGGCCACAAGCCGCAGATCGCCGTCGTCATCAATGTGGCGGACCTGGTCGACCCGGCCGGCGGGCCGAACGCCGGGCGGATGGGCTTCGGCGCCACCATCTCCGCCGCCCGCGCCCGCTGGCTGGCCTGCGACGGTGCCGTCTCCCGCGTGGTGTTCGGCCCCGACGGCGCACCACTGGACCTGGGCCGGGAGCAGCGGCTGATGAGCCGCCACATCCGCAAGGCCGCCGAGCTCCGCGACGGCGGGTGCGTGTTCGCCGGCTGCGGCGCCCCGACGTGGTGGTGCGACGTCCACCACCTGGTCCACTGGATCGACGGCGGCGACACCAGCCTCGACAACGCAGCCCTGCTGTGCGAGCGCCACCACACCAAGGTCCACCACGGGTTCCGCGTCGAGCGACAACCGAGCGGCACCTGGCGCACCCGCCGGCCCGACGGCACCGAGATCACCACCCCGGCACCCCTGCTCGCTCCCGCCGCCTGACCGCCTCCCGGACCAGGGGCGAGCGTGCGCGGCGTCGGAGCACGGACCGTCCGGCCGTGACCGCGGGCCTCAGGGGACCGCGGCGTCCACCGCGGCGGGAGCCGGAGCCGGGGCGTTGCGCCGGGTGGCGAGCACGCAGCCGACGAGCACCAGGGGCAGCCCGACGGCGAGGCCGAGGGTGAACGGCTCCCCGAGCAGCAGGACGCCGGCGACCACGGCGACCGCCGGGTTCACGAACGTGATCACCAGCGCCCGCTGCGGCCCGACCTCGCGGATGAGCGCGAAGAACAGCACCAGCGCCACCGCCGTGCACACCACCCCGAGCGCGACCAGCGACGCCAGCGCGGGCACCGACGCGTCGGCCACCTCCCCGACCCGCGGCAGCGCGAACGGCGCGTACACCAGGGCGGTGATCGTCAGCGCGAGCGCGCTGACCGCCACACCCGGGACGTCGGCCAGCGACCGGCTGGCCACCAGCGGCGCGGTGCCGTAGCCGACGACCACCAGCACCACGGCGAGCACCGGCAGCAGCGCGATGCCCTCCACGTCGAGCCCGAGCAGCGCGGCGATGCCGACGACGCCCAGCCCCATGCCCGCGAGCCGCACCGGCGTCAGCCGCTCGTCACCGCCCAGCAGCCGCGCGGCCAGCGCGGCGACGAACGGCACCGACGCCACCAGCAGCCCGGTCAGCGAGCTCGACAGCGACACCTCGGCGTAGGACAGCAGCAGCCAGGGCCCGGTCATCTCCAGGACCGTGAACACCAGCAGCGCCCGCCAGTGCCGCAGCGCCGGCCGCACCTGCCCGCGGGCGAGCGTCCACGGCAGCAGCAGCGCCGCCCCGATCACGCACCGGGCGAAGACGACGACCACCGGCGACGTCTCCTCGACCGCCACCTTGATCAGCAGGTAGGGCACTCCCCAGATGACCGACATGGCCAGGAACAGCGCCCATCCGCGACGACTCACCGCGACATCCTCACCGATCCGGTGCGCGTTCCCGTTGCGCATCCCCGGTGACCGGCGTTGGACTCCTCGTCGTGGACCCCGGCCGGCGCTTCGACCTCCTGGTGGAGGCCCTCGCCACCCGGCCCGGCGTCGGTCCACCCGGCGCGGGCGGGGGGCGGGGCTTCGGTTCGGCCGCGCTCACCGTCGACGGGTCGATCTTCGCGATGGTCGTCGGCGGCGCGCTGGTGCTGAAGCTGCCGCGTCACCGCGTGGAGGGCCTGGTCACCGCCGGCACCGGGCTGCCCTTCGCCGCGGCCAACGGCACCCCGATGCGCGAGTGGGTCGCCCTCGACCACGGCACACCCGAGTCCGACCTCGCCCTCGCCGAGGAGGCCATGGCCTTCGTGGCCGCCCGCCGGCGCAGGTGAGGCGCTGGAACGGCCACCCTCCAGGGCCCGCGCCGAGCTCGCGAGGCGTGGGGTGGAGGGGTGGTCCTTCCCCTACTCGGGGCGGCTGAACAGCCAGGCGGCGACGGCGAGCAGCGCGGCGCCCACCCCGGCCACGACGACGACGTCGAGCCAGACCGGCACCGGCCAGTCGCCCCAGTGCAGCGCGACGGCGTCGGCCGCGGCGGGGTCGACGTACCGGAGGACCAGCCGCCGCACGGCGTCGACGCCGTAGGTGATCGGGTTGGCCAGCGCCAGCACGTGCAGCCACCCCGGCAGCGCGCCGCTGACCGGGAAGAAGGCGCCGGACAGGAACATCAGCGGCGCGAGCAGCAGCTGCACCCTGGGCATCACGGTCTGGATCTGGTCGACGCGGACGGCGATGACCAGGCCGAGCGCGGTGATCGAGAACGCGACGAGGAACAGCAGCGCGACCGTGCCCACGATCATCAGCGGCGCGTACGGGACGCCGACCAGCCCGGCGAGCGCCAGCAGCACGACCGACTGCAGCGTCGCCACGGTCGCCCCGCCCAGCGCCTTGCCCAGCACGATGCTGGTCCGGCTGACCGGCGCGACGAGCATCTCCCGCAGGAAGCCGAGCTCGCGGTCCCAGACGATGGAGATCGCCGAGAAGACGGCGGTGAACATGACCGAGGTGGCCAGCACGCCGGGGAACAGGAACGTCGAGTAGTCGGCGTCGCCGAAGGCGTCGACCGGGATCGTGGCGCCCAGGCCCTCGCCCAGCACGAACAGGAACAGCAGCGGCTGGGCGAACGACGACAGGATCCGGCCGCGGTCGGTGCGGAACCGCAGGATGTCGCGGTGCCAGACGACCTTCACCGCGCGCAGCTCGTGCCGCAGCCCGCGGCCGGCGAGCCGGACGGGGGCGGTGGTCGCCGTCATCGCCGGCCTCCCCGGAACATCGCCGCCACCATCGGGCTGCGGCCGGCCGCGGCCTGGCGGTCGGCCATGCGCGCGCCGGTGTAGGCCAGGAACACGTCGTCCAGCGTCGGCCGGGACACGCTCACCGAGCGCACCGTGAGGCCGAGCTCGAACAGCCGCGGCACGAACTGCTCGCCGTCGGGGGTGAGGACGACCAGCGCGCCGCCCTCCCGCTCCGTCTCCACGCCCAGCCGCTCGCCCACGAGCGCCTCGGCGGCATCGTCGTCCGTGGTCACGACCCGCACCCGGTCGTGCCCCACGCTGGCCTTGAGCGCCGAGGGCGTGTCCAGCGCGCCGATCCGGCCGGCGTCGACGATCGCGATGCGGTCGCAGCGCTCGGCCTCGTCCATGTAGTGCGTGGTGAGGAAGACGGTGATGTCCTCCTCGGCGCGCAGCCGGTCGACGTAGCGCCACAACGACGCCCGCGACTCCGGGTCCAGCCCGATGGTCGGCTCGTCGAGGAACAGCACGCGCGGGGAGTGCAGCAGCCCACGGGCGATCTCCAGCCGGCGCTTCATGCCGCCGGAGAAGGTGCGCACGAGCGAGGCGCGGCGGTCGGTCAGGCCGACCATCTCGAGGACGACGTCGATCCGCGGCCTGACCTCGGCCCTGGGCATCCCGTAGATGTCGGCGTGGAAGCGGAGGTTCTGCTCGGCGGTCAGGTGGTCGTCGAGGGTCGTCTCCTGGAACACCAGGCCGATGTGCCGGCGCACCTCGGTGCGGTCGCGGACGACGTCGAAGCCGGCCACGCGCGCGGTGCCGGCGGTGGGCCGCAGCAGCGTGCACAGGATCTTGATGGTCGTGGACTTGCCCGCACCGTTCGGGCCGAGGAAGCCGAACAGCTCTCCCCCGCGCACCGACAGGTCGATGCCGCGCACGGCCTCGACCTCGTCGAACGTCTTGACCAGACCGGTGACCTCGACCGCGGGCGGACGGTCGGCAGCGGCCTCCCCCGAGGGGGTCCCTAACGCCGTTAGAGTCACTCTGGCAGCGTCCTCGAACACCGTTAGAGTGTCAAGGTGCCGATCTCGAGGGACGACGTCGTCCGCGCCGCCGTCGAGGTGCTCGACGAGGAGGGCCTGGCGGGGCTGACCCTCCGCGGGGTCGCCGCGCGGCTGGGTGTGAGCGCGCCGACGCTCTACTGGCACGTCAGGGACAAGCGGCACCTCCTGGACCTGGTGGCCGACTCCGTCCTGGCGGAGGTGCCGGAGAGCACGCGGGCGCCGCGCCCGGGCGAGCCGGTCTGGGAGTGGCTGGCGGAGGCGAGCCGGGTGCGCCGGGCACTGCTGCTCGCCCACCGCGACAGCGTCCAGGTGGTGGCCGGCAACCGGCCCACCGAGGTGGCGCTGCCCGGCATCGAGCGCACGCTGCGCGTCCTGGTGGAGGCGGGGCTGGAGCCGGGCGAGGCGGTGCGCGTGGTCACCGCGCTGGGCTCGTTCGTCCTCGGGGACGCGCTGGAGACGCAGACGGCGCTGGACCGGCCGACGGGCGAGCCGGACGGCGGACCGCCCGGCGACCCGGACCGCTTCCCCACCCTCGCGGCCGCGGTCCCCACGGCCGGCGGCGACGAGGAGCGGTTCGAGGAGGGTCTGGCGCTGTTCCTCGACGGGCTGCGCGCCCGCCTGGAGCGCCGCGACCGCGCCCGGCGCGAGGCGGCCCTCGACTGCCCGGCTCCGGAGGTGGGGCGCCTGGGCCCGGGGGCGCCGGTCACCGCACGGGACTGACCCCGGCGCCCCCTCGGGACGCACCGGCCCGCGGTGGCCCGGTGCGTACCGTCGGCCGCGTGGAGTGGTCGGGATACGGGACCTTCGTCGTCCTCGCCGTCGTGCTGGTCCTCGTGCCGGGGCCGGACGTCGCCGTCGTCATGCGCAACACCCTCGGCGGCGGCCGGGTGCGCGGCTCGTGGAGCGCGGTCGGCATCACCGTCTCCAACGTCCTGCAGGGCGCGGCGGCCGCGACCGGCCTGGCCGCGCTGGTCGTCCGCGTGGAGCCGCTGTTCCAGGCGATCCGCTGGGCGGGGGTCGCCTACCTGACGTTCCTCGCGCTGCAGGCGTTCCGCTCGGCGGTGCGCGGCCGCTACCCCGACCTCGGCGACGGCGGGCCCGACGCCGGGCGGGCCGCGCTCACCGGCCTGCGCCAGGGCTTTCTCAGCAACGTGACCAACCCGAAGGTGCTCGCCTTCTACCTCGCCGTCCTGCCGCAGTTCCTCGCGCCGGGCACCGCCGTGCCGGTGCTGCTGGCCTACGCGCTCACCCACGCGGCGGTCGGGCTGGTCTGGCTGCTCCTGCTCGTGGCGGGGCTGTCCCGGGCGCGACGGGTGCTGGCGCGCCGCCCGGTCCGCCGGGCCCTCGACGCGTTCACCGGCTGCGCGCTGCTCGCGTTCGGCGCGCGGCTGGCGGTCTCGCGCGCCTGACTCAGGCCACCGGCCAGGCCACCTCGACGTGCGGGGCGTCCGGGTCGGCGTCCCGCGGGCTCGGGGAGACCTCCGCCGGGCTGCCCGCGCGCTCGAGCCCGCGGGCGTCCACCCAGGCGCCGACCGCGTCGTAGGCCCCCAGGATCCCGGGGAACTCCGCTCGCCGGCGGGACAGGCAGGTGACCGCCTCGCGCCCGGCCTGCTGCAGCCGGATCCGCAGCTCCCCCGCCGGCTCCACCCGGCCGGTGAACGGCCGCACGACCTCGACCGGCCCGTCGCCGTCCTCGGTGACCATGCCGTGGTAGACGACCCGCAGGGGGCCGGCGGGGGCGGCGCCGGAGCGCTCCAGGTGGGCGGCGATCTCGCCGGACGCGCCGGTGACGAACCCGTCCAGCTCGTCCACGGTCAGCCGCCGCTCGGCGGTCAGCACGGTCCGCTCGGGCACCGCGCGCAGGGACACCTCGTACACGTCGTCCTCCTCCGCCGGTTCCGCGGTCAGCGCGTCGACCAGCGCGCGGCGGCGCCGGACGTCGTCCTCGACGCCGGCCCACCAGCGGGCGACGGCGGCGCGCCGCTCCCGCGGGCCGAGGTCGACGACGTCGCGCACGCGGGCCAGGGGCATGCCCGCGCGGCGCAGCGCGGCGATCAGCCGGGCCCGCTCGACCTGCCCGGCCGCGTAGCCGCGGTAGCCGCTCCACGGGTCCACCGCGTCGGGCACGAGCAGCCCCTGCTCGGCGTACAGCCGCAGCGCCTTGGCCGACAGCCGGGTGCGCCGCAGGAACTCGCCGGCCCGCAGCAGGTCTCCGCTCACGCCGACGAGCGTGCGGCACGCCCCAGGGGCACGGTCCAGCCGGGCCCGTTTCCCGGCGGCACCGGCCGGGCAGCGCCCGGGGACACGCGACGACGGGAGGGCCCCGTGCCCGACGCACTCCCCCGGCCCGCGCCCCGGCGCCGGCTGCTGGTCTCCGGCCTGCTGCTCGGCGCCGGCACCGCGGGCGCGGTGGACGAGATCGTCTTCCACCAGCTGCTGCACTGGCACCACTTCTACGACCGGGCCAGCGGCGCGGCCGGCCTGGTCTCCGACGGGCTGCTGCACGCCGGCACGTTCTCCGCCGCGGTCGCGGGGCTGGCGCTGCTGGCCGACGCCCGCCGCCGCGGCCCGTTCGCCGCCGTCCTGTGGTGGGGCGCGGTGCTCACCGGCGCCGGCGCCTTCCAGGTGTGGGACGGCCTGGTGCACCACAAGCTGCTGCGGCTGCACCAGGTCCGCTACGGCGTCGACCTCACCGGCTACGACGTCGCGTGGGTGCTGCCCGGCGTGGCGCTGCTGGCCGCCGGGGTCCTGCTGCTCCTGCGCGCGCGGGGACGCCCGGTCCCGCGCCCGTGACCGCCGTCCTCGCGCTGCTGCTCGCCGCGGCCGCCGCCTACGTCGCCGCCACCTGGCGCTGCCGCCGTCCGTGGCCGCTGGCCCGCACCGCCGCGTGGCTCGCCGGGCTGGCCGCCGCGGCGGGGGCGGTCGCCGGCCCGGGCACCGCCCACACGGACCTGCACGCGCACATGGCCGCGCACCTGCTGGTGGGCATGGTCGCCCCGCTGCTGCTCGTGCTCGCCGCCCCGGTCACCCTCGCGCTGCGCGCCCTGCCGCCGCCGGCCGCGCGCCGGCTGGCCCGGCTGCTGCGCACCGCCCCCGCCCGGTGGCTGGCTGACCCGCTGGTCGCCGTCCCGCTCAACGCCGCCGGGCTGTGGCTGCTCTACGGCACGGGGCTGCACACCGCCGTCGCGCACCGGCCGGTCCCGGCCGCGCTCGTCTGGCTGCACGTGCTGGTCAGCGGGTACCTCGCCACCGCCGCGGTGCTCGCCGTCGACCCGGCGCCGCACCGCCGGCCGGTCGCCGTGCGCGCGCTGGCGCTGGCCGGCGGGGCGGCCGCGCACGACGTCCTGGCCAAGGCCCTCTACGCCTCCCCGCCCGCGGGCACCGTCGGCGCCGAGGAGGGCGCGCGGCTCATGTACGACGGCGGCACGGTGGTCACCGTGCTGACGGCGGTGCTGCTGTGGCGGCGGTGGTACGTCAGCCGCGACGCGGTCCGGGCGGCCGCTCAGCCGGGATAGGTGCGGGCGAAGCGGGCGAACCGGCGCAGCGCGACCCGGAAGCCCACGACGACGAACGGGCGCGCCAGCGGCCAGCCGGCCCGGCCGAGCAGCCCGAACGGCGGGTACCACCGTTCGGTCAGGACCAGGTCGGTGCCGCCCCCGGCGGGCGTCAGCTCGAAGATGCCCGGCCCGCGCACGATCCGGCCGGTGTGCTGGACGACCACCCGCCGCGGCGGGTCCCACTCGGTGACCACCATCGTGTCCAGCACGCCGAGGTGCCGGCCGCGCCGCCACGGCAGCGGGACGCCCGTCCGCGCGGCCAGCCGCACGCCGACCCCCTCCTCCGCGGCGGTGACCACCTCGACGTCGGTCGCCGGCATCCACCGCCCCTGGCCGCGCCAGTCGGTGAGCGCCGCCCACACCTGCTCCGGGGGCGCCGCCACGTGCACCGGCAGGACCAGCTCAGGCATCGCGGCGCGCCCCGTCCCCGGTCGGTGCCCCACCCGCCCCGCCGCCGTCCGGCAGGGGCAGGTCGGGGTCGGTGTCGGCGTCGGCGGCCCGCGGCGGCGGCACCGCGCGCAGCGCCGCGATCGCCTCGTCCCGCTCGTCCAGCGCCAGCGCCAGCTGCTCGAGCAACCAGTCCACCTCGCTCATCCGGTAGCCGCGGACGGCCACCGACACCTGCAGGCCGCGCACGTCCTCGCCGGTCACCGGCCGGTCGTCGGGCAGCTCGACCGGCGAGCGGTCCAGCTCGGCCGGCGGCTGGGTCTCGCCGCGGCCGAGCAGCAGCGACCCGCCGAGGAACAGCAGCGCCCCCACGACGGCGACCGCGGCGGTCCCGACCAGCAGGGACAGCACGGCCGCCTCAGCCCTCGACCGGCTCGACCGGCGGGGCCAGCGGCGCCCGCATGCCCCCGCCGCCGTCCCCGTTCTGCCGGGCGGTCTCCGCCTCGCGGACCAGCGCGAGCACCTCGTCGACGTCGTCGGTGACGGTGAACAGGTCCAGGTCGCCGGCGTTGATCGTGCCCGCCTCGACCAGCGTGCCGCGGATCCAGTCGACCAGGCCCGACCAGTACGCGCTGCCGAACAGCACCACCGGGAAGCGGGTGACCTTGCGGGTCTGCACCAGCGTCAGCGCCTCGAACAGCTCGTCGAGGGTGCCGAAGCCGCCGGGGAGGATGACGAAGGCCTGCGCGTACTTCACGAACATCGTCTTGCGGACGAAGAAGTAGCGGAAGCTGATGCCGAGGTCGACCCACTCGTTGAGCTCCTGCTCGAACGGCAGCTCGATGCCCAGGCCCACCGACAGCCCGCCGGCCTCCGAGGCGCCGCGGTTGGCCGCCTCCATCGCGCCCGGCCCGCCGCCGGTGATGACCGCGTAGCCGGCCCGCGCCAGCGCCGCGCCGATCTCCACGCCGGCCGCGTAGTGCGGGTGGTCGGGCTTGGTGCGGGCGCTGCCGAACACGCTGACCGCCCGCGGCAGCTCGGCGAGCAGGCCGAAGCCCTCGACGAACTCGCTCTGGATGCGCAGCACGCGCCACGGGTCGGTGTGCACCCAGTCGGTCGGCCCGCGGCGGTCGAGCAGCCGCTGGTCGGTCGTCGTCCCGACCGCCTGCGGGTCCGGCTCGCCGCCGCGCAGCATGATCGGGCCCCGGTGACGGGTCGGGCGCGGCCTCCGCGCCCCGTCGGGCGGCGGGGTGGTCGTCATGCGCTGCCTCCGGACAGGTAGGCGGTCAGGGCGTCCTCGGCCGGCTGCAGCCGGTCCACGAGCACGGACTCCTCGCGGGTGTGCGCGAGCTGGGGGTCCCCGGGGCCGTAGTTGACCGCCGGGATGCCGAGGGCGGCGAACCGGGCGACGTCGGTCCAGCCGAGCTTGGCCCGCGCCGGCCGGCCGACGGCGGCGACGAAGGCCGCGGCGGCGGGCTCGGTCAGCCCGGGCAGCGCGCCGCCGGCGTTGTCGACGACGGTCAGCGTGGCGCCGGCGGCCAGCGCGTCGGCGAACACCTCGCGGACGTGGGCTTCCGCGGCGTCCTCGTCCCGGTCGGGGGCGTAGCGGAGGTTGACCGTCACCCGGCACTGGTCCGGGACGACGTTCCCCGCGACCCCGCCCTCGACGCGGACGGCGTTGAGCCCCTCGCGGTAGGTGCAGCCGTCGATCTCGACCTGCCGCGCCTCGTAGGCCGCCAGCGTGCCGAGGATCCCCGCGGCACCGTGGATCGCGTTCACCCCGAGCCAGCTGCGCGCCGAGTGCGCCCGGCGGCCGGTCACCTCCAGCACCGCCCGCAGCGTGCCCTGGCAGCCGGCCTCGATCTCGCCGTCGGTGGGCTCCAGGAGGACGGCGAGGTCGCCGTAGAGCCAGCCGCGCCGCTCGCGGGCCACCCGGCCGAGGCCGCTCTTCGCGGACTCGACCTCCTCGTTGTCGTAGAAGACGAACGTGACGTCGTGCGCGGGCTCCGCCCCCGGGACGCCGAAGCGGCCGGCCAGCCGCAGCATGACGGCGTCACCGGACTTCATGTCGCTGGTGCCGCAGCCGTAGACGCGCCCGTCCTCGAGCCGGCTGGGGACGTTGTCCGCGATCGGCACGGTGTCCAGGTGCCCGGCCAGCACGATCCGGGTGTCGCGGCCGAGCGTGGTGCGGGCCAGCACGGTGTTCCCGACCCGCTCGACCTCCAGCCCGCCGAGCGCCCGCAGCGCGGCCTCGACGGCGTCGGCGAGCACCCGCTCGTCGCCGGAGACCGACGGGGTGTCGACCAGCGCCCGGGTGAGGGTGAGGACGTCGGCGGACAGGTCCAGGTCGAGCGCGCCGGTCACGGTGCCCGAGCCTACGGGCGGGCGGCACGGCGTCGCTGGGTAGCGTCGGGACCGTGACCGCTCCCCGCTCCGCCGCCGCGGCCGGCATCGCGACCATCACCGCCTCCGGCACCGTCCTGGACACCTGGTACCCCTCACCCGCCCTCGGCGGCGACGGGCCGGCCGGGACCCACCAGCTCGGCACCCTGGAGCTGGAGGGCGAGCTCGGGCACGAGTTCTCCGGCCTGGTGCGCACCGACGACGCCCGCGGCGTGCGCGTGGTCGGCGTCCGGACGGTCATCGCCGACCTCGACGCCCCGCCGGCCGACGCCCACGACGTCTACCTGCGGCTGCACCTGCTCTCGCACCGGCTGGTGCGCCCGCACGGCATCAACCTCGACGGCGTCTTCGGCCTGCTGGCCAACGTGGCCTGGACCAGCGCCGGCCCGGTGCTCGCCACCGACCTCACCCCCGCCCGCCGCGCGACCCTGCGCGCGGCGCACGGGCACGTGACCGTGCTGTCGGTGGACAAGTTCCCGCGGATGGTCGACTACGTGGTCCCGTCGGGCGTGCGGGTCGCCGACGCCGACCGGGTGCGGCTCGGTGCGCACCTGGCCGAGGGGACGACGGTCATGCACGAGGGCTTCGTCAACTACAACGCCGGCACGCTCGGCCCCTCGATGGTCGAGGGCCGGATCAGCGCGGGCGTCGTCGTCGGCGCCGACAGCGACATCGGCGGCAGCGCGTCGATCATGGGGACGCTGTCCGGCGGCGGCAAGGAGGTCGTCTCGATCGGCACCGGCTGCCTGCTCGGCGCCAACTCCGGCATCGGCATCTCCCTCGGCGACGACTGCGTCGTCGAGGCCGGCTGCTACGTCACCGCGGGCTCGCGGATCACCCTGCCCGACGGGTCGGTGGTCAAGGGCCGCGAGCTGTCCGGCCGCGACGGGCTGCTGTTCCGCCGCAACAGCGTCTCCGGTGCCCTGGAGGCGCTGCCGCGCTCGGGCCAGTGGGGCGCCCTCAACGCCGCCCTGCACGCCAACGACTAGGGACTCCGTGGGCATCTCCGCGGGAGTGCCCCGTGCACTCCCGCGGAGATGCACCTCAGGTGAGGCCGGCGGGCTCCTCGGCGGGGGCGTCGAGGTGCTCGAGCAGCGCGACGACGAACTCCTGCGGCCGCTCGACGTGCGGCGAGTGCCCCACCCCGGGCAGGACCACCTCGCGGTAGGCGCCGCCGGACGCGGCGTAGCGGTCGAGCACGGCGCGGGTCTGGGTGACCGTCGGCTGCGGCGGGCAGACCTCGGCGCCCGGCCAGCCCGGCACGGCGCCGAGCTGCCCGAGGTACGCCAGGTCGAAGACCGAGGTGTCGGAGACGATCGCGTCGGCGTCGCCGCGGATCCACAGCACCGGCGGCTTGTCGGCCAGGTCGGCGACGCCGGAGACGTCGAATACCGTGGGCGCCATGGTGTTGAGCACCCCGCGCGTCCCCGGCGCGGTCCCCGGCCAGGTGTCGCTCGGCACCGCGTCGCCCGGGTAGTGGTCCTCGCCGGTGCGGGTGGACAGCATCGCGGCGACGAAGACGTCCTCGAGCTCCGGGTCCAGCGGCAGCGAGCCCGGCGCCACGTAGAAGGCGCGCAGCACCGACCGCGGTGAGGACGGCGACGCGTCGGAGGTGTCGCCTGCCGCCAGCGCCGCCACGAACTCCGGGTTGGCCAGTCCCCCGCCGGAGCCGGCGCCGTCGTCGGCCAGCCGCCGGCCGTCCGGTCCGGTGGTGCCGCCGAAACCGTGGGGTGACACCGGCGCGACCAGCGTCACCGAGGCCACCCGGCCCGGCGCGTCGAGCAGGTGCTGCAGGACGACGCCCCCGCCCATGCTCCAGCCGACCAGGTGCACCCGGTCCAGGCCCAGCGCGTCCAGCAGCGCGCCGAGGTCGTCGGCCCAGTCGCCGACCCCGCGGCGCGCGTCGACCGGCAGCGGTTCGGTGTCGCCGTAGCCGCGCAGGTCGACGGCGAGCACCCGGTGCCGCCCGGTCCCGTGCACCGCCAGCAGCGTCTGCTGCCAGAACAGCGCGGAGCTCACGTTGCCGTGCACGAGGAGCACCGCCTCGCCGGGGCCGGCCGGGTCGGTGCCCTCGGGGTGCAGCACGTTCTGGGTGAGCCGCGCGGTGGGCACGCGGGTGGCGGTGATGCCGGGCAGCAGGACGTCGGGCATGCGGGCTCCAGGGGATCGCGGGCGGGAGGACGGCGGAGGCGGCCGTCACGGTAGCGATCACGCCCGTCCCACGACACCCGTCCGCACCGCGACGTCCGGGGTCCCGCCGGGGAGCGCACCTACAGTCGGGGGCGATGACCAGCGCACGGACGGCTCCGCCCCGCCGGCCGGCGACGGGTACCCGGCGCCCGCCCGCGAAGCGCCCCTCCGGCGGCCGGCCCACCCCGAAGCGCACCCCCGCCCGCCGTCCCGCCGGCCGCACCCCGCGGCGCGGCGGCCCGGCCGCCCTGCGCACGTGGTGGCCCGCCTACCTGATCGGGATCGTCGTGGTGTTCGCCCTGGCGTGGAAGGCCGACCGGTCCGAGCCGCCCGCTCCGGCGGCGACCGGGATCTGCACCGTCCCCTCGACGTCGGTGACGCTGTCCGCCGAGCAGTGGAGCAACGCCCAGACGATCGCGGCCGTCGCCCGGCAGCGCGGGCTGCCCGAGCGGGCCGTGGTCATCGCGCTGGCCACGGCGATGCAGGAGTCGACGCTGCGCAACCTCGACCACGGCGACCGCGACTCCCTCGGCCTGTTCCAGCAGCGGCCCTCGCAGGGCTGGGGCACCCCGGCGCAGGTGCAGGACCCGGTGTACGCGGCCGGCCAGTTCTACGACCGGCTGGTGCGGGTGCCCGGCTGGGAGACGATGCGCCTGACCGACGCCGCGCAGTGGGTGCAGCGCTCCGGTTTCCCCGAGGCCTACCAGCGCTGGGACGGCTTCGCGCAGGCGCTCACCACGGCGCTGGGCTCCGACGAGCGCGAGCGCAACTGCGGGTAGCTCAGCTCAGCCGGGCGCGGCTCCTGCCGTGGAGCTCGGGTCGGTCGAGGGCCACGGGCACCCCGGCCGAGCCGGCCAGGCTGCGGTTGCGGTGCAGGTGCGCCTCGAGCGCGACCAGCGCGACGAGGACGGCGACGGGGAACAGCAGGAACAGCACGAGGAACACGGCAGGGCCTCCGCGACGGGGCCGGGCGGGCTGCCCGGCTGACGTGGACCACCGTGTCGGTGCGCCCTTGCGGGGCTCTGGCGGAGGACTGACGCCTGCTTGCGGGCCGCTAGTGGCGGCCGCGGTCCCCGGCGGTGAGGCGCTGCACCGCGGCGTCGATCCGCTCGTCGGTGGCGGTCAGCGCCATGCGCACGTGCCGCGCGCCGGCCGGGCCGTAGAACGAGCCGGGCGCGGGGACGATGCCGAGCCCGGCCAGCCAGTCGACGGTCGCCCAGCAGTCCTCGTCGCGGGTGACCCACAGGTACAGGCCCGCCTCGGAGTGGTCGATCCGCGCGCCGGTCGCGCGCACCGCCGCGGCCAGCCGCTCCCGGCGGGCGCCGTAGCGCTCGCGCTGCGCGTCGACGTGCGCGTCGTCGGCCAGCGCAGCGGCCATGGCGGCCTGGACGGGCCCGGGCATGAGCAGCCCGAGGTGGCGGCGCACCTCCCACACCTGCCGGACCAGCGCCGGGTCGCCCGACAGCAGCCCGGCGCGGTAGCCGGCCGCCGTCGACTGCTTGGACAGCGAGTGGACCGCCAGCAGGCCGGTGTGGTCCTCCCCCGCGACGGCGGGGTGCAGCAGCGAGCGCGGCTGCACGTCCCAGCCGAGCGTCGCGTAGCACTCGTCGGCGACGACCGGCACGCCGTGCGCCCGGCCCCAGGCCACCCAGGTGCGCAGCTCGTCGTCGGACAGGACGCGGCCGTGCGGGTTGCCCGGGGAGTTCAGCCAGACCAGGACGACGCCCGCGGGGTCGTCGGGCGGGGTGTCGGTGCGGCGCACGGCGAGCCCGGACAGGACCGCACCCACCTCGTAGGTCGGGTAGGCCACCTCGGGGATCAGCACCGTGCCCTCGTGCAGGCCCAGCAGCGTGGGCAGCAGGGCGACGAGCTCCTTGGAGCCCACGGTCGGGATCACCGACGGGTCCGCGCCGAACGGGTCGGCCACGGTGACGCCGAGCCGGCGCCGCAGCCAGCCGGCCGCCGCGGCCCGGAGCTCACGGGTGCCGAGCGCCGTCGGGTAGCCCGGTGAGTCGCCTGCCGCGGCGAGCGCCGTGCGCAGGACCTCGGGGGTCTCGTCGACCGGCGTCCCGATGGACAGGTCGACGAGGCCGCCCGGGTGCTGCGCGGCGCGCGCCCGGGCGGCCTCCAGGCTGTCCCAGGGGAAGTCGGGCAGCCGGCCGGCCGCCGTCCCCGGGGCGGTGGTCGTCAGTGCCCCTCGCCCTGCGGCGGGAGGGCCGCCACCAGCGGGTGGTCCTTGCCGATCTTCCCGGTCTTGGCGGCGCCACCGGGGCTGCCGAGGTCGGAGAAGAACTCCACGTTGGCGTTGTAGAAGTCCTTCCACTTGTCCGGGACGTCGTCCTCGTAGTAGATGGCCTCGACGGGGCAGACCGGCTCGCAGGCGCCGCAGTCGACGCACTCGTCGGGGTGGATGTAGAGCATCCGGTCGCCCTCGTAGATGCAGTCCACCGGACACTCGTCGATGCACGCCTTGTCGAGGACGTCGACGCAGGCCTGGGTGATCACGTAGGTCACGGTGGGTCCTCCCTGGGGACGTGCGGGCAGCGGCCCCGGCTCCCGCCGGGCCCGCGTGTCGCCCGCCAGTATGGCCCCGGCTCCCGGGGCCGGGCGCGACGGGTGGACCCCGCCCGCCCCGGTGGAGGGACGCCGGGGACGCACCCGCAGGATCGGGGCGTGGGACAGAGCCGATCGCCCCTCGGCGTGGCCGACCTGGAGCGGGTGGCCGCGCGCGGCTGGCGGGGCACCGAGGAGGAGCCGCTCGGCGACTGGCTGCTGCGCGCCGGGGGCGGGTTCACGGGCCGGGCCAACACCGCGCTGGTCACCGGCGACCCCGGCCGGCCGCTGCCGGAGGCCGTCGGCGCGGTGGCCGCCTGGTACCGCGGGCGCGGGCTGCGGCCCGGCGCGGCGCTGCCCGGGGCGCAGGCCCGCCCCGCCGACGCGGCGTTCGCCGCCGCGGGGTGGGAGCGGGGCGAGGACGTCCTGGTGCTCACCGCCCCGCTGGTCCCCGGCAGCGACGACGGGGTGCCGGTCGAGCTCTCCCCCAGCCCCGACGACGGCTGGCTGGGCGCCTACCGGCACCTCGGGAGCGCGCTGCCGCCCACCGCGCCCGCCGTGCTCGGCAACGCCCCCGTCGTCGTGTTCGCGGCCGTGCGGCCGGAGCCGGGCGCGGCGCCGGTCGCGGTGGCCCGCGGCGTGGTCACCGACGACTGGCTGGGCGTCAGCGCGGTCACCGTCGCCGAGGACGCCCGCCGCCGGGGCCTCGCGACGGCGGTGATGGCGGCGGTGACCCGGTGGGGCGCGGCCCACGGCGCGCGCTGGGTGTACCTGCAGGTCACCGCCTCCAACGCCCCGGCCCGGGCGCTGTACCGCCGGGCCGGCCACGTCGAGCACCACCGCTACCACTACCGGTGGGCGCCGGACTGAACGCCCGGGTGTCCCCGCAGCAGCGGGCGGCGCGCCGACCCTCAGGCCGGCGGGCCGGCCGGACGGCGTGGCGTCGCCAGCACCCGGCCCACGGCGACCGCCGCGGCGAGCACCCCGAGGCCGAGGAACGCGAGGGTGACCGCGCCGAGCCCGCCGGTGCCGACGGCGACCAGGTCGCCCTCGGGCCGCGGCACCATCGCGGCGACCGCGACCACCAGCCAGGTGACCGCCGGCAGCAGCGCGACCACGCGCGAGCCGGTGAGCCGGTGCGCGCCGGTGACCAGCAGGTAGTTGCCGGCGACGGCGGCCAGGACCGACAGCGGCAGCAGAACGCCGGCCACCCGCAGCGGCAGCCAGAAGACCTCGACCAGCGCCAGCCACCCGGCGGTCAGCACCGCCGCGAGCCCGGCGAGGACCAGCCCGGGGACCCGGCTCACGCGTCCAGGCCGGCGAACAGGTCGTCCTCCCAGCCGTGCGGCCCGTCCCCCGCGGGGCCGCGCTCGCCGCGCACCAGCCGGTAGTGCTCGACGCCGAGCACCTCCTGGCCGTGGTTGTTGGACAGCGCGAAGAACGGCCCGTCGACGGTGATCTGCGTGGCGTGCGCCCGCATGGCGGCGTCCTTGCGGGCGGCGTACGCGCGGCCGTCGACGGCGGCGGTCACCAGCTCGTCGGGGACGGCGTAGGGGACGTCGTCGACCTCGCCGAGCTGCTCGAACGGCGCGGCCTCCCCCAGCGCGGCCAGGGCCTCGGCGCCCTCGCGCAGCACCGACCGCGGCACGCACGCCCAGTAGACCTTGGCGACGTCCCACGCCGCGCCCAGCTCGGGTCGCCACGCGGGGTCGGCGGCGCGCTCGACGGCGGCCATCGCGACCCGGTGGGCCTGGATGTGGTCGGGGTGCCCGTAGCCGCCGTTCTCGTCGTAGGTGACCACGACCTGCGGCCGCACGTCCCGCACGACGGCGACCGCGGCACCCACCGCCTCGTCGAGGTCGGCGTTCCAGAAGGCGCGCGGGTGCCCGTTGGCCGGCGTCCCCACCATCCCGGAGTCCCGGTAGCGGCCGGCGCCGCCGAGGAAGCGGCTGTCGGTGACGCCGAGGGCGGCCATCGCGGCGGCCAGCTCGCCGATCCGGTAGCCGCCGAGCTGGTCGGCCTGGTCGGAGGTCAGCTGCGCCAGCTCCGGGACGAGGACCTCGCCCTCCTCCCCCAGCGTGCAGGTGAGCAGCGTGACCTGCGCTCCCTCGGCGACGTAGCGCGCCATCGTCGCGCCGTTGGTGATCGTCTCGTCGTCGGGGTGGGCGTGGACCAGGAGGATGCGGCGGGCGGCGGTCACGGGCGCACAGTCTCCCACCGCGCCCGGACGCGACGACGGCGCGGTGACCACCCCGGGAGGTGGCCACCGCGCCGTCGTGGTGCGGCAGGCGCTACTCCGCGTCGACCGGGACGACCGTCCGGGCCTCGGCGAAGTGGCAGGCCGAGGGGTGGCCCTGGCCGCGGTCGACCAGCGCCGGGGCCTCCTGCGCGCAGACGTCCTGCGCCTTCCAGCAGCGGGTGCGGAAGCGGCAGCCCGAGGGCGGGTCCGCGGGGCTGGGGACGTCGCCCTGCAGCAGGATCCGGTCCTTCTGCCCACGCAGGTGCGGCTCGTGCAGCGGTACCGAGGACAGCAGGGCCTGGGTGTAGGGGTGCGACGGCGAGGCGTAGACCTCCTCGTCGGTGCCCTCCTCCACGATGCTGCCGAGGTACATCACCGCGACGCGGTCGGAGATGTGCCGCACCACCGACAGGTCGTGCGCGATGAACAGGTAGGACAGGCCGAACTCGTCCTGCAGGTCCTCGAGCAGGTTGACCACCTGCGCCTGCACCGAGACGTCGAGCGCCGACACCGGCTCGTCGCAGACGATGACCTCCGGCTGCAGCGCCAGCGCCCGGGCGATGCCGATGCGCTGCCGCTGGCCGCCGGAGAACTGGTGCGGGTAGCGGTTGACGTAGTCGGGGTTGAGGCCGACGCGGTCGAGCAGCTCCTGCGTGCGCTTGAGCCGGCCCTTCCGCGGGGCGACGTCGTCGTGCACGGCCCAGCCCTCGGCGACGATGTCGCCGACGGTCATCCGCGGGTTCAGCGACGCGTACGGGTCCTGGAAGATGATCTGGACCTCGCGCCGGTAGTCCTTCAGCGCCCGGCCGCCCATGCGGGCGACGTCCTTGCCCTTGTAGAGGATCGACCCGGCGGTCGGCCGCTCCAGCGCAACGATCAGCTTCGACACCGTCGACTTGCCGCAGCCGGACTCGCCGACCAGGCCCACGGTCTCGCCGCGGCGCAGGGTGAGGTCCACGCCGTCGACCGCGCGGACGTGGCCGATGGTGCGCTTGAAGACGATGCCCTGGGTCAGCGGGAAGTGCTTCTGCAGCCCGCGGATCTCCAGCAGCGGCTCCCCCATCGCGCCCCGGGCACCCGACGGCGCCGGCTTGGCCAGCGTCGGGGCGCCCGGCACCGCCTCGGTGGACGGCGACGACTTCGACAGGGACGACGCCGCGGTGGCGCCGGACTCACTCGGCTGCGACACCGAGGACCTCCTCGCTGTAGTGGCAGGCCGCCTCGCGTCCCGGCACGACCAGCCGCAGCGGCGGGACGTCGGTGGCGCACTCCCGCCCCGGCGCGGCCGCGGCGCCGAGCCGGCGGTGCGGGCACCGCGGGTGGAACGGGCAGCCGCTGGGGATGCGCGCGAGGTTCGGGGGCTGGCCGGCGATCGGCTGCAGCCGCCCGCCCTTCGCCTCGACCTGCGGCACCGAGCCCATGAGCCCCTCGGTGTAGGGGTGCGCGGGGCGGGTGAAGACGTCGTCGACGGTACCCCGCTCGACGATCTCGCCGGCGTACATGACCGCGACGTTGTCGGCGACCTCGTTGACGACGCCGAGGTCGTGGGTGATGAGGATCAGCCCCATCCCCGTCTCCTCCTGCAGGTCCTTGAGCAGGTCCATGACCTGCGCCTGCACGGTGACGTCGAGGGCGGTGGTCGGCTCGTCGGCGATGAGGATCCGCGGGTCCAGAGCGATGGCCATGGCGATCATCACGCGCTGGCGCATGCCGCCGGAGAACTGGTGCGGGTAGTCGTCGACCCGGCGGGCCGCCGCCGGGATGCGCACCCGGTCCATGAGCTCGATGGCCCGCTGGCGGGCCTCCTTCTTGCTCGTCCCGCGGTGCGCCCGGAACATCTCGCCGATCTGGAAGCCCACGCTGTACACGGGGTTCAGCGACGACAGGGCGTCCTGGAAGATCATCGAGATGCCCGGGCCGCGGATCTTCCGCTGGTCCTCGGCGGACATCTCCAGCATGTTCCTGCCCTGGAACCAGATGCCGCCGCCGGTGATGACCGCGGGCGGGGTCTCGAGGATCCCCATGATCGCCTGGGCCGAGACGGACTTGCCGGAGCCGGACTCGCCGAGGATGGCCAGGGTCTCCCCCGCCGCCAGGCTGTAGCTCACGCCGTTGACGGCGTGCACCGTGCCCGCGCGGGTGCGGAACTCCACGTGCAGGTCGTCGACCTCGAGCAGGGGCGTGCCCTGTCCGGCGAGCTCCGCGGTCGGCTTGGTCAGGTCGAGGTTGGTCATGCGCGCTGCCTCGGGTCGAGGGCGTCGCGCAGGGCGTCACCCATCATCACGAACGCCATCACGGTCAGGGTCAGGATCAGGCTGGGGAACAGCACCAGGTGCGGTGCGGTGCGGATGGAGTCCTGCCCCGCCTCGATCTGCAGGCCCCAGGAGATGGCCGGCCGCTGCAGGCCCACGCCGAGGTAGGTCAGCGTCGCCTCCGCGGCGATGATCACGCCGATGGTGATCGTCGCGTAGACCAGCACCGGGGCGACGGCGTTGGGCAGGATGTGCCGCAGCAGGATGCGCCGGCCGGACGCCCCCATCGCGCGGGCGGCGGACACGTAGTCGGAGCTCTTGACCGCGATGACCTGCGAGCGGACCAGCCGCATCGCCGTCATCCAGCCGAACAGTGCCAGCGCGATGGCCACCGCGCCCGGCCCGCGGCTGTTGATGACCGGGATGTCGGTCGAGGGGCCCACCCGCAGCAGCACCAGCGCGCCGAGGATGAGCGGCAGCGCGTAGAAGATGTCCGCGATCCGCGCGAGGATCCCGTCGGTCAGGCCGCCGTAGTAGCCGGCGATCGCGCCGACGAGGACGCCGAGCAGCAGGATGACCAGCACGGCGATGACACCGATGATCAGCGAGTTGCGGGCGCCGTAGACCACGTTGGCCAGGTAGTCGCAGCCCTGGGTGTCGAAGCCGAACCAGTGCTGCGCCGAGGGCCTGGCCCGGGAGTTGGACAGGTCGCAGGAGCGCGGGTCGGCGCCGCGCGCGAACACCTGCGGGAACAGCGCCATCAGGAGGAAGAACAGCCCGAGGACGGCGCCGATCCAGAACAGCGGGTTGCGCCGCAGCTCGCCCCAGGCGTCGCTCCAGAGGCTGTTCTGCCGCTCCTCGGTGACGTCGACCGACGGGCTGGCGAGCCCGGTCGTGGTGCCGGCCTCCACCTCGTCCTTGCGCAGGTCCAGCTGCTGCTGGTCAGTCATAGCGGATCCTCGGGTCGAGGACGGCGTAGAGCACGTCCACGACCAGGTTGAAGAAGATGAAGAAGAACACCATCAGGGTGACGATGCCGACGACGACCGCGCCCTCCTGGGAGCGGATCGCGTTGAACACCTCCCGGCCGATGCCGGGCAGGTTGAACACCGTCTCGGTGACGATCGCCCCGCCCAACAGCGCGCCGATGTCCGCGCCGATGAACGTGACGACCGGGATCAGGCTGTTGCGCAGCGTGTGGCGGACGATGACCGTCCGCTTGGGCAGGCCCTTGGCGCGCGCCGTCCGCACGTAGTCGGCGCGCAGGTTCTCCGCGAGGCTGGTGCGGGTCAGCCGGGCCACGTAGGCCAGCGACCCGGACGCGAGGACCAGGCCGGGCAGCAGGTAGCTGTAGAGCCCCTCGTTGGTCCCGGCGATGGGGAACCAGCCGAGCTTGAGGCCGAAGAGCAGCTGGGCGAAGAAGGCCAGGACCAGGATCGGGATCGAGACGATCAGCGTCGTCGAGACCAGCACCACGTTGTCGAAGAAGCTGTTGCGCCGGATGCCGGCCAGCACGCCGGCGACCAGGCCGATGAGGATCTCGAAGACGACCGCGGTGAGGGCGAGCTTCACGGTCACCGGCAGCGCGCGCTCGATGGTGTCGAACACCGGCCGGCCGCGGAAGTCGGTGCCCAGATCGCCCTGGAACAGGTTCTTCAGGTACTCCCAGTACTGGACGTACAGGGGGTCGTTGAGGTTGAACCGCTCGCGCAGCTCGGCGACCACGGCGGGCGAGAGCGGACGGTCACCACCCAGTGCGCGGATGGGGTCGCCCGGCAGGGCGTAGACCATCGCGAAGATCAGGAACGAGGCGCCCAGCAGAACCGGGATGGTGAGCAGCAGGCGGCGCGCGACGTAGCGGCCCATGGTCCCCCTCGGGGTGTGTGCGCCGCCGGGTCGCGGCGGCGCCGGTGTCCATCGTGCCCGCAGGCCCGCACACGCGCCGCCGGGGGCGACCGTCCTGGTCGGACGGGCGCCCCCGGCGGGTGGTGCAGGTCCTGCGGGGTGGGGTCAGGCGTTGTTGACGGTGACCTCGGAGGTGACGATCCGCTGGAACAGGTCCAGGCGGACGTTGGAGACGTTCTCGGAGGTCACGGACTGGACCTCCGTGAAGAACATCGGCGCCATCGGCATCTCCTCGGCGATGATGTCCTCCGCCGCCTGGTAGTTCTCCACACCGGCCTCGGGGCTCTCGGCCTGGTCACCCTGGCTGATCAGGCTCTCGACCTCGGGGTTGGTCCAGAAGGAGTAGTTCGAGCCGGCTGGGGCGAGCGACTGGGTCGTGAACAGCGGCGTCAGGTAGCTGTCCGGGGCCGGGTAGTCGAAGCTCCAGCCGTAGCGGAAGGGCCCGGTCCCGCCCTGCGACTCCAGCAGGGGCAGGTACTCGGCGAAGTCGAGGTTGCCCTGCAGGACGTAGTCGACGCCGAGGTTCTCGCGCAGCTGGTTGCCCACCGCCTCCATCCACGCGTCGTGGCCGGCGCCCGCGTTGAACCAGAGGTCGACCGGCTGGCTGCGGTCGAAGCCGGCCTCGTCGAGCAGCTGGTTGGCCTGGTCCGGGTCGAAGGTGCAGTAGGTGCAGCTGCCCTCGCGGTAGCCGTCGACGACCGGCGGGATGAACGAGTCGGCCGCGACGCGGGTGCTCTGGAAGATCGCCTCCGAGATGGCGTCCCGGTCGACGGCCATGGAGATCGCCTGGCGGACCCGCGGGTCGGCGAAGCGCTCGTCGTAGGTCGGGAAGCCGAGGTAGGTGATCTGCGAGGACTCGGTCTCGATGAACCGGTCGCCGAACTCGGACCGGGCCGACTCGATGACGTCCGGCGGGATGACGTCGACGATGTCGAGGTTGCCGGCCTGCACGTCGGTGTAGGCGGTGTTGACGTCGGCGTAGACGACGTACTCGATGCCGTCGGCCTGCGCGGCGTCGTCGCCGGCGTAGTCCTCGTAGCGGGTCAGGGTGATGCCCTGGCCCGGGACGAAGTCCTCGTCGGCCTTGAACGGGCCGTTGCCGATCGGCTTGGTGCCGAAGGCCTCGGGGTCGTCGAAGAACGCCTGCGGCAGCGGGTAGAAGGAGTTGTAGCCCACGACCGCCGGGAAGTTCGAGAACGGCGCGGACAGCGTCACCGTGAAGGTGCGGTCGTCGACGACCTGCAGGCCGCTCATCTGCTGGGCGGCCGGCTCACCGGTCACGTTGCCGGCGTCGTCGGTCGGCGCCTGCAGGTCGGCGTAGCCCGCGATCCGCGACAGGTAGGACGCGGCGCCCTGGGCGTTGGGGCTGTAGGCGGTGTAGTTCCACGCGTTGACGAAGGACTCGGCGTCGACCGGGGTCCCGTCGTGGAAGGTCCAGCCGTCCTTGAGCGTGACGGTCCAGGTGGTGTTGTCCTCGGACTCGATCGACTCGGCGACACCCGAGTACTCGACGGAGCCGTCCTCGGCGTACTTCACCAGGCCGGTCCACAGCGAGTTGACGACCTGGTCACCCTCGGACTCGGTGGTGTTGCCCGGGACGAGCGGGTTCTCCGGCTCACCGATGTAGACGCTGAAGGTGCCGCCGCTCGCGCCGCCGCTGCCGCCGTCGCCGGAGCCGCTGTCGTCGTTGCCGCCGCCACAGGCGGACAGCAGGAGGGCGCCGGACAGGCCGACGGCGACGAGCGCCGACCGGCGCTTGCTCAACTTCACGTGTGTTGCCTCCCTCGTCCCGCGTGTGCGGGGGGAACGGACTGGTCTCTGCGTGCCGGGACACCGCGCACCCGGGCGCACTGGCCGGGCGTCGGCGTCCTCCGGGTGAACACCGCGGAACGGAGCCGGTACGCCGTGGGCGACCCTAGGCACCCCGACGAGGACCGTCCACGTCCGCAACCGATTTGTGACCGAGGCTCACGACTCCTGTCACACCAGTGCAACAGCAGCGGTCGACGAGGGCGCGGACCGCAGGGCTTGCGGTCTGCAGTTGCTCACCCCGGAGGACTTCCGCCGTTCAGGCGAACCGGGTGTGCTGAGCCTACTCCCGGGTACTCCACGGCCATCCGAGAGGGAGGAGTCCACCGTGAGCGGCATCGACAAGCTGCAGAACAAGGCCCAGGAGCTGGCGGGCGAGGGCAAGGAGCGCGTCGGCGAGGCCACGGGCGACCGCGACCTGCAGGCCGAGGGCGCCAACGACAAGGCCGCCGGCAACCTCAAGCAGGCCGGCGAGAAGGTCAAGGACGTCTTCAAGGGCTGAGCCCGGACGACTGCACCAGGGGCGCCGTTCCGCACGGGACGGCGCCCCTGGTGCGTTCAGAGGCGGCCGAGCAGGTCCCGGACCGCGGGCAGCAGGGGACGGTCGGCGGCGATCCAGTCCAGGCCGTCGAGGTCGCCGGCGCCCACCCAGCGCAGCTCGCGGTGCTCGTGCGCGACCGGCTCGCCGGAGGCCAGCCGGGCCCACCAGACCCGCAGCGTCGAGGCGCCGGGCGCCCCGCCGGCCACCCGGCCGTCCAGCGGCACCTCGCCGAGGAACGCCTGGGGCGCCACGAGGACCCCCATCTCCTCGGCGCACTCGCGCACCAGCGCCGCGACGTCGTCCTCCCCCGGCTCCACCTTGCCGCCGGGGAACTCCCACAGCCCCGCGAGCGGCCCCGACCCGCGCTGGGCGACCAGCACCCGGTCCCCGCGGACGACGGCCGCGCCCACCACCTGGACGACGTCGAGGGCGCGCAGCGCGGCCGCGGCGGCGTAGCCGTCCAGGTGCCGGCGCATCGCCCGCAGCACCCGCCGGCGCAGGACGGTCTGGTCGACCAGGCCGCCGAGCGCCCCGGGCAGGCCGGTGTCCCAGTCGACCTGCTCGTCGACGACGGTGCCGGCGCCGGTCGCGGTGAACCGGCGCTCGTGGGTGAGGCTGCGCCACCTCCGCCCCGGCCCCGCGGCGTACAGGTCGCGCACCGGGCGGACCGACTCGACCTCCTCCAGCGGGAACGGCCAGGGGCGGCCGAGGGCCCGGGCGACGTCGAAGGCGACGGTCAGCGGCGCCGCCACGACCGTGGTGAAGCGCAGCCGGTACACGCCGTCACCCTCGCAGACCGGGCAGGATGGGCCCGCGGGACCCGGCAGCCGGCCCGCAGGAGGGAGCACCGTGCGCATCACCGCCCGGGTCGACTACGCCGTCCGCGCGGCCCTCGAGCTGGCCGCCGCGGCGCCGGGCGCCATGACCTGCGACCGGATCGCGACCAACCAGGGCCTCCCCTCGCGCTTCCTGCAGGGGATCCTCGGCGACCTCCAGCACGCCCGGCTGGTCACCAGCCAGCGGGGCCGCGAGGGCGGGTACCGGCTGGCGCTGCCGCCGTCGGAGATCTCCATCGCCCGGGTCATGCGGGTGGAGCAGGGCTTCCTCGCGGAGGTGCACGGGCAGCGGCCCGAGGACGTCAGCTACCCCGGCGCCGCCGAGGAGCTGGCCAGCGTGTGGGTCGCCGCCCGCGCCGCCTACCGGCGGGTGCTGGAGGAGGTCACCCTCGCCGACGTCGTCGCCGGGAAGCTGCCCGGGTACGTGGCGGAGCTCGCCGCCGTCGAGAGCGCCTGGCGCTCGTTCGGCGACGAGACCCCCTGACGACGCCCCCTGCGGACGCCGCCTCCCGAGCTCACACCGGCCGGAGCCGGACGTGTGCGACCATGGGTGGCGTGACGGACCGCGGCAGCCTCCTCGTCGCGCGTCTGCACGTCGACCTCGCCCTCGTCAGCAGCGCCGTCTGTCGCGCCCCGCGCTGACCACCAGTCCTCCCCCGCGGCCCGCAGCCGCGACCCCGACCTGGCAGCGCCCTCCGCGCGGGTGCAGACCGGCGCGGACGGCGCAGGAAGAAGTGCACCGTGTCCGCACCTCCCCGTCCGAGCAACCGGCCCCAGCGTGGCCAGGGTCAGTGGGCGCTGGGCTACCGGGAGCCGCTGAACCCCAACGAGCGGATGAAGAAGGACTCCGACGGGCTCGAGGTCCGTCAGCGGATCCTCGACATCTACTCGCGGACCGGCTTCGACGGCATCGACCCCGGCGACCTGCGCGGCCGGATGCGGTGGATGGGCCTCTACACCCAGCGGGCCCCGGGCATCCCCGGCGGCAAGACCGCCGTGCTGGAGCCCGAGGAGCTCGAGGACTCCTACTTCATGATGCGGGTGCGCACCGACGGCGGGGCGCTGACCAGCGAGCAGCTGCGCACCCTCGGCGCCATCAGCACCGAGTTCGGCCGGGACGTCGCCGACGTCACCGACCGGCAGAACATCCAGTACCACTGGATCCGCATCGAGGACGTCCCCGAGATCTGGGACCGGCTCGAGGCCGTCGGCATGACCACGACCGAGGCCTGCGGCGACACCCCGCGCGGCATGCTCAACTGCCCGCTGGCCGGCGTCCTGGAGGACGAGGTCGTCGACGCCACCGACGTCATGGCCCAGACGGTCGCCCGGTACGTGGGCGACCCCGCGTTCAGCAACCTGCCGCGCAAGTGGAAGACGTCGATGTCCGGCTGCGTCGACCACTGCACCGAGCCCGAGATCGACGACGTGTCCTTCGTCGGCGTCGTCGGTCCCGACGGCGAGCCCGGCTACGACCTGTGGGTCGGCGGCGGCCTGTCGACCAACCCGATGTTCGCCCAGCGCGTCGGCGTGTTCGTGCGACCCGAGGAGGTGACCGAGGTGTGGGCGGCCTGCACCTCGGTCTTCCGCGACTACGGCTACCGCCGGCAGCGCAACCGGGCCCGGATCAAGTTCCTGATGGCCGACTGGGGTCCCGAGAGGTTCCGGCAGGTGCTGCAGGACGAGTACCTGCACCGCGCGCTGCCCGACGGCCCCGCGGCCGCGCCGCCGAAGAACGAGTCCCGCGACCACGTCGGCGTCGCGCGGCAGAAGGACGGCCGCAACGCCGTCGGCTTCGCGCTGCGCACCGGCCGGATCAGCGGGACGGTGCTCACCCGGATCGCCGACCTCGCCGACGAGTACGGCGCGGGCCGCATCCGGACGACGACCCAGCAGAAGATGGTCGTCCTGGACGTGCCGGACGAGCACGTGGAGGACCTCGTCGCCGCGCTCGCCGAGCACGACCTGCTGGTGCGCCCGAGCGCCTTCCGCCGCGGCACCATGGCCTGCACCGGCCTGGAGTTCTGCAAGCTCGCCATCGTCGAGACCAAGCAGCACGCCCAGGACCTCTACGCCGAGCTGGAGAAGCGGCTGCCCGGCTTCGACGAGCCGATCGGCATCAACGTCAACGGCTGCCCGAACAGCTGCGCCCGCTTCCAGACCGCCGACATCGGGTTCAAGGGCTCGATGGTCCGCGACGGGAACGGCGAGATGGTCGAGGGCTTCCAGGTGCACCTGGGCGGCCACCTCGGCGTCGACGCCGCCTTCGGCCGCAAGTTCCGCGGCCACAAGGTGACCAAGGCCGAGACGGCGGACTACTGCGAGCGGGTGCTGCGCGGCTACCTGGAGCGGCGCGAGCCCGGCGAGCGGTTCGCCGCCTACGTGGCCCGCGCCGAGGAGGCCTGGCTGCTGTGAGCGAGGAGGAGCCGTCCCCGTCGGGAAGGCAGCGCCAGCTGCCCGTGTTCCACTGCCCGTACTGCGGGGACGAGGAGCTGACCCCGCACGGGGACGGGGGCGAGTGGCACTGCGCCGCGTGCCTGCGGACCTTCACCGTCCGGCTCACCGGGACAGGAGTGCAGGCATGACGACCGCCGTCCGGCCCACGCCGGAGCTCGCCGCCGAGGCCGACGCCCGCTTCGAGGGCATCGCCGACCCCGTCGAGCAGGCCCTCGCCGTGCTGCGCTGGGCCGGGGAGACCTTCGGCGACGACTTCGCCGTCACCTCGTCGATGGCCGACGGGCTCCTCGCGCACCTGGCCTCCCGGGCGGTGCCGGGGGTCAACGTGGTCTTCCTCGACACCGGCTACCACTTCGCCGAGACGATCGGCACGCGGGACTGGATCAGCAGCGTCCTGCCCATCACGCTCGTGAACGTGACGCCGCCGCGGACGGTGGCCGAGCAGGACGCCGAGCACGGCCCGGCGCTGCACGACCGCGACCCGGACCTGTGCTGCTCGCTGCGCAAGGTGCAGCCGCTGGCCACCGCGCTGGCCGGCTACGCCGCGTGGGGCTCGGGCGTCCGCCGCGACGAGGCCGCCACCCGCGCGGGCACGAGGGTCGTCGACTGGGACGCCAAGCGGGGCATGGTGAAGGTCAACCCGCTGGCCGCCTGGACGCAGGACGACGTCGACGCCTACATCGCCGAGCACCAGGTGCCGGTCAACCCGCTGCAGGAGATCGGGTACGCCTCGATCGGCTGCGCGCCGTGCACCCGCCCGGTCGCTCCGGGCGAGGACCCGCGTGCCGGGCGCTGGGCCGGCCGCGGCAAGACCGAGTGCGGCCTGCACCTGTAGGAGCATCCCGACGTGCCCCGGCCGCCGCGCCTGTCCCCCGACGAGGTCGCGGCCGGGCTGCGCGCGCTGCCGCTGTGGTCCGGTGACGTCACCGGCCTGCACCGGACCGTGCAGCTGTCCTCGTTCCGCGCCGCGGTGGAGGCGATCGTCGCCATCGCCGACGTCGCCGAGGAGATGGACCACCACCCCGACGTCGACCTGCGCTGGCGGACGCTGCACCTCACCCTCGTCAGCCACTCCGAGGACGGGGTGAGCGCGCTCGACCTCGAGCTCGCCCGCCGCATCGACGAGCTGCTGCCCGGCTAGGCGGAGGACCCCGTCCCGGCCCGCCGGACGGTGCTCAGTCCTCGACCGGCAGCACCAGCAGCCGCAGCAGCCGGTCGGCCTCGGCGTCGGGGTCCTCGGTGAGCCCGGTGTGCACCGGGCCGGGCTGGACGACGGTGCTGCGCGGCGCGGTGAGCCAGCGGAACCGCGAGCCGAGCGCCTCCCGGCCCGCGGCGCCGGCGGCGGGGTCGGCGGCGCACACGTCGGCGGCGGCCTGCAGCGCGCGGCCGATGGCGGCGGGGTCGGCGGTCGGGTCCAGCGCGCGCAGCCGGTCGACGTCGAGGTGCACCCGGCTGCCCAGGTAGTCGCGCTGCCGGCAGTAGACGAGGACGCCGGCGTTGAGCGCCTCGCCCCGCTCCACCCGCGGCACCACCCGCAGGACGGCGTACTCGAAGGTCTCCCGGCTCACCGCTGGGTCACCCCCGGCGGCGGGGGCGGGCCCAGCCAGGCCGGCCGGTTCTCCCCGCGCGGCGAGCGGCGGCGTGCCCCCGCGCCCGCGGCGGCCGCGGCCACCACGCCGGGCAGCCACGCGTCGCGGGCGGCCAGGCGGGCCAGCAGCTGGGACGCGTAGCGCTCCCGGACGGCGGCCGGCGGCTCGCCGGGCTCCGGTCCCTCGAGCCAGTCGTCGGGCACCTGTGCCAGCACCCGCTCCAGCAGCGGCCGGGTGACCCGCGGCGCGAGGTCGGCGTCGGCGGCGCGCAGGTCCGGCGAGCACTCCACCAGCGCGTGCTGGGCGGCGTCGTAGGGGCGGGCGACGGCGGCCGGCGCCCCCGCCCACGAGTGGTGGAAGGTGAGCGCGGCGCCGTGGTCGATCAGCTGCAGCCGGCCGTGCCAGAACAGCATGTTGGGGTTGCGCCAGGACCGGTCGACGTTGCCCACCAGCGCGTCGAACCACAGCACCCGGCCGGCCAGCTCGGGCTCGACCTCGCCCACCCCGGCCTCGAAGTCCAGGGCGCCGGGCAGGTAGTCCAGCCCCAGGTTGCGCCCGGCCGAGCGCTGCAGCAGCTCCTGCACCTCGGGGTCGGGCTCGCCCACGGCCAGCTCCGGGACGACGTCGACGGTGACCAGCGCCGGCACCGGCAGCGCCAGCGCCCGGGCCAGCTCGCCGCACACCACCTCCGCCACCAGCACCCGCACGCCCTGGCCGGCGGCCCGCCACTTGACCACGTAGGTGCCGAGGTCGTCGGCCTCCATGAGCCCGGGCAGCGAGCCCCCCTCGCGCAGCGGGGTGACGTAGCGGGTGGCGGTGACGGCGGGCAGCACAGTGCCGGTCAACCTACGCCGGTCCGGATCCCGACCACGGGCCCGTTCCGGGCCGTGTCGCCCGAGGGCCTGCGCGACACACCGCTCACCCGTCCAGGCGGGCCACGCGCCCCCGCCACCCCGCCGCCGACCCGGCCGGGGCGTCGAGGCGACGATCCCGCGTCGCTCCGCCTTCCCCGACGCGGACCCGACCGTCATGCTGCGGCCGCACGGGGACGTGCACGGCTGTCACACGCTCCCGGGGCACCACGGGGGCGACGGGCGGAGCGCGCTGTGGACGGACGGGGTCGGGTGCGGGTGCTCCCCCGGTGCCGGCTGTCCGGTGTCACGCCGGACCCCGAGCCGCGCCCGTGTCGCCGGGACGACGGCCCCCGCTCCCGCGTCCCCCGACCATCGGCGGACGCAGGGCTGCCGCCGCCGGCCGAGGGGCGACCGGCCCGGCCACCGGGACGAGGGAGGGACCGTGTTCGAGGCACTGGGTCGCGCCGTGTACCGGAGGCGCCGGTGGGTCCTGGCGCTGTCGGTGGCGTTCGTCGCCTTCGCCGGCGTCTGGGGTACCGGCGTCTTCGGCCAGATGACCGGCGGCGGGTTCTTCGACCCCGACAGCGAGAGTTCCCGGGCCGCCGAGGTGGCCGAGCACGAGCTGGGCCGCAGCGCGGCCGACGTCGTCGTCCTGTACTCCAGCGACGCGTCGACGGTCGACGACCCGGCCTACGCCGAGGCGGTCACCTCCACGCTCGGCGCCCTGCCCGAGGACGACGTGCTGCGCACGGTGTCCTGGTTCGACACGGGCGCGTCCTCCCTGGTGAGCGAGGACCGGCGCAGCACCTACGCCGTCCTCAGCCTGCGCGGCGACGAGGACGGGCGCGAGGACGTCCTCGACGCCATCGAGGGCGACCTGGCCGCCCCTGGGCTGACCACCCGGATCGGCGGCGAGGTGACCCTCAACCGGGACATGAACGTCCTGGTGAGCGAGGACATCGCGACGGCCGAGACCATCTCGCTGCCGGTCCTGGCGGTCCTGCTCGTCGTCGTCTTCGGTGGCCTCGCCGCGGCCGCCCTGCCCCTGGCGATCGGGGTGACCGCGATCCTCGGCTCGTTCGCGGCCCTGCGCGCCTTCGGACTGGTCACCGACGTGTCGATCTTCGCGGTCAACGTGGTCACCGTGCTCGGCCTCGGGCTGGCCATCGACTACGGGCTGTTCGTGGTCAGCCGGTTCCGCGAGGAGGTGCGCCGGCAGGCGACGGTGGAGGACGCCCTCGCCCGGACCATGGCGACCGCCGGGCGCACGGTCGCCGTCTCCGGCATCACCGTGGCGGTCTCACTCGCGGGCCTGCTGATCTTCCCGCAGGTGTTCCTGCGGTCGATGGGCTTCGGCGGCATGAGCGCCGTGTTCATCGCGATGCTCGCCGCACTCACCCTGCTGCCGGCGCTGCTGGCCGTGCTCGGTCCCCGCGTCGACGCCCTGTCGGTGCGGCGCCCGGTGCGTCGACGGCGGCGCCCGGCGCACGCGGACGTCGAACGGAACGGGGTCTGGTACCGCATCGCGCACAGCGTCATGCGCCGTCCGATCCTGTACACGCTGGTCGTGGGGGCGCTGCTCGTCGCGCTGGCCCTGCCGTTCACGCGCGCGGAGTTCGGCGGCATCGACGTGCGCGCCATGCCCGAGGGCGCGGAGAGCCGGGTGGTCGCCGAGACGATCGAGCGGGACTTCCCGCCGAGCCCGTCCGGTCCGGTCGAGGCGGTCCTCACCCTCCCCGCTCCTGCCGACACGGCGGAGGGCAGCGCTGCGCTGCAGTCCTACGTCGCCGCCGTCGAGGCCGTCCCACGGGTGGACGGCGCCACGGTCGCCGAGGTCGCCGGCAGCACGGCACGGGTGGTGGTCGCCGCGGACGTGAACGCGATGGGGGCCGAGGGCCGGGACCTGGTGGCCGCGGTCCGGCAGGTGCCCGCGCCGGACGGCGCCGAGGTCCTCGTCGGCGGCACCGGCGCGGTGTACGCCGACCTGCTGGACAGCCTGGGTGCGCTGCTGCCCTGGATGGCGCTGCTGGTGGCGGTGACGTCGTTCGTCCTGCTGTTCCTGGCCTTCGGGTCGGTCGTGCTGCCGCTCAAGGCCGTGCTCGTGAACGTCCTGTCGCTGGGCGCCTCCTTCGGCGCGCTGGTGTGGATCTTCCAGGACGGCAACCTCTCCGGCGTCCTGGGCTTCACCCCGACCGGGTTCATCGAGGCCACCTCACCGATCCTGGTGCTGGCCATCGTCTTCGGGCTGTCGATGGACTACGAGGTCTTCCTCATGTCCCGGATCCGCGAGCAGTACGACCTGACCGGCGACAACACCGCCGCCGTCGCCACCGGGCTGCAGCGCACCGGCGGGATCATCACCAGCGCGGCACTGCTGCTGCTCGTGGTGATCGGCGCGTTCTCCGTCTCCGGCGTCGTGCTGATCAAGATGATCGGCGTGGCCATGCTCATCGCCATCGTGGTCGACGCGACGGTGGTGCGGACCCTGCTGGTACCCGCGACGATGCGGCTGCTGGGCCGGGCCAACTGGTGGGCGCCGGGGCCGCTGGGCCGGCTCTACGCCCGCTACGGCATCCGCGAGTCCGACGTCGCGCCCGTGCACGCGGCCGGCCGGCACCTGGCCGGGGTGCGCTGAGCCGGCGGCGCCGGCCACCGCCCGTCGCCGTGGCACGGCGCACAGACTCGGCCCATGGGTCTCCTCCGTGCCGTCTCCCCCGCCGACCTGCGCGACGCGCCGCTCACCTACGCCGAGGTCGGCGCCACGCGCGCCGCCGAGCTCCCCGCCGGCTACCGCACCGGCACGTGGACCGAGGTCGTCGGCTCCGGCCGCGCGGCGTTCGAGCGGGTCGCCGCGGCGGTGTTCGCCTGGGCGCCGCAGCGCAGCACCGGCCTGCGGGTGCGCGCGACCGGCTCGCCCGGCGAGGTCGGCACCGTCGTCGTCCTCACCGCGGGGCTGCCGCGGCTGGGCTACGACATCCCCTGCCGGGTCGTCTGGGCGTCGACGACCGGCGACGAGCGCGGCTTCGCCTACGGCTCGCTGCCCGGCCACCCCGAGAGCGGCGAGGAGTGCTTCACCGTCCGGCTCGACCCCGGCGGCGACGTCGTCGCCTCGATCCGGGTGTTCTCCCGGCTGGCCTCCCCCGCCGCCCGCCTCGTGCCGCCGGCGAGCTGGGCCCTGCAGCGGCTGGCCACCGCCCGCTACCGGGCGACGCTGCGCCGGGCCGCCCGCGACCGATGAGCCCGGGCTCCCCGGGCGGTCACCCCTGCATGGGTCCGGCCGAGGAGATCGAGCAGGTGGTGTCCGGCGCCGTGGCGGCCGGGGCGGTGCCGGGCGCCGCGTGGCTGGTGCGGCGCGGGGACGAGGTGGCCCGCGGCGCGGCAGGCACCCACACCCCGGGCGGGGACGACCCGGTCGCCCCGGACACCGTCTTCCGCATCTCCTCGGTGACCAAGCCGGTGGTGGCCACGGCCGCGCTCACCCTCGTCGACGACGGCACGCTGGCCCTCGACGAGCCGGTGGACCGGCTGCTGCCCGAGCTGGCCGGCCGGCGGGTGCTCGCCGACCCCGCCGACGCGGGCGCGGGCACGGTCGAGGCGCGGCGGGCGGTCACGGTGCGCGACGTCCTCACCTCCCGGCTCGGCCTGGGCATCGACTTCACCGCGCCGTGGCCCACCCCGACCGTCGCCGCGCTCGGTGAGGCGGGCCTGCCCGCCGGGCCGCCGGCACCGCAGGCCGCTCCCCCGCCGGACGAGTGGCTGCGCCGGGTGGCCGGCGTCCCGCTGGCGCACCAGCCCGGCGAGCGCTGGCTCTACCACACCGGCGCGAGCGTGCTCGGCGTCCTCGTGGCCCGCGCGGCCGGCCGGCCGCTGCCCGAGGTGCTCGCCGAGCGGGTGCTGGTCCCGCTCGGGATGACCGACACCGGCTTCGGCGTGCCGGCGCCGGCCCGCGGCCGGTTCGGCCCGCACTGGACGCCGCCGGACGAGCGGGGCCGGCGGCAGCTGTACGACCCCGCCGACGGCCAGTGGGCGTCCCCGCCGCCCTTCCCCGACGGCGGGGACGGCCTGGTCTCCACCGTCGACGACCTCGCCGTCCTCGCCCGGGTGCTGCTCGCCAGCGGGGAGCCGGTGCTGCGCGAGCAGACGGTGCGGGCGATGCTCACCGAGCAGGCCGGCCCGGTCGACGACGAGGGCGGCGGCTGGGGCCTGGGCCTCGGCGTCCGCCGCACCGACGAGCCCGGCGGCCGGCACGCCGGCTCCTTCGGCTGGGACGGCGGGCTGGGCAGCACCTGGTGGACCGACCCGGTCACCGGCACCACCGCGGTCCTGCTGACCAACCAGATGTGGTCCTCGCCGGCGCCGCCGGCGCTCTTCGAGGCCTTCCGTTCGGTGGCCTTCCGCGCGGTCGCGTCCGGTCCCCGCTAGGCGCGCCGGGCCGCCACCGCCGCGGCCACCCGCTCGACCAGGTCCTCGGGCACCGGGCGGCGGTAGGGCAGGTGCACCGCGTCCTTGCCCGAGCGGTGCGGCGCGACCTCGGCCTCCAGGTCGCCGTCGAACAGGGGCACCGGGTAGAGCGCCGCGTGCCGCTTCCAGGCGGCGTAGTGCAGGCCGTAGCGGCCGCCGAGCACGGCGGCCGGCATGCCGTAGCGGATCGTCTCGGTGGCCCCGGGCATGCCGCGGAGCACGGCGGCACGCACCTGCTCCAGCGCCGTCCGGGCCTCCTCGGGCAGGGCCGCCAGGTACTCCTCGACGGTGGCGGGGACGGGCATCGCGGGCTCCTCGGGGTCGCGCGGCTGCCGGGATGCTGCCGGGTGGCCGGCTCGGGCGCCAGACCGCGCGGCGCTAGGCGTCGCGGCGCTCGACCAGGCCCGCGCCCAGCACCCAGGCGGCGACCGCCCACGCCGCCGACACCGCCAGGCCCACCTGCCAGCTCGTCGGGACGGCGAGGAAGGGCTCCCCGCCCACCCGCAGCGCCGGCAGCGCCTGCGACAGCAGCTCGGCGGTCCGCCCGCCGGCCAGCGCCAGCGCGGGCGGGGCGACGAACACCAGCGCGACGCCCAGCCCGAGCGCGCCGGCGGTCGAGCGCAGCACGGCCCCGAGCCCGGCGGCGAGCACCGTCACCAGCACCGCGCCGGCCACCTGCAGGCCGGCCGACCGCAGCACGTCCGGGTCGTCGAGGGGCACGCCGCCGGGCACCGCGACCAGCGTCCGCGCGGCCAGGGCGCACGCGGCCACCAGCAGCGCGGTGAGCAGCGCCGCCCACGCCGCGACGACGGCCGTCTTGGCCCCCAGCAGCCGGGTGCGGCGCGGCACGGCGACCAGCGAGGACAGCGCCATCCCGCTGCCCAGGTCGGCGGTGACCGCGAGCACCCCGAGGACGACGAGCACCACCTGGCCGAAGGCGAACCCGATCAGCGCGACGCCGACCGCGGCGTCCGGGTCCGGCGCCGTCGGCGTGGTGGCCGCGGCCAGCCACCCGAACGCGCCGACGACGAGCAGGTAGACGGCGCTGCACCACCAGGTGGAGCGCAGCGTCCGCAGCTTGGTCCACTCGGCGCGCAGCACCGCCGTCAGGCCGACCCTCACGCCGCACCCGCCCGGTACTCGACGTCCTCGCCGGTCAGCTCCAGGTAGGCCGCCTCCAGCGAGGCGACCACCGGGGTCAGCTCGTGCACCGGCACCCGCGCGGCGAAGGCGACGTCGCCCACCGCGGCCGGGGCGAGGCCCTCCACCCGCAGCGCGCCGTCGGTCTCCAGCGCCACCCCGGCCCCGGCCCGGCGCAGCGCGGCGGCCAGCAGCGGCGCCTGCGGGCTGCGCACGCGCACCGCGGCGTGCCGGCCGAGGAGGTCGGCCATCGGGACGTCGGCGAGCAGCCGGCCGCGGCCGAGCACGACCAGGTGATCGGCGGTGTCCTCCATCTCGCTCATCAGGTGGCTGGACACCAGCACCGTGCGGCCCTCGTCGGCGAGGTCGCGCAGCAGGCCGCGCACCCAGCGGATGCCCTCCGGGTCCAGGCCGTTGACCGGCTCGTCGAGCAGCAGCACCTCGGGGTCGCCGAGCAGCGCCGCGGCGATGCCGAGCCGCTGGCCCATCCCCAGCGAGAAGCCGCGCACCCGCTCGTGCGCCACCGCGCCGAGGCCGACCAGCTCGACGACGTCGTCCACCCGGGAGGCGGGCAGGCCGTTGCCCTGCGCCAGCGCGAGCAGGTGCGCGTACGCGGTGCGGCCGGGATGGCGCGCCCGCGGGTCCACCAGCGCGCCGACCCGCCGCATGGGCACGTCGAGGTCGCGGTAGGGCACGCCGAGCACCGTCGCCGTCCCGGCGGTGGGCCGGGTCAGGCCGAGCACGCAGCGCATCGTCGTCGTCTTGCCCGAGCCGTTCGGGCCGAGGAAGCCGGTCACCCGGCCCGGGTGCACGGTGAAGCCGACGTCGTCGACCGCGACCCGCGTCCGGTAGTGCTTGGTCAGCCCGTCGACCTCGATCACGCGGACAGTGTGGCGACCGGAGGCCGGGGAGCCCGGCAGGCTAGTCCCGGGCGGCCGCGGCGCGTTCCCGCTGGATCAGCTCCTTGCTGCGCACCAGCCGCAGCAGGGTGACCACGATCAGCCCGCCGGCCATGTTGAGCAACGTGACGTACCAGAACCAGGCCAGCCACTCGCCGTAGCCGAACGGCGCGGTGCCGGTGTGGATCGCGCCGAAGGCCAGCAGCGAGTCCAGGATCGAGTGGAACAGCTGCAGCCCGGCCAGGACGAACGCGCCGGCGACCGCGGCGACGATCTTGGCGCCGTCGGCGGAGGTGCCGTTCTGCATGCGGGTCATGAGCGTGATGCCGACGCCGCCGAGGAAGGCCAGGCACACCGCGCGCAGGTCCAGCGGGGACTCGACGAAGTGCCGCGCCGACTCGACGACGGTGGGCCCGAGCTGCGGGAAGCCGTGCACCACCACCCACATCGCCAGCCACCCGCCGACGAGGTTGCCCACCAGCGTCCCGGCCCACAGCTTCCCCAGCTGCGACCAGCTCGCCCGGCCGGCGACGACGGCGGTCACCGGCAGCAGGAAGCCCTCGGTGAACAGCTCGCTGCGGGCCAGCAGGAGGGCGATGAACCCGATCGAGAACGCCAGCCCGGCCAGCAGGTGGCTGCCGGTCTCCGCGTAGACCGCGAGCAGCGCGAGGACGCCGATCGCGACCTCCAGGCCGCCGGCGAGCCCGGTGGTGAGCACCTCCCGCCAGGTGCGGTGCAGCCGCTGCGCGCCCTGGCTGACCACCCGGTCGAAGGCCTGGACGACCTCGTCCTCCGCGGGCGCGTCGGTGTCGCCGAGCTGGATCCGCCGCTGGTCGGTCACCGTGCGCACCTACCCTCGGCCGCGTGCGTCCATCCGAGCCCGGACCGGTGACCCTGCACCTGTGGGGTGTCCCCGGCCGCGCCGTGCCGCGGGCGGTGCTGCGGATGGCCTCGGTCCGCCCGGCGCTCGCGCGCCTGCCGGGGCTGCGGTTCGCCAAGCTGCTGGGCACCGGCGACGGGCGGACGTTCACCGCCCGCGACGCCGACCCCCGCCGCTGGGGCCTGCTGGCGGTCTGGGACGACGACGCCGCCGCGGACGCCCTCGACGACTCCCCCGTCGCCGCGAGCTGGCGGCGGATCGCCGAGGAGGAGTGGTCGGCGCGGCTGCGCCCGCTGGCGGCGCGCGGGCTGTGGTCGGGCCGCGAGCCGTTCGGCCGGCCGCGGCCGCAGCGCTGGGACGGGCCGGTGGCCGCGGTGACCCGGGCGCGGCTGGTGCTGCGCCGGGCGGCCCGGTTCTGGTCCGCGGTGCCGCCGGTGTCGGCGGACCTGCACCGGGCGCCGGGGCTGCGCATGGCCGTCGGCATCGGCGAGGCGCCGCTGGGCCTGCAGGGCACCTTCAGCGTCTGGGACTCCGCGGCGGCGCTGAACGCCTTCGCCTACGACCGCCCCGAGCACGCCGCGGTGGTCCGGCGGACGGCGCAGGAGCGCTGGTACGCCGAGGAGCTGTTCGCCCGCCTGGCGGTGCTGTCGACCCGCGGCACCGTCGACGGCGCCGACCCCGCGGCGGGTCACAGCTCCACGTAGAGGTGGATCTCCTCGCGGTCGTCGCCGGGGGCGAGCCGGATCGCGCCGGGCATCCGGCCGAACTCGCGGTAGCCCAGCCCCTGGTAGAAGCCCTCGATGCCGTAGCCGCCGCGCACGGTGAGGTGCAGCATCTCCAGCCCGAGGTCGCGGGCGGCGTCGTGCACCCCGCTCATGAGCGCCCGGCCCAGCCCCTGCCCCTGCCGGGCCGGGTGGACCTGCACCCGCAGCACGGTGGCCCAGTGCCGGCGCAGCGGGCTGACCGACAGCGACAGCACCGCCCAGCCGGCGAGCTCGCCGTCCGCGCGCAGCACCACCACCCGCTCGCGGCCCTGCGCCACCCGCTCGAGCAGGGAGTCGAGCACGGGGGCGACGTCGTCCCGGCTGACCGGGGGGACGAAGCCGACCGCGCCGCCGGCGTTGGAGACGTCGGTCCAGCAGGCCAGCAGGGCCTCGCGCAGCTGCGGGTCGACGTCCTCGACGGCGGTGGCCACGGCAGACGGCACGGCGCTCGGCATGCCCCGATTCTCGTCCGCGACGCACGTCACGGACCGCCCGGCCCCTGGACCCGGTGCACCCGCGGGGCCAGGCTCGGCGTCATGACCGACGCTCCCGGCCCCGTCCCGACCCGGCGCTCCGACGAGGACGAGATGCGCGTCCCGTTCTGGATCGTGCTCGCCGGCGTGGGCGCCGGCGCGTTCTGGGCGCTGGCCGGCGTGGCCCTCGGCTCCTGGCTGCGCTCCCGCCGCTGAGCCCGCGGGGCCTCAGCCCGACGAGCCGCTGGGGCCGAAGCGCTCCACCCGCACGTCCGGCTCCGGCACGCCCAGGCCGACCAGCAGCTGGCCGGCCGCCTCGGCGAACGGCGTGGACCCGCAGACGTAGGCGGTCTGGCCCGGCTCCCACAGCGGCACGAGGTCCGCGGCGGTCAGCCGGCCGGCGGGGCGGATCCCCGACGGCTCCCGGGTGGTGACCACCAGCGCCCCGGCCGCCCGCAGCTCGTCGACGTACGGCAGCTCGGCCAGCGTGCGGGTGGAGACGGCGACCCGCAGCAGGTCCTCGCGGCCCAGCTCGCGCGCGGTGCGCAGCATCGACACGAACGGGACGACGCCGGTGCCCCCGCCCACGAGCAGCGCCGGCCCGTCGCCCTCCCAGACGAACCAGCCGCCGATCGGCCCGCGGACCTCCAACTCGTCACCCACCTCGACGACGTCGGCGAGGTAGGTGGACACCTCGCCGTCGTCGAGCCGCTCGACCAGCAGCTCGAGCAGCGGGTCCCCCGGCGCCGACGCCAGCGAGTAGGACCGCTGGGCCCGGTAGCCGTCCTCGGCGGTGAGCCGGACGACGTAGTGCTGCCCGGCCAGGTGGTCGACGCGGTCGGGCACCTCCAGCCGCAGCCGGACGGTGCGCGGGGTGGGGCGGTCGACCTCGCGGACGGTCGCCGTGCGCCAGCCCCCGGCCGGTGCCCGCCGCCGCAGGCGGGGTGGCGGATCGGTCGGCCCCGCTGCCGGCTCCGCGTCGGCCTCGGGACGAGGTCCTCCCTCAGTCACCCTGGTACCGCTGCTCGCGCCACGGGTCGCCGCGGTCGTGGTAGCCGTTCTGCTCCCAGAACCCCTGCTGGTCGCGCTGCAGGAGGGTCAGCCGGGTGACCCACTTCGCGCTCTTCCAGAAGTACAGGTGCGGCACGAGCAGCCGCACCGGGCCGCCGTGCTCGATCGGCAGCGGCTTCCCGTCGAACTCCCAGACGATCCACGCCCTGCCGCCGGTGACGTCCTCGAGCGGCAGGTTGGTGGTGTAGCCGGTCTTGGACGTCGCGATGACGAAGTGCGCGTCGGCGGTGGGACGGGCGGCCTCCAGCAGGGTGTCCACGCTGACGCCGGCGAAGTGCGTGTCGAACTTGGACCACGTGGTGACGCAGTGGATGTCGCCGCGGTAATCCGAGGCCGGGAGCCGGTGGACGTCGTCCCAGGTCCAGGTGGTCGGGTTCTCCACCCGGCCGTCGACGGTGATGCTCCAGGTCTCCGGCGCGATGCGCGGGGTGGGCTCGGCGGTCAGCACGGGCCAGTCGCGGCCGACGTCGTACTGGCCGGGGGGCAGCCGCGGGTCGCGCTCGCGACGTCGGCCGAGGAAGCCCCTGGTCGGTCCTGCCACGCGTCCTCCTCCGATGGGGTGGGTGTGCCGACACGCTGCCACGCCCCGGCAGGCGGACACCAACGTCCTGACCAGCGCTGAGGGTTCCCTTACGAGAGGTGAGTCACGTCGTGTTCACATGGCCGACACCGGGGCATGGAGCCTAACTTTGGTGCCGTGGTGACGGTGACGAACTCGGGCCAGCGCAGGACCCCGAAGGTCGCGAAGACCAGCTCGGTCGCGAAGAAGGCCGTGATGGCGGTCAGCGGGATCATCCTGGTCCTGTACCTGGTCGCGCACATGGTGGGGAACCTCAAGCTCTTCGCCGGCGCGGAGACCTTCAACGGCTACTCGGAGTGGATCCGCCGCATCGGCGAGCCGGCCGTCCCGGGCCAGACGGTGCTGTGGATCATCCGCGTCGTCCTGCTGGCGGCCGTGGTCGCGCACATCTGGGCCGCGATCTCCCTGTGGCGGCAGGCCAAGCGCGCCCGGCCCACCCAGTACGTGGCCCGCAAGGCGGTGGCCCAGAGCTACGCCTCGCGCACCATGCGCTGGGGCGGCGTGATCCTGGCGCTGTTCATCGTCTACCACATCCTCGACCTCACGCTCGGGGTCGCGAACCCCGAGGGCCACGACTCCACGCCCTACGACCGCGCGATCGCCGGGTTCTCCAACCCGTTCGTCACCCTGGTCTACGTCGTCGCGCTGCTGGCCCTGGGCTTCCACCTGCGGCACGGCATCTGGAGTGCCACCCAGACGCTGGGTCAGAGCAACAAGACGCGCGAGCGGACGGTCAACGCGTTCGCCACCGTCTTCGCCGTCGTCCTGACCGCCGGGTTCCTGATCCCGCCGCTCAGCGTCCTCGTCGGCATCATCGAGTAGGAGCACTCCCCATGGCCCTCGACCTGTTCACCGTCGGCGACCCGATCGCCGACACCAAGGCCCCTCGGGACGTCCCGATCGGCGAGCGCTGGAGCGAGCGCCGCTTCCGGGCGAAGCTGGTCAACCCGGCCAACCGCCGCAAGCTGACCGTCATCGTCGTCGGCACCGGCCTGGCCGGCGGCTCGGCCGCCGCCACGCTCGGCGAGGCCGGCTACAAGGTCAAGTCGTTCTGGTACCAGGACAGCCCGCGCCGCGCGCACAGCGTCGCCGCGCAGGGCGGCATCAACGCCGCCAAGAACTACCGCAACGACGGCGACTCGGTGCACCGGCTGTTCTACGACACGGTCAAGGGCGGCGACTTCCGCGCCCGCGAGGACAACGTGCACCGGCTGGCCGAGGTCAGCGTCAACATCATCGACCAGTGCGTGGCCCAGGGCGTGCCCTTCGCCCGCGAGTACGGCGGCCTGCTCGACAACCGCTCCTTCGGCGGCACCCAGGTGTCGCGGACGTTCTACGCCCGCGGCCAGACGGGTCAGCAGCTGCTGTACGGCGCCTACCAGGCCCTCGAGCGGCAGATGGCGGCCGGCACCGTCGAGCAGTTCCCGCGCACGGAGATGCTCGACCTGATCGTCGTCGACGGCCGGGCCCGCGGCATCGTGGCGCGCGACCTGATCACCGGCGAGATCAGCACGCACTTCGCCGACGCCGTGGTGCTCGCCACCGGTGGCTACAGCAACGTCTTCTACCTGTCCACGAACGCCAAGGGCTCCAACGCCACGGCGATCTGGCGGGCGCACAAGCGGGGCGCGCTGTTCGCCAACCCCTGCTACACGCAGATCCACCCGACCTGCATCCCGGTGCACGGCGAGTACCAGTCGAAGCTCACGCTGATGAGCGAGTCGCTGCGCAACGACGGCCGTGTGTGGGTGCCCAAGGAGCGCGGCGACACCCGCGACCCGCGGCAGATCCCCGAGGACGAGCGCGACTACTACCTCGAGCGGATCTACCCCTCGTTCGGCAACCTGGTCCCCCGCGACATCGCGTCGCGGCAGGCCAAGAACGTCTGCGACGAGGGCCGCGGCGTCGGCCCCAACGGCCTGGGCGTGTACCTCGACTTCGCCGAGGCCATGCAGCGGCTCGGCCGGCCGGCCATCGAGGCCAAGTACGGCAACCTCTTCGACATGTACGCCCAGATCACGGGTGAGGACCCCTACGAGGTCCCCATGCGGATCTACCCGGCCGTGCACTACACGATGGGCGGTCTGTGGGTCGACTACGACCTGCAGTCGAACGTCCCCGGCCTGTTCGTGATCGGTGAGGCCAACTTCTCCGACCATGGCGCGAACCGGCTCGGCGCCAGCGCCCTCATGCAGGGCCTGGCCGACGGCTACTTCGTGCTGCCGAACACGATCAACGACTACCTGGCCTCCGGCCCGTTCGACAAGGTCGACCCGCAGCACCCGGCCGCGGTCGAGGCGCTCGAGGGCGTCCGCGCGCAGACCGAGAAGCTGCTGTCGATCAACGGCAACCGGACCACCGCCTCCTTCCACCGCGAGCTCGGCCGGCTGATGTTCGACCTCTGCGGCATGGAGCGGTCGGAGGAGAGCCTGCGCAAGGCGCTCGACCGGATCCCCGAGATCCGGCAGGAGTTCTGGACCAACGTGAAGGTCCCCGGCGAGGCCGGGCGCTTCAACCAGAGCCTGGAGCACGCCGGCCGCGTCGCCGACTTCATCGAGCTCGCCGAGCTGATGTGCGTCGACGCACTGCACCGCAACGAGAGCTGCGGTGGTCACTTCCGGGCCGAGAGCCAGACCCCCGACGGGGAGGCCCTGCGCGACGACGAGAACTTCGCCTACGTCGCGGCCTGGGAGTGGACGCCCGAGGGCGTCCCGCCGGTCCTCCACAAGGAGGACCTCGAGTTCGAGTACGTCCACCTCGCCCAGCGGAGCTACAAGTAATGAACCTCAAGCTGCGTGTCTGGCGTCAGCGGAGTGCGGCGGAGAAGGGGCAGATGGTGACCTACGAGGTCACCGACGTCTCCCCGGACATGTCGTTCCTCGAGATGCTCGACGTCCTCAACGAGCAGCTCATCCTGAACGGCGAGGACCCGGTCTCCTTCGACCACGACTGCCGCGAGGGCATCTGCGGGTCGTGCGGCGTCATGATCAACGGCCGCGCCCACGGCAACGGCCTGTTCGACAACCACCCGCAGACCACCACCTGCCAGCTGCACATGCGGTCGTTCAAGGACGGCGACACGATCGACGTCGAGCCGTGGCGGGCGACGGCGTTCCCGGTCATCAAGGACCTCGCCGTCGACCGGTCGGCGTTCGATCGGATCATCCAGTCGGGCGGCTACATCAGCGCCCCGACCGGCACCGCCCCCGAGGCGCACTCGATCCTGGTCGCCAAGAAGGACTCCGACGCCGCCTTCGACGCCGCCACCTGCATCGGCTGCGGCGCCTGCGTGGCGGCCTGCCCGAACGCCTCGTCGATGCTGTTCACGGCCTCGAAGGTCACGCACCTGGGGCTGCTGCCGCAGGGTCAGCCCGAGCGGAACGACCGGGTGATCAACATGGTCCACCAGCAGGACCTCGAGGGCTTCGGCGGCTGCACCAACATCGGCGAGTGCTCGGCGAGCTGCCCCAAGGGCATCTCGATGGAGAACATCTCCCGGCTCAACCACGACCTGCTCGGCGCCCTGCGCGCCGGCGCGCGTCCCAAGAGCTGAACGCGGCACCCTGACGACCGCCGACGGGCGGGGACCCCTCACGGGGTCCCCGCCCGTCGGGGTTCCCGGGGCCGGACGGTGGCGCCGGGTCGGTTCGAGGTGCAAACTGACGGCGTGACCGCGCTCTACGACCTCGCGGACCTGCCCGGCCGCCCGTGCACCATCGCCGCCGCCCTGGAGCTGGTCGGCGAGCGGTGGTCGCTGCTGGTGGTCCGGGAGGTCTCGCTGGGCAACCACCGCTTCAGTGACATCGCCCGCGGCACCGGGGCGCCCCGGGACCGGTTGACCGCGCGGCTCAACGCGCTGGTCGCCGCCGGCGTGCTCGAGCGCCGGCAGTACAGCGACTCGCCACCCCGCTCGGGCTACCACCTCACCGCCTCCGGCCGCGACCTGCTGCCGGTACTGCAGGCGCTGCTGCAGTGGGGCGACCGCTGGGCCGCCGAGGAGCCGCCGGTGCGGCTGACCCACGCACCGGCCGGGCACGAGGAGCACACCGTCGACGCCGAGTGGGTGTGCCGGACCTGCGGCGAGCCGGTCAACTCCTCGCGGGTCGAGCGGGTGCTGACGCCGGCCGGCCGCGCGCTGTCCGGGCTGCCGGCGGACGAGACGCATGAGCACTGAGGCCCGCACCGGGACCGACCCGGCCACCGGCGCGCCCGCCGGGTGGGGCGAGCCGCGCTCCCGGACGGTCACCTGGTTCGACCCGCTGGTCACCGCGGCCGGCGGCCGGGAGCGCTCGGGGCTGGAGACGCTGGAGGCGGTGCGCGACGGCGTGCTGCCGCCGCCCCCGATCGCCCAGCTGCTGCAGATGGACCTGGTCGCCGTCGAGGAGGGCCGGGTCGAGTTCGCCTGCGCCGTCGACGAGTCGGTCTACAACCCGATCGGCGTCGTGCACGGCGGGCTGGTCTGCACGCTGCTGGACTCCGTCGCCGGCTGCGCGGTGCACACCACGCTGCCGCACGGCGTCGGCTACACCTCGATCGAGCTGAAGGTGACCTACCTGCGGGCGGTCACGCACGCCAGCGGGCCGCTGACCGCCGTCGGCACGGTGGTCAAGTCCGGCCGACGGGTCGCCTTCGCCGAGGGGCAGGTCACCGACGCCGCCGGCAAGGTGGTCGCGACGGCGTCGAGCTCGCTGCTGGTCTTCCCGCTGCCGGCCTGAGTCAGCGGCGGCGGATCCGCACGTCGTCGGTGCAAGTGGCCGTCGAGCGCAGCCGCCGCCAGCCCAGGCCCGCGTGCTCGAGCCACCGCAGCGCCGAGAGCTCCCCGGCCGTGCACGCCTCAGCCTCCTCGCCGGGGCCGGGCTCGACCCGCACGACGACGCGGTGGCTGAAGGCGGCGAGGCGGTCGTCGTAGGTCGTCGTCCCCTCCTCGGTGAAGGCGGAGACGAACAGGTCGTGCCCGGCGGCGCGCTCGCGCAGCCAGGCACGGCGGCCGTCGTCGAGACCGTCGAAGACGCCGCGCACGACGACGCGGTAGGTGCGGCTGGACACGGCGGGCGACGGTAGCGGCGCGACCGGCCGCGGTCACCCGGTTTCCCGGCTCCCCCGGAACCGGTCGACGACGAGCTCGGGGACGACGTAGGGCTCCCCCGGCACCGCCTTCTCCGGGAAGTCGAAGACGGCGACCATCGACTGCAGCGGGTAGTCCGGGGTCACCGCGACCTCGCGCACCACCCGCCCGTCCACGGAGAACGCCGCCCCGTCGGGCCGCCAGTCGACGGCGTAGGTGTGCCAGTCGGCGACGTCGATGCCGGGCCGGGGCGCGGCGAAGTCCTCGGCCAGCCGCGGGTCGCGGAACGGGTGGGTGCCCATCCCGACGGCGGCGCCCTCGACCGGGTCGACGGCGTCGCCGAACACCTCCATCACGCACAGCTCGCCCGAGCGCTCGGGCACGTCCTCCAGCCCGACCAGCCACCAGGCGACCATCGACCGCGGCGTCACGGTGGCGCGGGCGCGCATCTCCAGCCGCCCGTACCGCGGCGTCCAGCCCCAGTGCGCCGGCTGCTCCTCGCGGACGACCGCCCCGGGCCGCACCGGCTGCTGCCCGACCGTGCTGCCGACCGGCCCGGAGAAGACGCCGGACTGGATGCCCGAGACCCGCAGCGGCGGGTGGTCGTCGGGGCACCACAGCGGGGTGTCGTCGGGCAGGTGCAGCCGCAGGCAGGAGTCGCGGACCTCGTAGCAGGCCGCCGTCGCCGCGCGGGAGCTCCACTGCGGCAGGTAGTGCGGGACCCAGACGTCGCGGTCGAGGTCCTCGCCGTCGAAGTCGTCGCAGAAGTCGTCGCAGAAGTCGTCGCGGGGATCCGTCATCGCGACTGCAGCGCGTCGAGGGCCACGGCCATGGCGGCGGCGACGCGGAAGTCCAGCCGGGGGTCGGGGACGGTGACGTCGTAGCGGTCGCGGATCGACTTCCGCCGCTCGACGACCAGCACCGGCCGGCCGGTGGCGGTGTCGACGAAGTCGAAGTGGAAGACGAACGGCACCCAGACGTCGCCGAGGTAGGGGATGAGCTCCCACACCCGCCGCAGCACGGCGATCACCGGCCGCCGCTCCCGGCCGACGGCGGTCAGTCCCGGCACCGACAGGTCCCAGGTCGAGCGCAGCAGGCTGGCGCCGAACCGCTTGCTGAACGTGCCGAGCGGGCGGCCCTGCTCGTCGAGGACGTCGTGCTCGGCGTGCACGTCGAGGCGCTGGCGGGCGCGGAAGGAGAAGACCGGCCGGGTGCGCTCCTCGTCGGCGGTGAAGACCACCTCCTCCTTGAGCTTGAGCCGCTTCTGCTGCGCCATGGCCAGCAGCTCGCCCTCGGTGCCGTCCGGCCCGACGGCGCGGACCTCGTAGCGGTTGACCATCACGGTGATCCGCTGACGGACGGCGAAGCGCGGGACGACCATCGCGGCGCGGGGTTCGTCGGCGTACGGCACGGTCACAGCGGCACCTCCGGGCTCGGGTCCAGACCCCCATCGTGGTCCCCGCGTCCAGGACACGCCGTGCGCAACCAGGTCGAACACGAGAATCTCGTTCTCACCCAGCGAGGGCACAACCGCTGTGCCAGGGTCGGCCTCAGGTGGAGCGGGTCCACCGACAGGAGTCGCGGAGGTCGTGGTGTCGCAAGGGTCCCGTCGCGTCGGCGTCGCTGTGGTCGGACTCGGAGGGGCGGTCGCCACGACCGCCGTCGCCGGGCTGGAGCTGCTCCGGATCGGGGCCGCGGGCACCGACGGGCTGCCGCTCGCCGGGCTGGAGGTGGCCGGCGGCCCGGTCGAGGAGACGACGGGCCTGGTCGGCTACGACGCCCTCGTCGTCCGCGGCTGGGACCTCGACGGCTCGGACCTGCGCAAGGCCGCCGAGCAGCACGCGGTCCTCGACTCCCGGCAGCTGGAGCAGGTCGGGCCGGCCCTGTCGGCGCGGACCCCGTGGCCCGCGGCCGGCGACGCCGACTTCTGCCGCAACGTCACCGGCGGCAACGTGGTGCTCGCCCAGACCCGCCGCGACCAGGTCGACGCGGTCCGCGCCGACCTGCGGCGGTTCCGCGAGGAGGAGTCCCTCGACGGCCTGGTGCTGGTCAACCTCGCCTCGACCGAGCGCTGGCCCGACCCGACGGCGCCCGCGCTGCAGACGGTCGAGGCGTTCGAGGCCGGGCTGGACGCCGACGACCGGGCGATCACCCCGGCGATGGTCTACGCCTACGCCGCGATCGCCGAGGGCGTCGGCTACGTCAACTTCACGCCGTCGCTGGCCGCCGACGTCCCGGCGCTGGTCGCCCTGGCCGAGGCCCGCGGCGTCCCGGTCGCCGGCAAGGACGGCAAGACCGGCCAGACGATGGTGAAGACCGTCCTCGCGCCGGCGTTCCGCGCCCGCTCGCTCACCGTCGAGGGCTGGTACTCCACCAACATCCTCGGCAACCGCGACGGCCTGGCCCTCGACGACCCCGACTCGCTCAGCAGCAAGCTGCAGACCAAGGGCAGCGTGCTGGACTCGATCCTCGGCTACCCGGTCGAGGACCACGTCGTCCGGATCGACTACTACCGGCCGCGCGGGGACCAGAAGGAGGCCTGGGACGCCATCGACCTGGTCGGCTTCCTCGGGCAGCGCATGCAGGTCAAGGTCGACTTCCAGTGCCGCGACTCGATCCTCGCCGCCCCGCTGGCCATCGAGCTCGCCCGGCTCACCGACCTCGCGCAGCAGCGCGGCGAGGGCGGCATCCAGCGGCAGCTGGGCTGGTTCTTCAAGGCCCCGATGACCGCCGACGGCAGCGTCCCCGAGCACGCGTTCCACACGCAGGAGGCGACGCTGCTCGACTGGCTGGCCGCCGGCGCCACCTCCCGGTGACCGCGCTCGACACCCCCGGGACGCTCACCGCGCTGGCCGGCCTGCGGCCCCTGCTGGCCGAGATCGGCGACGCCAAGCGGGTGCGCGTCGCCGGCACGCCCGGCTCGCTCGCCGAGCAGGCCTTCGCCCGGGCGTGGGGGCGGCTGGTGGCGGGTGAGGACGTCGCCGACGTCGCGGAGTCGGAGACGGCGGCCGCGGTCGCCCGTGCCCGGCTGGCCGGCATCGACGCGGGCGTGCTGACCGCCGCCGGGCTCTCCGACGACGAGGCGCTCGCGGTGCTGCGCCGCGGCTTCGACGAGGTGGCCGGCCCGCTCGACGCCGGGCTGCGGGACCGGCTGCGCGCCGCGCTCGGCCCGCTGCCGGCGCCGACGGCGACGCCCGCGCTGGCCGGGACGCTCAACGCCCAGCCGCGCGCGGGCGCGACGGCGCCCGGCAGGCCGCGGATCGTGGTGGAGCCGCCGGAGAGCCACGGCGACCACTGCCTGACCGTCGCCGTCTACGGGGTGCTGGTGGCGCCGGTGGTCGGCGCCGACCCGGTCGCGCCGTTCCTGCTTGGCCTGGCCCACCACCTGCACAACGTCGTCCTGCCCGACGCCGGGTTCGCCGGCGAGGTGCTGCTCGGCGACGCGCTGGAGCGGGTCGTGGCCACGCTCGAGGAGCGCGAGCTGGCCGCGCTGCCGGACGCGCTGGCGGACCGGGTGCGCGGGGTGCTGGCGCTGCGGCCGGGCGCCGACGTGCCCGAGGCGCGGGCCTTCCACGCCGCCGACGTCCTCGACCGGGTGCTGCAGGTGCACCACCACGCCCGGGCGGCGGCGTTCACGGCCGCGCAGGCGCTGGACGACCTCGAGCTCGTGCACGCCGGGCCGGTGCAGGCCTACCACCTCGACGTCCTGGCGGCGGCCGGGCTGTGACTCTCGCGGTCGATGCCCCCGTCGTCGACGGGATCCCGTTCGCCCGCGCCGGCCGGGACGACCTGCGCGCCGAGGTCGCCGGGCTGGTGGCCGCCGGGGAGACCGACCGGGCGCGGGTGCTGCTGCTCGCGGACGCCGACGACTGGTGGACCGCGCCGCCGCCCCCGCCGGAGCAGCTGGCGCTGGTGCCCTTCGCGCGCACGCTGCGCGAGGCGATGGCCCTGCTCGGCATGGGCCGGGTCGCCGACTACTTCGCGCACCGCTGGTCGGATCCGACCCACCTGGCCGGGCTGGCGCTGCTGCAGGCGCACTGGCCCGGGGACCGGCCGGTGGTCGACGTCGCCTGCGGGATCGGCGCGCACCTGCGCGAGCTGGCCCGCCGCGGGGTGCGCGACCTGCTCGGCGTCGACGTCGTCTGGGCCAAGCTGTGGCTGGCGCGGCGGTTCGTCTGCCCGTCGGCGCGCTACGTGTGCGCCGACCTCACCGCCGCGCCGTCGCTGGCCGTCGGCACCCCCGCGTACGTCATGTGCCACGACGCCTTCTACTTCCTCCGCGACAAGCCGGCCGCGGCCGCGGCCATGCGCGCGCTGGCCGGGGACGGCGGCACCGTCGTCGTCGGGCACGCGCACGTCGCCGACCCGCACGGGGAGCCGCTGCCGCCGGAGGGCTACGCCGAGGTGCTCGGCACCGACCTGCTCTACGACGACGAGGAGCTGACCCGCTCGCTGCTCGAGGGCCGCCCGCCGCGGCCGGCGCCGCCCGCGGACCTGCGCGCCAGCGAGGCGGTGGCGCTGGTGGCCGGCGACCCGCTGTCCTCCGCACCGGCCGACCTCGGCGAGCCGCTGCCGCCGCTGGCGCCCAACCCGCTCTACCGCGACGGCCTGCTGACCTGGCCGAACGAGCGCTACGCCGTCGAGTACGGGCCCCGCTCGGGCTACCTGCCGCCGCGCTGGCCCGACCCGCTGCCCGCCGACGCCGCCCGCCGCCGGCTGCTGGTCGACCTGCCGGAGGCCTGGTGACCCCGACCGTCGGCTGGGGCGTCGCCGGGTGCGGCTGGGTGGCCCGCGACCACGCGCTGCCCGGGCTGCTCGCCGTCGACGGCGCCCGGGTGGTGGCGCTGCACGACCTCGACCCCGCCGCGATGGCCCGGATGCCGGTGGAGGGCGCCGTCGCGACCGCCGACCTCGCGGAGTTCCTCGCCACCCCGGGCCTGGACGCGGTCTACGTCGCCGTCCCCAACGCCGGGCACCGGGCGCTGGTCGAGGCGGCGGCCGCGGCCGGCAAGGCCGTGCTGTGCGAGAAGCCGCTGGCCGCCGACGTCCGCGACGCGCAGGCGCTGGTCGACGCGTGCGCGCGGGCCGGCGTGCTGCTCGGGACCGCCTACGACCAGCGCTGGCACCCCGCGCACGTGCGGCTGCGCGAGCTGGTGCCCGAGCTCGGCACGGTCACCGCGGTGCGGATCGTCTACTGCTGCTGGCTGCCCGGGGACTGGACGCCCGACGGCCGCCCGCACGACAACTGGCGGGTCGACCCGGCCCGCGCCGGCGGCGGCGCCGCCATCGACCTCGCCCCCCACGGCCTCGACCTCACCGGCACGCTGCTCGGCGAGGACGTCACGTCGCTGTCGGCGCTGCTGCAGACCCGGGTGCACGACTACGGCGTCGACGACGGCGCGCTGCTCACCGGGACCACCGACGGCGGCGTGCTGGTCGGCCTGCACGTCGCGTTCAACACCCCCGACGCGCTCCCCCGCCGCCGGCTCGAGGTGGTCGGCACCCGCGGCGCGGCGGTCGCCGTCGACACGATGGGCCAGACGGCGGGAGGCTCGCTCACGCTGTACCGCCCCGAACCGGTGGACGTGCCGTTCGCCGACACCCCGCCGTCCGGCGACCCGTTCACCGCGCAGTTCGCCGCCTTCACCGACGCGGTCGCGGGCCGCGCGCGGTGGCCGTACGACCCCGCCCGCGACCTCGCCCTGCACCGCCTGCTCCTCACCGCTCTCTCCGGAGGGAAACCGTGAGCTCGCCCGACGTCCCCGGCGCCATCGACCGGGCCACCGACCCCGCCGCCGACCTCACTGCCGACGGCACCGGCGCGCGGCACGGCACCAGCCAGGTCGACACCAACCCCTACCGCGGCCTGCTGCCCGACCTGCCCGCCTACGCCTGCACCAACTGCGGGCACTGGCAGCGCTGGCCGGCGCCCGGGCCGGCCGTGTGCCCGGTCTGCGCCGACGTGCGCAACGCGCTGCCCGAGCACGGCTTCGAGTTCGTCCCCGCCAAGGAGGCCGACGAGTTGGTCACCGGCTTCTGGCGGCCGGCGCCGGTCGACGGCGTCACCGAGTTCGGCACCGAGCCACGCTTCGGGCTGGACAGCCGCGGCTGGGTGATCGAGACCGACATCGGCCTGGTCGGCTTCGAGTGCGCGCCCTGGTACACCGCCGACATGCTCGCAGAGCTGCGCCGCATGGCCGGGGAGAAGGGCGGGTTCCCCGTCCTGGCGTCGTCCCACGTGCACGGCTACGGCGCGCTGTGGCAGCTGCAGCAGGAGCTCGAGCCGCGGGTCGTCTGCGTCAACGTGCACGACCTGGTCTGGACCAAGGCCTTCCGGGTCACCTGGCCGGCCGACGACGTCCTGGCCCTCGCTCCCGACCTCACGCTGCACCGCACCGGCGGCCACTTCCCCGGGCACTCGGTGCTGCACGACTCCCGCCGCGGGATCCTCTTCTGCGGCGACTCCCTCAAGGTCGACCTCTCCCCCGACGGCGACCCGGTCGCGTTGAGCGCGCACAAGGCGTTCCACGCCCAGATCCCGCTCTCGCACGGGGAGCTCCGGGAGATGCTCGCCGTCGTCGCGGAGCTGGACTTCGAGGTGGTCGCGACGCCGTTCGAGATGGTCCCCGGGGTCACCACCGACCACGTCGTCCACCTGGTGCAGCGGCTGCTGTCCGGGCCGCCGGACGCCGCGCCCGTCCCGCTGGACGAGCTGTGACGGCGGTCGGGACGACGCCGTCGCAGCGGTACCGGGACAGCTTCCCGGTCCCGGTCGAGGACTTCGCGATCGAGGGCATCGACGTCCTCGACGTACCGCTGCACTCCGCGGTGTTGCCGCCCTCGGACCTGCACCCGGGCGGCAGCGGGCTCGGCTACGGCGCCACCCGCGAGGAGGCCCGCACCGGCGCGATGGGCGAGATGGCGGAGATGGCGCTGTCGCTGCGGGCGCACCGGGGCGCCGCCCGCGAGGAGGGCTCCTACGCCGAGATGACGCGGCGGCACGGCCGCGACCGGGTGGCCGACCCGCGCGAGCTGTGCCTGGAGGCCGGCAGTCCGTACGACGACGACCGGCCGCTGCAGTGGCTGCCGACGACCCGGCTGCGCGACGGCGAGCGGGTGCTGGTGCCGGCCGAGCTGGTGGCGTCCGCGCCCGACGACCTGCCCGGCGACCCGCCGCCCGGCGGCTGGCTGACCACGGTCATCACCAACGGGCAGGGGGCGGCGTTCGACGCGGACCGTGCGGTCACCCACGCGCTGCTGGAGGTGCTGCAGCGCGACGGCAACGCGACGGCGTTCCGCGCGATGGACCGCGGCGTCGTCGTCGACCTCGCCGGGCTGACCGACCCCGACGCGCTGGCGCTGCTCGACCGGCTCGACGCCGCGGGCGTCGACGTGACGGTGAAGCTCGCCTCGACCGAGTTCGGCGTCGTCGACGTGTACGCCGTCGGCTGCTCGCGGGACGGCTCGGAGCCGGTGCCGGTGATGGCCACCGCGTGCGGCGAGGCGGCGCACCCGGACCGGGACACCGCCGTCCGCAAGGCGCTGCACGAGTTCGCCTCGGCGCGCAGCCGGAAGGCGTTCATGCACGGGCCGTTCGACGTCGTCCTGCCGGCGACGCCGCCGGGCTACCTGGAGCACTGGCGCACCGGGCACCCGCCGGAGCGGCTGGTCGAGGAGGACCGCGCGCTGCAGGCGATGCTGGCCTGGACCCGGATGGGCACCTCGGCGCTCGTCGACCTGCTGCAGGACACCGTGCTGTCCCGCCGGTCCACCGTGGCGCTGGCCGACCTCTCCACCTGGCGTCCGGGAGCAGGGCGCGGGGACGACCTGCACTCGTTCGTCACCGGCGCGGTGCAGACGGCCGGGCACGACGTGCTGGTCGAGCTGCAGCCCTCGCTCGGCGACGCGGTCGCGGCCAAGGTGCTGGTGACCGGCCTCGAGGTGGAGACGATGAGCTACGGCCGGATCGGCGAGCGCGGCGTGCGCCGGCTGCTGGAGCGCGACGACCCGCTCGTGGCCGTCGGGACCGACCCGGGCGGCTGGGCGCGGGTGCACCTGACCGCCGACGCCGAGGAGCGCCTGGGCGGGCCGGCCTGGTTCGACCGCGCCGGCGCCGACCGGCGGGTGGGCGCGCTCTACGCGCTGTACCGGGAGCCGGGCCGGCACGTGGTCGCGGAGGTCCTCGACCCGTGAGCCTGCGCTACGCGTACAACACCAACGGGCTGACCTCGCACCGGCTGTCGGACGCGCTGCCCTTCCTCGCCGACTGCGGCTACGGCGGGGTGGCGCTCACCCTCGACGTCGTCCACCTCGACCCGTTCGCGCCCGACGTGTTCGCCCGGGCGGAGGAGGCGCGGGCGCGCTGCGACGAGCTCGGGCTGGGCGTGGTGGTGGAGACCGGCGCCCGGTTCCTGCTCGACCCGCGGGCCAAGCACGAGCCGACGCTCGTCACCGCCTCCGCCGAGGGGCGCGCCCGCCGGCTGGCCTACCTGCGGCTGGCCTGCGACCTCGCCGAGGTGCTCGGCGCGGAGGCGGTGAGCTTCTGGGCCGGCGTGCCGAAGCCGGGCGTCGACCGCGACGCCGCGTGGGGCTGGGTGGTCGACGGCGTCCGCGCCCTGGTCGACAGCCACGGCGGCCGCTCCTACGCCCTGGCCGTCGAGCCGGAGCCCGGGATGCTGGTCGAGGACTGCGACGGCTGGGCGCGGCTGGCCGCCGAGGCGCCGGGGATCACGCTGGCTCTGGACACCGGGCACTGCGTCGTCGCCGGGGCGTACGCGCCGGAGGAGGCGGTGGCCCGGTTCGCGCCGCACCTGGGCACGGTCGCCGTCGAGGGGATGCGCCGCGGCGTGCACGACCACCTGCCGCTCGACGAGGGCGACGTCGACCTGCCGGCGGTGCTGCGTGCGCTGCGGGAGGCGTCGTTCGACCGGCTGGTGACGCTGGAGCTGTCCCGCGACGGGCACCGCGCCCACGAGATGGTGCCGCGCTCGATCGCCACGCTCCGGGAGGCCGAGGGAGCATGAGGATCTGCTTCGTCAGCCGCCGCTACTGGCCCGCGGTCAGCGGGATGAGCGTCTACGCGGAGAACCTGCTGCGGGAGCTGGTCGCGCTGGGCCACGAGGTGGTGCTGGTCAGCCAGTACCGCGACGACGAGGCCGGCACCCGCGTCTACGGCGGCGGCCCGCCCCCGCCCGACCGCGTCCCCGCCGGGGTGGAGGTGCACGCGCTGCCCAGCCGCGGCGAGACCGTCGTCCCGGCCGACTGGGAGGGCGACGTCGAGGAGATCGTGCGCACCGTCGTCGGCCTGCACCGCGAGCGCCCGTTCGACGTGCTGCACGCCCAGTACGGCTACCCGCCGGGGCTGGCGGTGCTGGCCGCCGCGCGCGAGACCGGGCTGCCGGCGGTGGTGAGCATCCAGGGCGGTGACGGGCACTGGGTGGGCACCTGCTGCGCCACGCACGCGCACGCGATGCGCACGGTCGTCGACGCCTCGTCCGCGGTGCTCATCGGCAGCGCCAGCTTCCGCGACGAGGTGGTCGGCAACCTGGGCAGCGACCCGGCGCGGTTCACGATCGTCCCGGGCGCCACCGACACCCGCCGCTTCACCCCCGCCGAGCGGCCGCTGGGCGCGCTGCAGGACCCGCCGGTGCTGCTGTTCCACGGCCGCGTCGACCGCCGCAAGGGCGTGCTCGACCTGCTGGAGGCGCTGCCCGACGGCGTCCGCCTGGTGGTCTCCGGCATCGGCCCCGACCTCGACGAGGCCCGTGCCCGCGCCAACGCGCGGACGACGTTCCTCGGCTACGTGCCGCCCGACGAGGCGCCCGCGGTGTACCGCTCGGCCGACGTGTTCGTCAGCCCGACCTACAGCGAGGGGTTCTCCAACACGCTGCTCGAGGCGATGGCCAGCGGGCTGCCCACGGTGAGCACCGACTCGGTCGGCGTCGTCGACTGCCTGCGCGACGGCGAGAACGGGCTGCTGCACGCGCCGGGCGACGTCGCCGGGCTGCGCGCGGCGCTGGACCGGGTGCTGTCCGACGGCGCCCTGCGGCGGCGGCTGGCGACGACGGCGCTGGAGGAGGTGCGCCGGCTGTACTCGTGGCCGGTGCTCGCCGCCTCGATCGACGACGTGTACCGCTCGGTGGCCGGGTCGACGCCGTGCGCGGACTGGACGATGCCGCCGACGGTCGACCTCTCCTGCCGGTTCCGCGGCGCGGCGCACCTGCTGTGAGGGTCCGCTGATGCAGGTCCTGGCGGTCAGCCCGCACCTCGACGACGCCGCGTTCTCGGTGGGCGGCACCCTCGCCGCGCTGGCCGACGCCGGGCACGAGGTCACCGTGGTCACCTGCTTCACCCGCAGCGTGCCCGACCCCGAGGGCTTTGCGCTGGCCTGCCAGCTGGACAAGGGCCTGCCGGCCGACGTCGACTACATGGCCCTGCGCCGCGACGAGGACGCCGCCGCGATGGCCGTGCTCGGTGCGGCGCCGCTGCACCTGGACCTGGCCGAGGCGCCGCACCGCGGCTACGGCAGCGCGGCGGACCTGTTCGCCGGCGTGCACGAGGACGACGACGTGTGGCTGGACGTGCGGGCCGCGCTGACCGGCCTGCCCGGCGACCTGTGGCTGGCCCCGCAGGCGCTGGGCGGGCACGTCGACCACCTGCAGGTGCTGCGCGCCGTCGCGGGGACCGGCCGGCCGGTGCTGTGGTGGCGCGACTCGCCGTACGTGCTGCGCGCCCCGGACGCCGTCCCCGGACCCGACCTGCCCGGCGGGCTGACCCCGCTGGAGCTGCCGCAGGACCTCGGCCGGCGGGCCGACGCCTGCGCCCGCTACGCCACCCAGCTCGGCTTCCAGTTCGGCGGCGCGGACGCGATGCGCGCCGCACTGGCCGGCCTGCCGGAGGTGCTGCTCGCCGACGACAGAGCCCGGGAGCTCGCCCTCGGGATGGTGTCCCCCGCTCGCTGGTGCTCTGCCCACAGGTGTGGGCAGAGCACCAGCGCGGGGGGCGTGCCCGGGTCCGCTCGGGCTCTGTCGTCCGCCCGTGCTCAGGTGAACCGCTGCTCCAGGTGGACCGAGACCTCCTGACCCGCCGCGTCCTTGCCGATCGCCTCGCACAGCGCCCTGCGCAGCGGCAGCCAGTGCGGCCCCTCCCCCGACGGCATGCAGGTGGCGGTGAAGGGGTGGCCGTCGATCGTGCCGCCCACCTTGACCGCCCTCCGGGTGCCGAACAGCTCAGCCGAGCCGGGGACGGTGAGGTAGGTGGGGAAGGCGCCGTCCTTCTCGATCGGCGCGGTGAACGTGGTCGCGAGGTCCTGGGGAGCCATGCCGGTCCTGACCGCGGCGGCGCCCCGGACTCATCGCGAGGCGGACTCCGGCCGAGCCGGCCTCGGCCTCCTCGGTGCCGCGGGCGACCCGCGCCGGGCCGGCGGTGGTCCGCTCGGGAGCCGTCCACCGTGGGACCCGGCACCCGCCCGCGGGGACGTGCCGTGCCGCCCGCGACACGGGGTCCACGATCCCCGTTGCCCGACGGCCGCCGCCCTGCGACCGTGACCGGCACGGGGACCCGCTCCGTCCCAGACCGGAGGCCGCCGTGACCTGGACCGACGAGGCCGTGACCGTCTACTACAAGCCGGGGTGCCCCTACAGCACCACGCTGCGGGCGAAGATGGCCGCCACCCGCCTCCCCCACCGCGCGGTGCGGTTCGCCGACGACCCGGAGGGGGCCGCCGCGGTCCGCGCGCACCACCCCGAGGGCTGGGAGGTCTCCCCCACCGTCGTCGTCCGGGGCCGGTACCTGACCAACCCGAGCCTGCGCGAGGTCCGCGAGGCGATGGCGGGGCGCTGACGGCGGCCGCGGGGCGCCGGGACCGTCCGCGGGCGCCGCTACGCTCCGCGCCACCTCGATCCCGGTGGGAGGAGCGGCATGGCCTCGGTGCGCAAGCAGGTCCACCTCGACGCCCCGCCCGAGCGGGTGTGGGACGCCGTCCGCGGCGTCGGGGCGCTGCACGAGCGCCTGGTCCCCGGCTTCGTCGTCGACACCCGGCTCGAGGACGACGCGCGGGTGGTCACCTTCGCCGACGGCACGGTGCAGCGCGAGCCGCTGGTCGACGTCGACGACGACCGGCGCCGGCTCGTCCACACCGCCGTCGACTCGCCGCTGGGGGCCACCCACCACAACGCCTCGGTGGAGGTCCTCCCCGACGGCGCCGGCACCCGGCTCGAGTGGGTGGTCGACGTCCTGCCGCACGGCGTGCGGGACCGCCTGGACCGGGCGATGGAGGCCGGCGCCGCCACGATGCGCGCGGCCATCGACCGGAGGCCGTCGTGATCCGCACGTACCCGCACGGCGTGACCTGCTGGATCGACACCGAGCAGCCCGACCCGGCCGCCGCGGCCGCCTTCTACGGCGCCCTCCTCGGCTGGGAGTTCACCGACGCGGTGCCGCCCGGCGCGCCCGGCTCCTACCTCGTCGCGACGCTGGACGGGCGGGACGTCGCCGCCGTCGCGCCGGGCGACGGCCCGCCGGCCTGGAACACCTACGTCGCGGTCGACGACGCCGACGCGACCGCCGCCGCGGTGCCCGGGCTGGGCGGCACGGTGCTCTCCGGCCCCGAGGACGCCGGGCCCGGCGGGCGGACGGCGACCTGCCTGGACCCGCAGGGGGCGGCGTTCCGGCTGTGGCAGGCCCGCCGGCGCCCGGGCGCCCAGCTCACCAACGTGCCGGGCACCTGGAACTTCTCGGACCTGCACACCCCCGACCGCGCGGCCGCGATGGCCTTCTACCGGCCGCTGTTCGGCTGGCGGGACGTCGACATGGCCCAGGACGCCGGCACGATGCTGCAGGTCCCCGGCTACGGCGACCACCTGGCCGCGACCGTCGACCCGGGCATCCGCGAGCGGCAGGCGTCCGCGCCGCCCGGCTTCGCCGACGTCATCGGCGGCCTGCTGGTCACCGCCGACGAGCCGCCGCACTGGCACGTCGTGGTCACCGTCGCCGACCGGGACGCGTGCGCGGCCACCGCCGAGCGGCTCGGCGCCACCGTGCTGCGCACCGCCGAGGGCACCTGGACCCGCACCGCCCTGCTGCGCGACCCGCAGGGCGCCGAGCTCACCGTCAGCCAGTTCACCCCTCCGGACGGCGACTGGTGACGTCCGTGCCCGGCCGGCTGCGCTGCCTCGCCGCGCGCATCGACCAGGACGCCCCCGGGACGGCATGATCGGCGGGTCCCCCGCTGACCTCCGAGAGGGGAACCGTGTCCTCACCCTCCCCGGCCCTCCGGCCGGCCCCGGGCGCGCTCGACGGCAGGGTCGCCGTCGTCACCGGCGCCAGCAGCGGCATCGGCGCCGCGACCGCCCGCTCGCTGGTGGCCGCCGGCTGCCGCGTCGCGCTCCTGGGCCGCCGCGGTGACCGCCTGCAGGCCGTCGCCGACAGCACCGCCGACCCCGCCCGCACCCTCACCGTCGCCGCCGACGTCTCCGACGGGCTCGACCTCGCCGACGCCCTCGACGCCCTGCACGACCGGTTCGGCCCGGCCGACCTGGTCGTGGCCGGCGCCGGTGTGCTCACCGGCGCGCCGTTCGAGGACGGCGTGCCCGCCGAGTGGATCGAGATGATCGACGTCAACCTCGGCGGCATCCTCCGGACCGCACAGACCTTCGCCCGCGACCTGCTGGCCACCGCCGGGACCGGCCGCCCGGCCGACCTGTTCCTCATCGGCGCGCTCGCCGGCCAGGTGCGCTTCCCCGGCTACGCCGTCTACTCGGCGGTGGAGGCCGCGGTCGCCCAGCTGGCCCGGGCGCTGCGCGCCGAGTACGGCCGCCGCGGCGTGCGCGTGCACGTGGTCGCCCCCGGCCTCACCGACACCGACCTCGGCTCCGAGATCAGCCACGACGGCACCGCGCGCGGCTGGGCCGAGCACCGCGAGGTCGTCGTCCCGATGGACCCCGACGACGTGGCCCGCACCGTGCTGTTCGGCGCCGGCCTGCCGCCGCGGGTCAACGTCGCCGAGCTGCTCGTGCTGCCCACCCGCCAGGACCCCTACCTGCCCACGCGGCGCGGGACGGGGGTCCGGTGAGGGGCACCCCGCGGGGCGAGCTGGAGCGGCCCTCGGCGCTCGGGCGCGTGCTCCGGCTCGCCGACTCCGACGCCGCGGCCGCCGCCGTGCTGCTGGTCGCGACGCTGGTGGCGCTGGTGTGGGCCAACGTGCCGGGCTCGACCTACGAGGAGACCTGGCACACGCCGTTCGCCGTCAGCCTGGGCGACACGGTCCTCGAGATGGACCTGCGGCACTGGGTCAACGACGCGCTGATGGCGCTGTTCTTCTGCCTGATCAGCCTTGAGGTCAAGCGGGACCTGGTGCTCGGCGAGTTCCGCGACACCCGCCGCATCCGCATCCCGGTCGTCGCCGCGCTGGCCGGCCTGGTCGTGCCCGCCCTGGTCTTCCTCGCGGTGACCGGGCTCAGCGACCAGGCCGGCGAGGCGCGCGCCGCCTGGGGCGTGGTGATCTCCACCGACACCGCGTTCGTGCTCGGCCTGCTGGCGGTCGTGGGCCGGGCGGTGCCGGTCAACCTGCGCGCGTTCGTGCTCGCGCTGTCGGTGGTCGACGACGTCGGCGCGCTGGCCGTCATCGCCGTCGCCTACACCGAGGACCTCACGATCCTGCCGCTGGCGGTGGCCGCCGTGGGGCTGGTCGCGGTGGTCTGGCTGCGGCGGATGCGCGTCTGGCGCGGCGGGGCCTACCTGCTCGTCGCGGTGCCGGTCTGGCTGGGCGTGCTCGCGTCCGGCGTGCACCCGACGGTGGCCGGCGTCGCGATCGGCCTGCTGCTGCCGGTGTACCCGCCCAGCGCGGAGGAGGTCGACGCCGCCGAGGCCGCGGCCCGGGACTACGGGCGGACGCCGACCTCCAGCGGGGCGCACCGCGCGGTGCTCAGCCTGACCCGGTCGGTGTCGGTCAACGAGCGCGGGCAGCGGCTGTTCCGGCCGTGGGTCAACCTCGCCGTCGTCCCGGTGTTCGCGCTGGCCAACGCCGGCGTCGTGCTCAGCGCCGAGACGCTGTCCGCCGCCGCGACCTCCGGCCTGACCTGGGCGGTCGTCATCGGGCTCGTCGTCGGCAAGGTGCTGGGCGTGACCACCGCGTCGCTGGCCGCCGTCCGGCTCGGGATCGGCCGGCTGCCCTCGGGGCTGTTCCCGCGGCACGTGTTCGCCGCCGGCGTGCTCAGCGGGATCGGCTTCACGATCTCGCTGTTCATCATCGACCTGACCCTCGACGACGAGGCGCTGGCCGCGCAGGCCCGGATCGGCGTGTTGGCCGCGTCGGTCCTCGCCGCGCTGCTGGCGCTGGGCGCGGTCGCCGTCGTCCGGGCGGTGGACCGGTCCCGGCTGCCCGGCCGGCAGCGGCTGGCGCGGCCGGTGAGCGCCACGCGCGACCACGTCCGCGGCCGCGTCGGCGCGCCGATGGAGCTCGTCGTCCACGCCTCGTTCGTGTTCACCAACGCCGGGCGCACCGCCGAGGTGGTCGACGAGCTGCGGCAGGTCCTCGGCGACGACCTGGTCTTCGTCTACCGCCACCTGCTCACCGACGACCCGGTGTCGGCCCGTGCCGCCGAGGCGGCCGAGGCCGCCGACGCCCAGTCGCGGTTCTGGCCGATGCACGACGCGCTGGCCGCCCGGGCCGGGCGGCTGGACGACCGGGCGATCCGGCGCTGCGCCGTCGACGCCGGGCTGAACCTCGCCCGGGTCGACGACGCCGTCGCCTCCGGCGCGCACGCCGCGCGCGTCCGCGAGGACGACGACGACGCCCGCGCGATGGGCCTGGACGAGCCGCCGCGCTTCTTCGTCAACGGCCAGCTCTACGACGGCCCGCTCGACGTCGGGCCGATGCGGACGGCGCTGGAGCAGACCGCCGGGCGGTCGCGGGTGCGGGCGGCCGCCCCGGCGGACGCGCCGGCCGAGGACGCGCTGCCGGTGCGCTCGCCGGCGGTGCGCGAGACCGCCGACGCGGAGCCGGTGGCGTGACCGCGCCGGGGAGGGTGCGGCCGGTCGCCGGCCGCCGCGCCGTCGTCATCGGGCTGCCGCTGATCGCCGACGCGGTGGTCGCCGAACTGGCCGCGGCGGGAGCGGTGGTCGAGCAGGTGGCCTCCGCGCGGGAGGTGCTCGCGGCCGCCGACGGCGTGCGCGAGCGGCTGGGCGGCGTCGACCTGGTGGTGGCCGTGCTGGGCGGCGTCGGTGGGGGCCCGTTCGGGCTGTCACCGGCCGAGCGGTGGGCGGAGGTCATCGAGCAGGGCGCCGGCGACGCGGTGCTGGCGGCGCGCGCGTTCCTCGACGACCTGCTGACCGCGGCGGCCAACGACTCCGCCGCCGACCTGGTGCTGGTCGGGTCGGCGGCGGCGTCGGAGCTGGTGCCGGCGTTCGCCGTGCACGCCGCCACGGCCGCCGGCGCCGCCCAGCTCGCCCGCACGCTGCGGCTGGAGCTCGGCGGCACCCTGGTGCGGGTGCGGCACGTCGCCGTCGGCTGGGTGTCCCCCGCCGCCGCGGCCGACGGCGGGACCGCGCTGCTCCCCGAGGACGTCGCGCAGACCGTGCTGTTCACCCTCACCCTGCCGCCGACGACGAACGTCGCCGAGGTGTCGCTGCTGACGACCCGCAGCGGCTGAGCGATGAGTGCGGGGGCCGGCGGCGGTCTCCCCTGCACCCCACGGCGAGGAGGCGGACGGTGGACGAGCGGTTCAGGGCGACCCTGCGGAGGAGCCCGGCACCCGGCGGGTGGACCTGCCCGGTGTGGCCGGAGTCGGTGCGGGTGTTCGGCACGCGCGAGCTGCCGGTGGCCGCGGCGATCCGGCGGGCCATCGGCAAGCAGGCCGGCGACGAGGTCGAGGTGCACCTGCTCGAGCGGATCGGGACCCGGTGAGCGCGGTGTCGCCGGGGCGGGTCGCGGTCGCGTCCGCGGCCGCGTTCGTGGCGAGCTCGGCCTGGTACACGGCCTTCGGCGAGCGGCTGGCCCGCCTCGACGAGGCCTACGCGCAGCCCGGCCCGTCCCCGGCGGCGGTCGCGCCGGTGGAGCTGGCGCGCAGCGGGGTGGTGGCGGCCGCGGTGTCGGTGCTCGCCGACCGGCTGCCGGCCCGCGGCCCGCGCGCGGCGCTCACGCTCGGCGCCGGGCTGTGGGCGGCGTTCCCGCTGGTCCTGCTCACCGGCTCGGTCGTCCACGAGAAGGTGCCCTGGCAGCAGGCCGCGATCCACGCCGGCGACTGGCTGGTCAAGCTGCTGCTGGTCTCCGCCGTCGTCGGCCGCGACGGCTGAGCGGGTGCGCCCGGGCCGCGTTCCGGCGCCCGGGGTGCGGCGCCGGCGCACCCGCCCGCGGTCAGCCGGGGGCGGCCCCCGCCCGTGAGCGGTCCCGCCACTCCCGCGGGCTGACGCCGTACCCCGCCCGGAACCGGCGGGCGAAGTAGGAGGCGTCGGTGAAGCCCCAGCGCCGGGCGACCGCGGCGATCGAGCGGTCGCCCGGCCGGGCCAGCTCGGCCCGGGCGCCCTCCAGCCGCTGCGCGATGACCTCCTGCTCGAGGCTGAACCCGGCCGCGGCGCAGATCCGGTACAGCTGCCGCACCGACACCGCGTGCGCCCGCGCGATGCGCTCGGCGTCCAGGTCCGGCTCGGTCAGGTGCCGGCGCACGTAGCCGCGCACCCGGGCCGGCAACGTCTCGCCGAGCACGTCGTCGGCACCGCGGGCGCCGTCGGCGGCCGAGGCCAGCAGCGCGCGGGCCAGGTCGACCGTCGCCGACGCCAGCGAGTGCACCAGCGGCTCCGCGGCCAGCAGCGCGACGTCGCGGGTCAGCCGGGTGACGTGCGCGCGCACCAGGCCGTGGAGAGGGCTGCGCGTGGCGACCGGCAGGGCCCGCCGGACGGTGTCGATCGGCAGGCCGAGGGAGGCGGCCGGGATGCGCAGCGCCCGGCACACGCCCCGCCCGGACCAGGCGTACTCGTAGGGCGACGACACCTCGCTGAACGACAGCTCGCCGGCGGCCACCAGCCGGCGGGAGCCGAACTGCTCCTGCCGGGCGGTGCCGGTCTCCTGCACGGCGAGGGAGAGCACCGGCTCCGGGTCGGCGCGCGCGTGGCGGGCGGTGCGCAGCAGGGTCACCTCGCCGGTCAGGTCCAGCCGCAGCACCGAGACACCCGCCAGGTCCCAGCCGTCGAGGCGGGCACGGGCGGGCGCCGAGGGGTCGGGGAAGCGGATCCGCGAGGACATCGTCGCCTCGAGCAGGTCGGCCACCCGGGCGGGACGGCGGTCGGCGGCGGCGAGGGCGTCGGTGTCGACGAGGGTGGCCACGGGGCCTCCAGGGTCGGCAGCGGGTCGGCGGGCAGGTCGGCGTCGTCGCCTGGGCCGATCCTGGCCGGGAGCGGGAGGCGGCGGAAGGCCGTCGCCCCGGCGGGCTCGGCAGCCTGGGTCCGGCACCGGTCACGCAGGGCACAGCCGCCGTCGCGGGTGCGCCCCTAGCGTCCGCGGCGTCCGCGGCCCGGTCGGGTGGCCGCACCCCGCTCCCGGAGGACCACCGTGACCGCTGCCGCCCCCGTCCCCGTCGTCTTCGTGCACGGCCTCTGGCTGCACGCGAGCAGCTGGGCGCCGTGGCTGGAGCTGTTCGCCGCCCGCGGCTACGACCCGGTCGCGCCGGGCTGGCCGGGCGAGCCGGCCACCGCCGAGGAGGCGCGGGCGCACCCCGGGGCGGTCGCCGGCGTGGGCATCGGCGACGTCACGCAGCACCACGCCGACGTCATCGCGGGGCTGCCCGCGGCACCGGTGGTGGTGGGCCACTCGTTCGGCGGGCTGGTCGCGCAGAAGCTGCACGGGATGGGCCTGACCCGCGCCTGCGTGGCGCTCTCGCCCGCGCAGTTCCGCGGCAACCTGGTGCTGCCGCCGGCGCAGCTGCGCACGGCCTGGCCGGTGCTCTCGCGCCCCGGTCTGCGGACGGGCACCTGGGCGCACACGCGGGACAGCTGGGCGCGCGGCTTCGCCAGCGCGGTGCCGCGCGAGGAGGCCGACCGTCTCTGGGACGCGTACGCGATCCCCTCCCCCGCGCGGCCGCTGTTCCAGGCGGGGTCCGCCGCGTTCACGCCGCGCAGCGAGGCCGCCGTCGAGACCCGGCGGGAGCGCGGGCCGGTGCTGCTCGTGGCCGCCGGGCTGGACCGCACCGTGCCGGCCGCCGGCGTCCGCGCCGCGTACCGCATCCAGCGGCGGCACGGCACCGGCGTCACCGAGCTGCTCACCTTCCCCGACCGCGGCCACTCCCTCGCCGCCGACTCCGGCTGGGCGGAGGTGGCCGGCGCCGCCCTGGACTTCCTCGCCCGCCACGGCGTCGGCGCGCCGTCCCCCGAGCCGGTGGAGGGCGTCCGCTGAGGTCCGGACCGGCCTCCGCGACCTCCCGTGATCGGCACGGGTGGGGCCGCGACCAGCGGGGTAGGGCCGCCCGGACGGCAGCGCCGGGCCACCCCGGCCCGGCCCCGAGAAGTGGGGAGGCGACCATGGCACTGCCCGAACGGGACTCAGTTGTCGACTGGGTCGGCAGGACGGTGGTCGACCGGCACGGCGCGGAGATCGGCACGGTGACGCACCTGCTCGCCGACGAGGGAACCGGCCGGCCGGAGTGGCTGTACGCGGACATGGCCGGCACGACCGTCGTCGTCCCGCTGTTCGACGCCACCGGCGAGGGCGACCGGGTGCAGGTGGTGGTCGACCGCGGGCTGGTCGACGGCGCCCCGCGCTTCGGCGACAGCCGCGAGCTGACCACCGAGCAGGAGTCCGCGCTGTACCGGCACTACGGCATCGAGGCGAGCACCGAGACCTCCGAGACCCTGCTGCCGGCGCCCGACGCGGAGCCGCCGGCGACCACTGCCGTGGCGGTGTCCGGCGAGGAGGTGGCGCCCCTGCCCACCCCGGACGCCGACGAGGAGCTCCCGCCACCGCCACCGGTGGCCCAGCCCGGCGACGAGGACTTCGGCCGCGCCGACGAGCCCCAGGGCCGGTCGCTGGCCGCCCGCGCCGGCGGGGCCGCGGGCGGGCTCGCCGCGCTGCTGGCGCTCGGCGGCCTGCTGTTCGCGGTGCTGCGGCGGCGCCGGCAGCCGGCCGCCACGGTGTCCCGCCGCGCCCGCCGCGGGGGCAAGGCCGCCCGGCGGACCGGGCGGAAGGCCGCCCGGCAGGCTCGGGCGGTGCCGGCGGCCGGACGGGCGCGGGTGGAGCACCTCGTGGCCGCGGCAGTCCCGGTGGTCACCGACGCCGCCTCGTCGGTGCGGGAGGCCGCCCGCGGCGGCGCGTCCGCGGCCGGACCCGCCGTGGCCAACGCCGCGCACCTCGTCAGCGAGGCCGCCCGCGGTGTCGGCGAGGCCGCCCGCGGCGGCGCGTCCGCGGCCGGGCCCGTCCTGGCGACCGCCGCCCAGCGCGTCGGCGAGGTGACCCGGACCGGCGCCGCGGCGGCCGCTCCCCTGCTGGCCACCACGGGCCAGGCGCTGCAGACCGGCGCCAGCGTCGGTGCGGAGGCCGCGAAGCAGGCCCTCGACGCCCTCCCGGAGCTCACGTCCACGGTGGTCTCCCGGGCCACCGAGGCCGGCGCCGAGATCGGGCAGGCCGCCCTCCGCGCGGCCGCCAGGGTCGGTGGCGCGGTCGAGGCGGTGCCCGAGGAGGTCGCCGAGGTCGGCCACCGCATCCGGAAGCGGGGCAGGCGCGTCGCCCGCCTCACCTCGCTCGGGGCCGGCCTGGGCACCGGCTACGTCGTCGGCGCCCGCTACGGCGACTACGGGCAGATCCAGCAGGCCGCCGCGCGCGTCACCGGCCGGGGCTGACCCGTCGTCATGGTGCCCCCGGGTGCAGGCTCCGTCCTGCACCCGGGGGCACCGCCTCGTTGTGCCGCGGATCACATGAGCCCTAGCCTCCGGGACGGTCCCTGCTCGACTCCCCCGAGGTCAGGTGCACGATGAAGAAGCTCATCAACGACCCGTCCGACGTCGTCTCCGACGCCCTCCGCGGCATGGAGCTGGCGCACCCGGACCTGCTCCGGGTCGACCACGAGAACCGGGTGGTGTTCCGCCGCGACGCGCCCGTGCAGGGCAAGGTCGGCATCGTCTCGGGCGGCGGCTCCGGCCACGAGCCCATGCACGGCGGCTTCGTCGGCCGCGGCATGCTCGACGCCGCCTGCGCCGGGGAGGTCTTCACCTCGCCGGTGCCCGACCAGATGCAGGCGGCCACCGCGGGCGTCTACAGCGGCGCCGGCGTGCTGCACATCGTGAAGAACTACACCGGCGACGTCATGAACTTCGAGATGGCCGCCGAGCTGGTCGCCGCCGAGAGCGGCATCGAGGTGGCCACCGTCGTCGTCGACGACGACGTCGCCGTCACCGACAGCCTCTACACCGCCGGCCGCCGCGGCGTGGGCACCACGGTGCTGCTGGAGAAGATCGTCGGCGCCGCCGCCGAGGAGGGCCGGCCGCTGATCGAGGTGGCCGACCTGGCCAAGCGGGTCGACGACGCCGGCCGCAGCATGGGCATGGCGCTCACCTCCTGCACCGTGCCCGCCGCCGGGACGCCGACCTTCTCCCTCGGCGAGGACGAGATGGAGATCGGCATCGGCATCCACGGCGAGCCCGGCCGGCGCCGGGTGCCGCTGGCTCCCGCCCGCGAGGTCGCCGCGATGCTGGTCGAGCCGATCCTCGCCGACCGGAGGTACACCGACGGCGTCATCTGCTTCGTCAACGGCATGGGCGGCACCCCGCTCATCGAGCTGTACGTGGTCTACGCCGAGGTGGCCGCGATCCTGGAGAAGGCGGGGATCGGGATCGCCCGGTCGCTGGTCGGGCCGTACATGACCAGCCTGGAGATGGCCGGCTGCTCGGTCACCCTCCTGCAGGCCGACGACGAGATGCTGCGGCTGTGGGACGCGCCGGTGGTCACCCCGGGCCTGCGGTGGGGGGCCTGAGCATGGCGGTGGGCACGGAGGACCTCACCGCCTGGCTGCGCCGGTTCGCGGAGTCCGTGCACGAGCAGCGGGACCGGCTGACCGCGCTCGACGCGGCCATCGGCGACGCCGACCACGGCGCCAACATGGACCGCGGCATGACCGCCGTCGTCGCCACGCTGGACGAGTCGCCGCCGGCCGACGCCGCGGCGCTGCTCAAGAAGACCGGCGCCACCCTGGTGAGCAAGGTCGGCGGGGCCAGCGGCCCGCTGTACGGCACGCTGTTCCTGCGGATGGCCGGCGCGGCCGGCGACGGCGACCTCGACGACGCCGCGTTCGCGCGGGCGCTGCGCGCGGGCCTGGACGGCGTGGTCGCCCGGGGCAGGGCCGAGCCCGGCGACAAGACGATGGTCGACGCGCTCGGCCCGGCCTGCGACGCCCTCGACGCCGCGGTGGAGGCGGGCAAGCCGCTGGCCGACGCGCTCGCCGCGGCGGCGGACGCGGCGGCGCAGGGCCGGGACGCGACCGTGCCGATGGTCGCCCGCAAGGGCCGGGCCAGCTACCTCGGCGAGCGCAGCGCCGGGCACCAGGACCCGGGGGCGACGTCGACGGCGCTGCTGGTCGAGGCCGCCGCGGCGACCCTGGGACGCTCGTGAGCGTCGGCCTCGTCGTCGTCTCGCACAGCCGGGCGCTGGCCGACGCCGCCGTCGAGCTCGCGCGGCAGATGCTGCCCGGGCGGGAGCTGGCGATCGCGGTCGCCGCGGGCACGGAGGACGGCGGGCTCGGCACCGACGCCGCCGCGGTGGCCGACGCGGTCGGGCAGGCCGACTCCGGTGACGGCGTCGTCGTGCTCATGGACCTCGGCAGCGCGGTGCTCTCGGCCGAGACCGCGCTGGAGTTCCTCGACGACGACGTCCGGTCGCGGGTGACCCTCTCCCCCGCGCCGCTGGTGGAGGGGCTGGTCGGCGCGGTCGTGCTGGCGTCGACCGGTGCCTCCCGCGAGCAGGTCGCCGCCGAGGCCGAGCGGGGGCTGGCGCCCAAGCAGGCGCACCTGGCGTGACGGCTGGGACGCACGGGACGGCGGCCTTCCCACGGGGACGCCGCCGGCCGATGAGCCGGGCATGCGCGCCAGCCACGTCGCCACCGCACTCGCCGCCTTCACCGCCGGCCTGACCGCCGCGTCCGCGCTGCACCGCCGCGCCGGCCGCCCGGTCCCGACTCCCCTCGTCCACACCGGGGTCGACACCGCCGTCGAGCCGGCCGCGCCGGTCCGGACGCGGGACGCCGTCGTCCTCCCCTTCCCCCGCCCGGCGCTGCCCGCCGAGCAGGTCGTCGAGCAGCCCGCCGCCCGGCCGGCCCGCTGCGGCGACACCGGCGGCGTCACGAAGGCCGGCGCACCCTGCGCCGCCCGCGCCACCAGCGGCGGCCGCTGCCACCACCACCCGCTGGCCGCCTGATCCCGTCGGTCCCCTGCGGTAGACAGCGGGGGTGGGCGCGCGCCGGGGAGCCGAGGTGCTCGACCGGCGCGCGCTCGGCCGCGCCACGCTCGCCCGGCAGCTGCTGCTCCGGCGGGACGGGCGCAGCGTCCTCGACGCGGTCGGCCACCTGGTCGGCCTGCAGGCGCAGGAGCCGCAGGAGCCCTTCGTCGGGCTGTGGTCGCGGCTGACGGCGTTCCGGCCGGCCGGGCTCGACGACCTGCTGGAGTCGCGCCGCGTCGTCCGCACGCTGCTCATGCGCCGGACGCTGCACCTGGTCACCGCCGGGGACTGCCTGCGCCTGCGGCCGGTGCACCGGTCGATGCTCGTCGCCCGGGCGCGCGGCACCCTCGGGCGCCGGCTGCCCGGCGTGGAGTTCGGCGAGCTCGCCGCGGCCGGGGAACCGCGGTTCGCCGAGGCGCCGCGGCTGCTGTCCGAGGTCGGCCGGCTGGTCGGCGACCGCTGGCCGGACGCCGCGGCCCGCGACCTCGGCGACGCGCTGTCCAGCCTGGTGCCGCTGGTGCAGGTCCCGCCGCGCGGACTGTGGCGGCAGCGCGCCCCCGCCCGGAACACCACGGTGCGCGCCTGGCTGGGGCGCGACGTCGAGGACGGGCCGCCCGACGACGTCCTCGACGACCTGGTGCTGCGCTACCTGCGCGCGTACGGGCCGGCGGCGACCGCGGACCTGCGGTCCTGGAGCGGACTGGGCGGCCTCCCGGCGGTGGTCGCCCGGCTGCGGCCGCGGCTGCGGACCTCCCGCGACGAGCGCGGCCGCGAGCTGCTCGACGTCCCCGACGGCCTCCTCCCCGACCGCGACGAGCCCGCGCCGGTGCGCTTCCTGCCCGCGTTCGACAACGCGGTCCTCGGCTACGACGACCGGTCCCGCCTGATCGCCGACGAGCACCGCGGCCTGAGCGTGACCGGAGCCCGCTTCGTCCTGGTCGACGGCACCGTGGCCGCCACCTGGACGACCCGCGACCGGGACGACGGCGGCGTGGCGGTGACCGTGCAGCCGCTGCGGCGGCTCACGCCGGCCGAGCGGGACGACGTCGAGGCCGAGGGCACCGCCCTCGCCGCCTTCCTCGGCGACGGCGTACCGGGACCGGCCGAGGTGACCCGGTGATCAGCGGCTGCCGCCCCCGATCATCGGGTCGTCGCCGTCGTCACGGACGCCCCGCTCGACGCCCTCCGTGGACGGCCCGGCGGTGTAGCCCTCGGGGTGGGACTCCGGGACGAGCACGTCGTCCCGGACGACGGCATCCGGCGGCGGCTGCTCGACCTGGGTGACCTCCGGTGACTGGACGACGCCCTCCGGGGTCTCCGTCCCGACCTCCTGCTGCCCGCCCTCCGACGAGCCCGACGGGCCCGACGAGCCCGACGAGCCCGCGGTGGCCGCGGCCACGCCGGCGGCCGCCGCTCCGGCCACCGCGGCGACCCCGGCCGCGACGGCCGTCCCGGACACGCCCGCCTTGCCGCTGTCCCCGCGCGACCCGTGAGCGGTCTCCGCGGTGGGCGTGCCGACGTCGAGCCCCTCGCCGATCGAGCCGCGCCAGGCCCCGGTGGCGTGGCCCTGGCTCTCGACGAGCGCCTTGAACCGCTCCAGGTCGGACCGGACCTGCCGCTCCACGATGCCGAGCTTGTCGCCGACCTGCTCGACGACGCCCTCGGGCTCGTACTCCAGCTCCAGGTACACGACCGTCGAGTCGGGCCCGGCGGGCTCGAAGCGGACCGCGCCGGCGTTGGTGGCCCCGCTGGTGGCGGCCCAGGCGACCTTCCGGTCCGGCTCCTGCTCGAGGACGGACGCCTCCCACTCCCGCCGGACGCCCGCGATCTCGGCCACCCAGTGCAGGCGCCGGTCGTCGAGCTGGCGGACCTCCTCGACCCCGCCCATGAAGCGCGGGAAGTCCTCGAACTGGGTCCACTGGTCGTACGCCGTGCGGACCGGCACGTCGACCTGGATCGACTTCTCCACCCTGGTGGTCATCGCCGACCTCCTCCGTCTCGGGACGCTGCCCGACGGGTGTGACCTGGACCACCCGTGGTCAAACGGGTCACGCGTCCCACCGGGCGGGCGGAGGTCCTGCTGCTGGTGGCGCGCGGGCTGTCCGACGGCGAGATCGCCGGCGAGCTGTCCCTGGGCCTGCAGACGGCGAGGACCCACGTCAGCAGCCTGCTGCGCGAGCTCGGCGCCCGGGACCGGACGCAGGCCGTCATCGCCGCCCACGAGTCCGGCCTCGTCCCCCTGCGCTGACCGCCGGGTTGCCGGGGAGCGGGTCCTGGGCCAGTGTCTCCTCGCGGTCCGGCCGGAGGAGGGTGCCCGTGGAAGCCGACGTGATCGTCGAGATCCCCAAGGGCTCGCGGAACAGGTACGAGTACGACCACCGGCTCGGCCGCATCCGGCTGCTCCGGATGCTGTTCACCGCCACCGGCTACCCCGGCGACTACGGGTTCGTCCCGGACACCCTCGCCGAGGACGGCGAGCCGATCGACGCCCTGCTGCTGCTCGGCGAGCCGACCTTCCCCGGCTGCCTCGTGCGCGCCCGGGTCATCGCCGTGTTCTGGGTGCACGACGAGCGCGGCCCGGACGCGAAGCTGCTGTGCGTGCCGGCGAGCGACCCGCGGATGGAGCACCTGCAGGAGCTCGAGGACGTCCCCATCCACCAGGTCGCGGAGATCTGGCACTTCTTCGAGATCTACGAGGCGCTGACGCCGGAGAAGTCCGCCGAGACCCGCGGGTGGGAGCGCCGGGCCCAGGCCGTCGCGGCGCTGGAGGACGCGCAGCGGCGGTTCGCCGAGCGGGCCGCCGGTGGGCCGAGGGGATGACAGGGGCTTCCGCCGCGACCGCCGGGACGCCAGGGTGACCCGGTGACCGAGGAGCTGCGGCTGACCACCACCCTCGCACCACGCGGCCCGGCGGCCGCCGTCGTGCTGACCGACGAGCAGGTCGCCGGCCTCGGCGGGGGCGCCAAGGCGTTCCCCGTCCGGGTCACCGTCGGCACGGTGACCGTGGAGGGCCGGGTCGCGCGGATGGGCGGCGAGAACCTCATCGGGCTGAGCAAGGAGCGCCGGGCCGCCCTCGGGGTGGCCATCGGCGACACCGTCGACGTCGTCGTCGCCCTCGACCGGGGCGAGCGCACCGTCGAGGTGCCGCCGGACCTGGCCGAGGCGCTGGCCGCGGCGGGCGTGCGGGAGGCCTTCGACCGGCTGTCGTACACCTCCCGCAAGGAGCACGCGCGGTCGGTGGCCGACGCGAAGAGGCCCGAGACCCGCGCCCGCCGGGTGAGCGCCGTGGTGGACGCCGTCTCCGGCTGAGGCCCCGCCGCACCCCTTTACGGACGATCTCGTCTCACCAAGGGCTGGCGGTCGAGCGCGCACGGTGACGGGCACACCCGGCCCGCTCCGGGCGGCGGACCGGGTGCCTTCCGGGCGGGCCCGGGCGCTCCCACACTGTGCGCGCGCCCTGCGTCGGGCACCTGCCGCACCGGCGGCAGTTCCTCAGAGCCGAGGTGCTCCCGATGACGCAACCCACCCCCTGCCCGATCCTCGACCTGAACCTCGGGCCGCTGGACCTGAACCTGCTGGGCCTGCACGTGCACCTCAACGAGGTGGTGCTCGACGTCGAGGCGATCCCCGGCCCGGGCAACCTGCTGGGCAACCTGCTGTGCGCGATCGCCGGGCTGCTCGACGGCGTCGACCTCGGCGGCGTCCTGGGCAACCTGCTGCAGGAGCTCATCGACGCGCTCATCCGCCTGCTCGAGGGCATCGGCGGGGGCGGCGGCGGAGGCGGCGGCACCGCGCCGGTCGCGCAGCAGGCGGCGGCGTGACCGGCCCCCGGGACCCCGAGCCCGCGGCGGCCGCCGCGGCGGAGCTGGAGCGGCTCCAGGAGCTGCTCCGGCGGGCCGGCCGGGACCGGGCCGACCCCGGGGAGGTGGCGCGGGCGGTCGGGGCCTACTGGCGCGACCACGGCCCGGCGCTGCGGAGCGCGGCGGCCGCCCTCGGCGACTCCGCGCGGGGGCAGGTGCTGGCCGAGCTGTACCGCGTGCGGGACGAGCTCGGCCGGCAGCTGCAGGGTCAGCGGGCGTCGGCGCCCCGCCCACCGGAGCCGGGGACCGCGGACGAGCCTGGCCGAGGCGCCGAGCCGGGCTGAGGCGCCGAGCCGGGCTGAGGCCTCAGAGCGAGAGGACCAGCCCGCGGCGCGGGTCGACGTCGCCGTCCAGCAGCGCCGCCCACGCCTCGGTGACCGCCTGCGCCCCGGTGCGGTGCTCGACGGTCAGCAGCCCGGGCGCCCGGGTCGCGGCGAAGTCCGGCCACGCGGCCGCGATCCGGCGGGCGGACGACGGGTCCAGGGCGGCCGCCGCGTCCTGCGCGGAGAACACCTCCGGCTCGGGCCCGGGCAGGCCGCTGCTCGCGAACGACGCCCGCGTCCAGTGCGTCGCGCCGACCACGACCGACGCCCGCAGGACGCCCGCGGTGCGGCGGTGCACCGCCGCGCGCAGGTCCGGGTCGCCGGCGAGGTCGACCAGCACGGCGCCGCGGTCCGCGGGCAGGGCCCCGACCTCCTCGTAGGTCAGGACGCGGTCGTAGCGGCCGAGCGCCGCCGTGGCCGCGGCGTGCCGGGACGACGTCAGCCCGACCAGCTCCGGCGGGTCCCCGTGCGCGCGGACCGCCGCCGCGGTGCACACGGCGGTGCGGCTCGACGCCGACGTCAGGACCACCACCCCGGCTCCCTCGCGGGCCACGCGGTCGGCGAGCAGCCACCCGGTCTGGAACAGCGGCCGCAGCACCGCCGCGACGTCGTCGAGCCCGGGCGGGAAGCCCGTCTCGGGCAGGGCGCGGGCGTAGCGGCCGTAGACCCGGGCGAGGGAGGCGCGGGCGGCCGAGCGGTCGGCCAGGCCGCCCGGGCCCGCCGCCACCTCGAGGGTGACCCGGCTCGACATCGGCCAGAAGCCGAAGAAGCGGTCCCCCGCCGCGACGCCGTCGACGCCGGAGGCCGTGGCCCGGCCGAAGCCCCAGACCGGGACCCGGCCCCAGCCCTCCGGCGCGGGGAAGTGGTCCCAGTACCGCCAGGCGTCGCCCAGGACGGCGTAGGTGAGGTTGTTCGCGGTCAGCCCGAAGCGCTCGACGGCGAACTGCACCGAGCCCTGCGGCACCCCGGTCCGCGGCGGCTCCCCCGGGTCGCAGCGCACGGTCCGCGGGTCGTCGCGCCGGACGAGGACGTCGACCACGTCGTCCCTCCCCTCTCGTGCCGGGCCGGCGCCGGGATCCCCCGGCGCCGGCCGGGTGGTCTCACGCGCGGCGCGCGGTGAGCAGCAGGTACTCCCAGTCGAGGACGATCCCGTCGGTGCCGCGGTCGTACCGGGCGGCCAGCGCGGCGAGGTCGTGGTCGAGCGCGGCGACCCGCTCGGGGTCGTCGCCGACGTTGCGGTAGGTCGCGATCGTCGGCCCGTAGACCGTCTTCCACGAGTCCCGCCACGCCTCCGGCGACGGGTAACCGCCGACCGTCACGGTCTGCCGGCGGGCGACGACGTCGGTGACGCGGTCGCCGAGCAGGTCGCGGACGTGCCGCTCGTCGCCCCACAGCGGCGGCGGCTGCGCGCCGGGCGGCGGCGGGGGCGCGTAGGGCTTCATCGTCCGGAACATCTCGCCGACGAAGCCCTCCGGCGTCCAGCTGACGAGCCCGATCCGCCCGCCGGGGCGGCACACCCGCACCAGCTCGTCGGCGGCCTGCCGGTGGTGCGGCGCGAACATCACGCCGACGCAGGAGAGGACGACGTCGAAGCTCGCGTCCGGGTAGGGCAGGGCCTCGGCGTCGCCCTCCTCCCACGTCACCTCGGCGCCCTCGCGCGCGGCGAACGCGCGGCCGGCCGGGAACAGCTCCGGCGTGAGGTCCGAGGCCACGACCTCCGCCCCGGTCAGCGCCGCGGGCACGGCGGCGTTGCCGCTGCCGGCCGCGACGTCCAGCACCCGGTCCCCGGGACCCACGCCGGTGGCGGCGACCAGGACCCGGCCCAGCTCGGGGATGAGGTCCCGGGCCACGGAGGGGTAGTCGCCCAGCGCCCACATCGCCCGGTGCTTCGCCTTGAGCGCGCGGTCGGCGGTCGCGTCGATGGTGTCGGTCATCGGGAGTGCTCCTCGTCGTCGTGCGGGGGACGTCCCCGCGGTGTGCCGACGACGCTGGTGCCGGCGGGTTGCAGACCGCGTGCACCGCGGATGCAGCGGTCATGCACCGGCCTGCCCGGCGGCGACCCGGCCGAGTGCGGCGCGGGCCTGCGCGACCGCCGCCGCCTCCGCGGCGCGGGGGTCGCCGGTGGGTGCGCCCTCGGCGGGCGGGCCGAGCGGGGACGGCTTGCCCGCCGCCACCAGGCAGGCGTGCAGGGCCGCGGCGTCCGCCTCCGCGCCCACCCGCTGCAGCAGCCGGGCCACGTAGCGCAGGTCCAGCCACTGCTGCGTCGAGTCGCCGACCCGGTCCCAGTGGTCGATGACGGCGAGCAGCGCGCGGGCGGCCGCCGCCGGGTCGCCGTGCACCGCCCGGGTCGCGGCCGCCTCCATCAGCGCGATGCCGTGCCACCAGAAGTTGTGCACGGCCGCGGCCAGCGCGCCGGCCTCGTCGAACAGCGCCAGCGCCCGGTCGGGGTCGGACTTCTTGAGCACCAGGCCGAGGGCGTAGCGGCCCATCGACTGCGCCGTCGGGTTGGCGGTGGCCTCGGCGACGTCGAGGCTCTCCCGGGCGGCGGCCAGCCCCTCCTCCGGCCGGCGGCGGACCGCCTGGCACACGGCGACGTAGTAGAGCGTCCACACCAGCCGGATCCGGTCGCCGTCGGCCCGGGCCCGCTCCGCCTCGGCCGCGTAGTGGGCCAGCGCGGTGCCGACGTCGCCCTCGTAGAGCGCGACGTCGGCGAGCACGTCGCCCGGGTAGGCGATGCGGGCGGTGCCGGGCAGCGGCAGCCGCCCTCCGGCCAGGCGGGCCGTGGCCCGGGCGCGCGCGAAGTCGCCGCGGTTCCACGCGCCCCGGGCGGCGGCGCCGACGGCGGCCGGGTAGAGCGGGTGGCCGGGGTCCACGACGGGCAGCAGCTGCTCGGCCCAGGCGTAGGCCTCGTAGCCGACCCGCAGGTGCACCAGCTCGGGCACGGCCGAGACCAGCCGCACGGCGAGGTCCCACTCCCGGTCGGCGGCGGCGCGGGTGAACGCGGCGCGCAGGTCGTCGTAGACGCCGAGGGCCTCCTCCGCCCACGCCCGCTCGTCCGGTCCCTGCAGCCCCGCGCCGGCCCGCTCGGCGTAGTCGACGTGGTGGGCGACGTGCCGCCGGGCCAGCTCCGCGGACTCGCCCGCGGCCCCGGCCTGCGCCCGGCCGTAGGCCCGCAGGGTCTCCAGCAGTCCGTAGCGGCTGTGCACCCCGCTGCGGGCCACCACCATGGACCGGTCCACCAGGCGGGTCAGCCGGTCGAGGACGTCGTCCTCGGTGGCGGCGGGGTCGGCGACGGCGTGGACGGCGCGCAGGTCGGCTCCGCCGGCGAACGCCGACATGCCGCGGAACAGCCGCTGCTCGTCCTCGGGCAGCAGCCGGTAGGACCACTCGATCGCGGCCACGAGGCTCTGGTGCCGGGGCACCGGCCCGCGCCCGCCACCGAGCAGCGGGGCGTCCTCCAGCCGGGCGGCCACCTCGCCCGGGCTCATCACCCGCATCCGGGCCGCGGCCAGCTCGATGCCCAGCGGCAGGCCGTCGACGCGGCTGCAGATGGCGGCGACGGCGTCGGCGGCCGCGGGGTCCAGCCGGAAGTCCGGTGTCGCGGCGCGGGCGCGCTGGACGAACAGCGCGGTGGCGTCCGCGAGCGGCAGCGGCGGCACCGGCCACACCTGCTCGCCGTCGACCCCGAGCGGCTCCCGGCTGGTCGCGAGCACCACCACGCGCGGGCAGCGCTGGACGACCTCGGCGACGAGCGCCGCGGCGTGCGGCAGCACGTGCTCGCAGTTGTCGACGACGAGCAGCAGCGACCGCCCGCGCAGGTAGTCGAGCACGGTCTCCTCGACCGACAGCCCCGACCGCTGCCGGATGCGCAGCGCCGCGGCGACGGCGTCCCCGACCGGGCTGCCGTCGGGCAGGGCGGCGAGCTCGCACAGCCACACGCCGTCGTCGAACCGCGCCCGGTCCCGGGCGGCGACCTCCACCGCGAGCCGGGACTTCCCCGTCCCGCCGACGCCGGTCAGCGTCACCAGCGGGCCGGCCCGCAGCGCCTCCAGCACCCGGGCGACCTCGGACTCCCGGCCGACGAACCCGCTGGCCCGGCGGGGCAGGTTGCCCGGCGGCGGCCGCGCGGCGAGGGCGGGGTCGTGCACGAGGATCCGCCGGTACAGCTCCCGGGCCGGCGCGGCGGGCTCCACCCCCAGCTCGTCGTCGAGGCGGGTGCGCAGCTCGTGGAAGGCGGCGAGCGCGTCGGCCTGGTGCCCGGTGGCGTACCGCGCCCGCATGAGCGCCACCGCCGGCCGCTCCCACGTCGGGTGCCGGCGCACCAGCGCCTCGAGCTCGGGCACCGCCTCGGCGGCGCGGCCGAGCTCCACCAGCGCGTCGGCGCGGTCGGCCGCGGCGCCGGTGCGCAGCTCGGTCAGCCGGGCGGCCTCCGCGCCGGCGAAGTCGTCGTCGGCGAACTCGGCGAGCGCGTCGCCCCGCCACAGCGCCAGCGCGGCGTCGAGGTCGGCCAGCGCCCGCGCGGGGTCGCCCGCGGCCGCGGCCGCCCGGGCGGTGCGGACGCGCTGCTCGAACTCGACGGCGTCCAGCGTCGCGCCGTCGAGCTCCAGGCAGTAGCCGGGCGGGCGGTGCCGGAGCGGGGCGGCGTCGCCGAGGACGCCGCGCAGCCGGGAGACGTAGGCGCGCAGCGCCGTGACCGCGCCGTCGGGCGGCGCGTCGCCCCACACCGCGGCGAGCAGCCGGTCGGCGGGCACCACCTCGCCGCGGGCGACCAGCAGCGCCGCGAGCAGGGTGCGCGGCTTGTGCCCGCCGACGGCGACCGGTCCCGAGCCGTCCTCGACCTGCAGCGGGCCCAGGACCCGGAAGTGCAGGTGCGTCGCACCGGTCATCGCTGCCTCGCCTGCAAGCGGACTGCAACGGGCGCGGCCGACCCTAGTGGCGGCCCCGGGAGCGCGACCAGACGCGGACCCGCTCCCGGCCTGCACGAGGAGGGCAGCACCATGACCGCACCGGCCCGGCGGCTCGCCGTCGGCGTGACCCCGATGGAGACCCGTCCCGACGTCGTCCTGCACCTCGCCGACCGCGCCGAGGAGCTGGGGTACGAGGCGTTCCTGCTGGCCGAGGGCTGGGCGCACGACGCGCCGGTCCTGCTCGCCGCGATCGCCACGCGGACCCGGCGGATCCGGCTCGGCACCGGCGTCCTGAACGTGTGGGGGCGCAGCCCCGCGCACCTGGCGATGCTCGCGTCGTCGCTGGACACCCTCTCCGGCGGCCGGTTCGTCCTCGGCCTGGGCGCGGGCTCGCCGCAGCTCGCCGAGGGCCTGCACGACGAGCCGTTCACCGCGCCGGTCGCCCGCCTCGGCGCGGTCACCCGGCAGGTGCGGGCGCTGCTGGCCGGCGAGCGCGTGACGCCGTCGCGGCCGGGCGGGCAGCGGCCGCTGCGGCTGGCCGTGCCGCCGCGGCCGCGCCTCCCGGTGCACCTGGCCGCGCTCGGGCCGGAGGCCGTGCGGCTGGCCGGGGAGGTGGCCGACGCCTGGTACCCGTTCCTGCTCCCCCGGTCCGGCCTGGCGGCGGGCCGCACCCTGCTGCGGGAGGGCGCGGCGGGCGCGGGGCGGCCGGTGCCGCTGGTCAGCCCCGGCATCCCGGTGGCGGTGGCCGACGACCCGGCGGTCGCGCGGGCGACGGCGTCGTGGTGGCTGACCACCTACCTGACGGCGATGGGCCCCCTCTACCCGCGGACGATGCGCCGCGCCGGTCTCGGCACCGCCGTCGACGCGGTGCCGGCCGCCCGGCCCGGGGAGGTGCCCGCGGGGGCGGAGGTGCTGGTCGACGAGCTGCTGCTGCACGGCGACGCCGGCAGCGCGGCGGCGACGCTCGACGCCTGGCGCGGGGCCGGTGCCGAGCTGCCCGTCGTCGTCCTGCCGCCGGGGCGGCCGGTGGCCGAGCTGGACGCCGCGCTCGAGGCACTCAGCCCGCGGCGGGTGCCCGTGCCGGCGTGAGCGGCCCGCCGGGACGGGTTGGCCCGTCTCCTCCTGGGTAGCGGCGGCAGAACCACCGAGCGACTGGAGGAGAGACATGGGCAAGCTGTCGTTGGGACTGGGCCTCGGGGTCGGCTTCGTGCTGGGCGCGCGTGCCGGGCGCGAGCGGTACGAGCAGATCGCGAAGACGGCACGGGACCTGCTGGGCCGGCCGGAGGTGCAGCAGACCCTCGAGAGGGCCCGCGAGGCCGCGCCCGCCCCGCTGCAGGGCGGCATCGACAAGCTCACCGCGCAGGCGTCCGGGGGCGGCGGCACGGGCGGCGGCACGGGCGGCGGCACGGTGGGTGGCACCGTCGGTGGCACCGTCGATGCCGGGACGGTGGCCGCGGGCAGCAACGCCGACGCGGTGGTCCCCCCGACCCCGCCGACGGTCGCGGAGGCGTTCGTCCTCGAGGACGCCGACGTCGAGACGCCGACCACCCCGGCCGCGGACACGCGGACCACCGGGGGGACGGCCGGCCCGGTGCCGGACCCGCTGATCCCGCCCGCCAAGTCGGGCCAGTAGCCGGGAGGCTGCTCGCCCCGTCTCCTCCGGGGTGTCACACGCGGGGCGCGGCCGGTGTCTCCATGTCGACGCCACCGCACACCCTGGAGGAGACATGGCGAGCGGCACCCGGGTCCCCGCGACCGAGATCACCGGCCTGTACGGGGCCCTGCTGAAGACGATGAGCCGCCGGGTGCTCGGCCAGGTGCCCGAGGGCGCCGGCGTCATGTGGCACCACCCGGCGGTGCTCAAGGACTCGATGGCCTTCGGCCGCAAGGTCGACTCCTGGAACCGGCTGGACCCGCACCTCGCGACGTTCGCGGCCATGTCCGCGGCCGCCACCATCGGCTGCGGCTTCTGCCTGGACCTGCACCACTTCCTGGCGAACGACCGCGGGCTCGACGAGGCCAGGGTGCGGGAGGTGCCGCGCTGGCGGGAGTCCGCCGTCTTCACCCCGCTGGAGCGGCGGGTCATGGAGTACGCCGAGGCGATGAGCCGGACCCCGCCGGCCGTGACCGACGAGCTGTCGGCCGCCCTGCTGGACGAGCTGGGACCGGCCGCGCTGGTGGAGCTGACCGCCAGGATCGCCTTCATGAACTCCAGCGCGCGCAGCAACGTCGCCCTCGGCATCCGGTCGCAGGAGTTCTCGGCGTCCTGCGGCCTGCCGCCACTGGCGGCCCCGTCGCGGGACGGCGTCGCCACGGCATGACCGAGGACCCCTTCGTCGCCCACCGCGGCCTGCTGTTCACCGTCGCCTACGAGATGCTCGGCTCCGCCGCCGACGCCGACGACGTGGTGCAGGAGACCTGGCTGCGGTGGGCGGAGGCGGACCGGGCCGCGGTGCGCGACCCGCGGGCCTACCTGGTGCGGATCGTCACCCGCCAGGCGCTCAACCGGCTGCGCACCGTGGCCCGCCGCCGCGAGGAGTACGTCGGCGAGTGGCTGCCCGAGCCGCTGCTGACCAGCCCGGACGTCGCCGAGGACGTCGAGCTGGCGGAGAGCGTGTCGATCGCGGTGCTCACCGTGCTGGAGACCCTGGCACCGACCGAGCGCGCGGTCCTCGTGCTGCACGAGGTGTTCGACGTGCCCTACGACGAGATCGCCGAGGCGGTGGGCCGGTCGGCCGCCGCGGTGCGGCAGATCGCGCACCGGGCGCGGGAGCACGTGGCCGCGCGCCGTCCGCGGACGACGGTCAGCCGCGCCGAGCAGCAGCGGGTCGTCGACCGGTTCCTCGCCGCGCTCACCGCCGGCGACCTGCAGGGCCTCATGGACGTGCTCGCACCCGACGTCGTCGCGGTCGCCGACGGCGGGGGCCTGGCGCCGGCCGTCCTGCGCCCGATCGCGGGCCGGGAACGGCTGGCCCGGGCGCTGTCCCGGTTCGCCGACCTCGTGCCCGACGTGGAGATCACCACGCCGCTCGTCAACGGCGCGGTGGCCCTGCGGATCGACCCGGGCGGCGAGTTCGACACGGCGATCACCGTCGTCGTCGAGGACGGCCGGATCAGCCGGCTGTACGCGATGCGCAACCCGCACAAGCTCGGCCGGCTCGACGAGCCCGCCGACCTCCGGCGGTGACGGCGCCCGTCCTCGGCCGAGCCGCCCGGCCGGCGTGACGACGATCCGTCGGGCGGCCCGGCGCACCGTCCGCCCGGTGCGCGGCGCCCGACCCGGCGGCGGTCAGGCTGCTGCACCGGGCCCGCGAGCCGGGTCAGGCGCGGCCCGCAGCGGGGTGGAGTCGAACCTGATCACCGAGGTGCCCGACACCGGTCCCGGGCCCGCGAGCTCGGCGGCCGTCGGCCGGTGACAGCGCGGCGTCCTGATCCCCATCCGCTGCGCTGACCCGCCGTGGTCCAGGGACTCGCGGACGGCCCGGCCCATCTCGTCCGGCGTCGTCGGCACCAGCGTGCCCGTGGTCTCGTGGACGCGACCACGGTGCCGGACGGTGACGGGCGCGCCCCCGTCGAAGTCGAACCGCCAGGGCGCGTCCGTGGACGCCGTGGGGACGCCGTCGACCAGGTGGAGGTTCACCGGGACCCTGATCCGACGCCCGCTCCGCCGGCCGGTGAACTCGATCAGCATGACACCCCCGATGCGACGTCCCAGCGGGGACGCCAGCAGCGGCCGCACGACGACGTTCACCGCCCTCAGGACAGCAGGCGGCGGAGGTGGGGAGAGCCGGACAGCCCCCGTCGTCCTCGGCATCGGAACGCCTCATCTCGACCGGGTGGCGGCGAGCCAGCGCGCCCTCCGGGCCGGGACCTGGGGCCTCGGCCCTGCCCCGCGACCCATCGGACCCTCACGGGTCGCCGGCCCACGGGGGCGGAGCGTCACCGGGAGCCCCTCCGTCAGACGAGGGAGCCCATCCGGCTCAGCGCGAACCTCGGTTCCACCTCCGCCGCACCGAGCGCGAGGTCGGCGGCCATCCGCCCGATCAGGGCGGCGAACTTGGCGCCGTGTCCGGAGCAGGGCGAGGCCACGACGACGGGGCCGACCCGGTCGAGCAGGAAGTCCTCGTCCGGGGTGACGGTGTAGAGGCAGCTGCCCTGGGCGACCGGTTCCGGGTCCAGGCCGGGCAGCCACTCCCGCACGAAGGCGGTCACCCGCTCGCGCGAGGCCGGGTCGACCACGCCGTCGCGGGTGGACGCCGTCGTCGGCCGGCCACCGTCGTGCTGGGCGACCTTCACCGCCGGGCGCGGCCCTCCGTCGGCGCCGGAGGGCAGGCCGAACAACTGCAGGTCCCCCTTGTGCACGAAGGTCGGCCAGGCGGCGGCTTGGTCGCGCTGACGGAAGTGGAAGACCTGCTGCTGGGTCACGGTGAGCGGCGGGAGCGGGAGGCCGAGCGGCAGCTCGGGCAGCCACGGTCCGGCCGCGACGACGACGCTGCCCGCCGTCAGCTCCGGCCCGTCGGTGACCACCCGCGCGCCGCCTCCGTCGGGTTCGACGGCGAGGACACGGGTGCGCTCGAGCACGGCCCCGCCGAGCCCTCGCACGCGCCGCACCCAGGCGGCGACCGCGGCGTCGGCGTCGAGCACCGCGCCCTCGGGGTGGAAGAGCACCGGCCCGTCGAAGCGCATCCCCGGCCAGCGGGCCTCCGCCTCCCCCGCCGACAGCAGCTCGTGCGGCACGCCCTCGGCGGCCATCAGCCGGGCCAGCCCCACGGGGTCGCGACGGGCGCCGGTGTCGAGGCCGCCGGTGGTGCGCAGCAGCGCCGTCCCGGTGTCGTCCTCGGCCTCGGCCCAGGCGTCGTACGCGCGGCCGGTCAGCCGGACCCAGAACGGGTCGGCGTAGGCCCGGCGCACGATGCGGGAGGTGCCGTGCGAGCTGCCGTGGACGTGCCCGGCGCCGAAGGCCTCGACCAGCGCCACGGAGACCCCGCGCCGGGCCAGCTGCCACGCCGTCGCCGAGCCCATCAGGCCGGCACCGACGACGGCGACGTCGACCCGCAGGTCGCTCACAGCCCGCCCTGCCCGGGGATCCAGGACGTGCCGGCCAGCGGCACGCGGGCCATCGCGGCGGCCTCGATGGTGAGCGCCACCAGGTCCTCGGGCTCCAGCGAGTGCAGGTGCGCCTTGCCGCAGGCGCGGGCGATGACCTGGGCCTCCATGGTCATCACGCGGATGAGGTTGGCCAGCCGCCGGCCGCCGACGACCGGGTCCAGGCGGGCCGCGAGCTCCTCGTCCTGGGTGGTGATGCCCGCCGGGTCGCGGCCGGCCTGCCAGTCGTCGTAGAAGCCGGCCGCCGAGCCCAGCGCCCGGTACTCCGCGTCGAGGTGCGGGGCGTTGTCACCCAGGGCGACCAGCGCCGCGGTCCCGATCGCGACGGCGTCGGCACCGAGCGCCATGCACTTGGCGAGGTCGGCGCCGTTGCGGATCCCGCCGGACACGACCAGCTGGACCTGCCGGTGCAGTCCCTCCTCCTGCAGCGCCTGCACCGCCTGCGGGAGGGCGGCCAGCGTCGGGATGCCGACGTGCTCGATGAACACCTCCTGCGTCGCCGCGGTGCCGCCCTGCATGCCGTCGAGCACGATGACGTCGGCGCCGGCCTTGGCCGCGAGCTTGACGTCGTAGTAGGTGCGGCTGGCGCCGATCTTGACGTAGATCGGCTTCTCCCAGTCGGTGATCTCCCGGAGCTCACCGATCTTGATCTCGAGGTCGTCGGGGCCGGTCCAGTCCGGGTGGCGGCAGGCGCTGCGCTGGTCGACGCCCATGGGCAGGGTGCGCATCCCGGCGACCCGCTCGGTGATCTTCTGGCCGAGCAGCATCCCGCCGCCGCCGGGCTTGGCGCCCTGGCCCAGGACGACCTCGATCGCGTCGGCGGCCCGCAGGTGGTCGGGGTTCATGCCGTAGCGGGAGGGCAGGTACTGGTAGACGAGGTGCTTGGACTGGCCGCGCTCCTCCGGTGTCATGCCGCCGTCGCCGGTGGTGGTGCTCGTGCCGACCTCGCTGGCGCCGCGCCCCAGCGCCTCCTTGGCCCGGCCCGACAGCGCGCCGAAGCTCATCCCGGCGATGGTCACCGGGGTGGACAGGTGCAGCGGGTACGTGGCGTGGCGGTCGCCGAGGACGACGTCGGTGTCGCAGCGCTCCCGGTACCCCTCCAGCGGGTAGCGGGACATGCTCGCGCCGAGGAAGAGCAGGTCGTCGAAGTGCGGCACCCGGCGCTTGGCGCCGCCGCCGCGGATGTCGTAGATGCCGGTCTCAGCGGCGCGCTGGATCTCGGCGATGGTGGCGCGGTCGAAGGTCGCGGACTCGCGGAGCACGGGGATCCCCCTCAGTACGCCGAGGCGTTGTCGACGTGGAAGTTGTAGAGACGGCGGGCCGAGCCGTAGCGCCGGAAGTCCCGGGGGTCGGCGTCGATGCCGGCGGCGGAGAGCAGGCCGGCGAGCTCGGCCAGGTGCTCGGGCCGGACCTCCTTCTCCACGCAGTCCGCCCCGAGGCTCTTCACCGATCCGGCGACGTAGATCCGGGCCTCGTAGAGCGAGTCGCCGAGCGCGTCGCCGGCGTCGCCGCACACGACCAGCCGACCGGCCTGTCCCATGAAGGCGCTCATGTGCCCGACGTCGCCGCCGACGACGATGTCCACGCCCTTCATCGAGATCCCGCAGCGGGCCGACGCGGAGCCCTCGACGACCAGCAGACCGCCGTGCGCCGTCGCCCCGGCCGACTGGGAGGCGTTGCCGCGGACCCGCACCGTGCCGCTCATCATGTTCTCGGCGACCCCGACCCCGGCGTTGCCCTCGACGGTCACCGTCGCCAGCTGGTTCATCCCGGCGCAGTAGTAGCCGACGTGTCCCTCGATGCGGACGTCGACCGCCGCGTCGAGCCCGACGGCGATGTTGTGCCGCCCGGCAGGTGAGGTGACCCGCCACGCGGACGCCTTGTCCGCGACGTCCGGGGCGTGCAGGGCCGCGTTGAGCTCGCGCACGCCGGTGAGGGACAGGTCGACGACGGCGGGCTCCACCGTGACGTCGGTCGTGCTCAGCGCTGCCATGCGTAGACCTCTTCCGGCTCGGGCTCGAAGATGCGGGCGGCCTCGACGCCGGGCAGGCCGGCCAGGGCGCGGTACTCCGACGCCATGGCGACCCACTGCGGGGTCTCGGCGACGACGGCGGGCTTGCAGGCGATGGCGTCGCGGACGACGGCGAAGCTGTCGCGGGTGCTGACCAGCAGCGTGTAGAAGCCGTCGAAGCGCTCGCACAGCAGCTTCAGCGACTTCTCCAGGTCGTAGCCGGCGGCCAGCTGGGCGGCGACGAAGCGGGCGCCGACCTCGGAGTCGTTGTCGCTGTCGAAGACCGCGCCGGCGGCCCGCAGCTCGCGGCGGATGGTGGCGTGGTTGGCGAAGGAGCCGTTGTGCACCAGGCACTGGTCGGTCCCGACGGAGAAGGGGTGGCAGTGCGCGGGGGTGACCGCCGACTCCGTGGCCATCCGGGTGTGCGCCACGCCCTGCCAGCCCTGCGCGGCCGCCAGGCCGAACTCGGCGGCCAGGGCCTGCGGGTGCCCGACGCCCTTGAGGACGGCGACCTCCTCCCCGGCACCGATGACCACCGCGCCCGGGACGGTCTCGCGGACGGCGGCGGCGAGCGCGCCGGGGTCGGTCGCCGCGTGGACGACCAGCGTCTGGCCGGCGTCCACCACCCCGGCCTCGGGGAAGGCGGCGCGCACGGCGGTGGCGACGTCGTCGGCGGTCCGGTCGCCGGTGAGCAGCGAGACCGACGCCTCGCCGACCGGGGACCAGCGCGGGTCGCCGTAGACGGCGACGCCGGCGGAGTCCGGGCCGCGCTCGGTGACCTGGCAGAGCATGCCGGTCAGCAGCTCGCCCAGCCGGGGGTACAGGGAGGGCTCCCGCAGGTGGAGCCCGACGATCCCGCACATCGCAGGACGGTTCCTCTCGTCGGTCGGTCGGGTCAGAACGCGGTCACGTAGCGGTCGACCTCCCAGGGGGTCACCTGCCCGTGCCACTCGAAGAACTCCTCGCGCTTGAGGCCGGCGAAGTACTCGCAGACCCCGGGCCCGGCCGCGTCCAGGGCCGCGGCGACCACCGGGTCGGCCTGCAGCGCCTCGACCGCGTGCAGCAGCGTCGGCGGCAGCGGGCTGCTGGTGGTGGCGCCGGGGTCGCCGGGGTCCAGGCCGCGGCGCACCCCGTCGAGGCCGGCGGCCAGCGCCGCCGCCGCGGCGAGGTAGGGGTTGGCCGAGCCGTCACCGCCGCGCAGCTCCACGCGGTTGCCGTCGGGGACGCGCAGCAGGTGGGTGCGGTCGTTGCCGCCGTAGGACGCCGTGCGCGGGGACCAGGTCGCGCCGGACCGGGTGGAGCTGGCGCCGGTGCGCTTGTAGGCGTTCACCGTCGGGGCGAGCACCGCCTGCAGGCCGCAGGCGTGCTCGATCAGACCGGCCACGAAGGAGTACGCCAGCGGGGAGAGACCCAGGCCGCGGGGGTCGGCGGGGTCCGGGAAGGCCGGCTCACCGTCCCGCCACAGCGACAGGTGCATGTGCAGCCCGCTGCCGGTCCGGTCGGTGAACGGCTTGCCCATGAAGGTCGCGGTCATGCCGCGCTGCTCGGCGAGCACCGACAGCAGGTAGCGCAGGGTGACCACCCGGTCGGCGGTGGTCAGGGCGTCGGAGTAGGCGAAGTTCTGCTCGAACTGGCCGTTGCCGTCCTCGTGGTCGTTGGCGTAGTTGCCCCAGCCCAGCGAGTTGATCGCCTTGGACACCTCGGTCAGGTGGTCGTACATGCGGGTCAGCCCGCGGGCGTCGTAGCAGGGCCGGGCCGCGGTGTCCTTCGGGTCGGCCGGCCGCAGGGCGCCGTCCGGGCCGCGCTCGACGAGGAAGTACTCGACCTCGGCACCGACCTTGAGCTCCAGGCCCAGCTCGGCGGCGCGGGCCAGCTGCGCCTTGAGCAGCACCCGGGGCGCGTACGGCCAGGGCCGGCCCTCCACGTGCGGGTCGCAGTGCACGATCGCCAGCCCCGGCCGGATGAAGGGCACCGGCATGTAGGACGACGGGTCGGGGACGGCCATCAGGTCGGGGTCCCTCGGCTCCTGCCCCATCGCGCCGACCGCGTAGCCGGCGAAACCCACGCCCTCGGTCTCCAGCTCCTCGACCGCCTCGACCGGCACCAGCTTGGCGCAGGGCTTGCCGGTGAGGTCGACGAACAGCGCCATGACGAACTCGATCCCGTCGGCGCGGGCGCGGCGCGCCAGCTCTCCTCCGGTGGGCAGCTCGACGGGCGCCGGCGGGGCCTCGGGGCGGGTGGCGGTGAGCGACACGGGTCCTCCCGGGTGGTCGAGGTGTTCACTGCTGTGAACCTCTGTCGCCCCGGAGTGAACAGGCTGCGTGTTTCCGCGACGTGACCGTCCGGGGAGATCCCTGTTTCCTCCTGTCCCCGGGCAGCGGGCGCCGGGCCACACGGCGGCGGCCCGCCGTCCCCGGGGAGGACGACGGGCCGCCGGGCGTGCCCGTGCCGGTCAGCCGCCGGCCAGCCAGGCGGCCGCGGCGTGCCGGTAGCGCTCGATGCCCTTGTAGGCGGCCATGTCGTCGGGCAGCTCGGTGAGCACGGCGGCCGTCCTCCGCCGCCACTCGGGGACGGCCGCGAGCTCGCGGAGGGACAGCAGGTGGGTGCGGATGAGGAAGCAGACGGCGTTCGAGACGCCCAGGCGCAGCAGGTGCTGCACCTCAACCCGCAGGTGCAGCCGGTCGGGCAGCGCTGGGTCGTCGACCACGAGTCGCCTCTCCCGGCCCCACTCCGGGTAGGTCTCCGTGGAGGTGTCCAGGCGCCGGTCCACGGTCATCGTCCAGTTGGTCCGGCGGTAGGCGTCGCCGGGCTGCAGGCGCATGAGGAACTGCTCGGCGCGGGCGACCACGCCGGTCTCGTGGACCCGCGGCACCGGCCCGTGGACCTCCAGGAAGCGCATGCCGACGTCGAACCCCAGCGACCAGTCGGCGGCGAAGGTGGCCAGCCCGGCGTCGGCCCACAGCGAGCCCTCGCGCTGGTCGAGCAGGACGACGTCCTCCTGCACCTGGCTGCCGAGGAAGGCCAGCGGACCGCCGGGCAGCGAGTCGTCGTCACCGAGGACGAAGGACGACGACGTCCCGAGCAGGTCGTTGCGCCAGTGCCACCGGTCGCCGCGCCGGTGCAGCGCCATCACGTCGGGACGGGTGGCCGCGAGCTCCGCCAGCAGCGTGGCCAGCGCGTCCCAGGCGGCGACGCGCATGTGCGGCAGCTGGGCGCAGCGGGAGGGATCGGCGGCCAGCACGTCCCGGCGGACCGCGAGCTCGAGCGCGTAGTCGTCGTCGACGTCGATCACGTGCTCGCCCCAGGTGCCCGCGGCGGTCCCCACCGGGCGGCGGGCCGGCTCGACGTTGGTGGCGTAGCGGTAGGCGTCGGCCGGGAAGGGGAACGGGAAGCGGGACACCCGTGGCGGCAGCGTCGTGGTCACAGGTCCAGCTCCAGGTCGTCGTCGAGGCTGCGCGAGACGCAGCACACGACCGCGTCGCCGGCGGCGCGCTCGGTCTCGGACAGGTACAGGTCGCGGTGCAGCGGCCGGCCGGAGACGACCGGGACACGGCACTCGCCGCACACGCCCTGGCGGCACATGCTCGGGACGGCGACGCCGGAGCCCTCCAGCGCCGCGAGCAGGCTGACGCCGGCGGGCACGGGCACCCGGACGCCGGAGCGGGCCAGGTGCGCGGTGAACGGCTCCCCCGGGTCGAGGTCGGCGGCGGAGAACCGCTCGGCGTGCACGCGCGCGGGCGGCCACCCCAGCTCGGTCGCCGTCCGCTCGACGAACTCGAGGAGCGGCGCGGGGCCGCACACGTACACGTGCGTGCCGATCGGCCGGTCGGCGAGCACCGCGGCGACGGCGTCGAGCATCGCCGGCGTGGACTCGTGCACGGCGAGGCGGTCCCCGCACAGGGCCGCCAGCTCCTCGTGGTGCGCACCCGCACCCGGCCGGTGGCCGTAGACCAGCTCGAACGAGCGCCCCCAGCGGACCGCGGCCCGGGCGTGGGACAGCATCGGGGTGATCCCGATGCCCCCGGCGACCAGCACGTGGTGCCGCGCGCTGGCGACCGGGGCGAAGGCACTGCGCGGCCGGGAGACGGCCACCCGGTCGCCGACGGCGAGACCGTGCACGAACGCGGAGCCGCCCCGGCCGTCGGGGCACAGCAGCACCGAGATCCGGTACTCCTGGCCCGGCGCGCCGTCCCCGGTGAGCGAGTAGGCGTTGCGCCGCTCCCCGCAGGTGAGCACCACGTGGCTCCCGGGCGCATACCCCGGGAGGAGGGCGTCGTCCGGGTGGCGCAGGACGAGCGTCCGGATGCCGGGTGCGGCATCGGCGACGGCGGCGACCTCGAGCTGCGGCGGCAGGGCCTCCCCCGGTGCCGCCGTCGGCGGCGCGGGCAGGACGGCGGTCACGCGACCTCCTCCGCGTCGGCCATGAAGCCCAGGTAGGCGCCGGTGCGCCGGGCGACGTGCGCGTACACGTGCAGCCGGCGGGCACAGCCCCGGCAGGGCACCTCGGCGCCGACCGGGACCTCTGCCTCGGTGGTGACCCGACAGTGCGCGCAGTGCACGCGCTTGCGGTCCGCGCCGGTGACCGCCGCGCGGATCTCCGCGTCGAGGAGCCCGAGGCCGGTGGCGACCGCGCGGGCGGCGAGGACGTCGACCTCGGGCCCGGAGAGCATGAGCCGCCAGCCGACCCGGGCTGCGCGCACCTGGCCGGCGAGGGCCGCCAGCGTCGCGTCGTCGGCCCGCTCGGCGACGAGGCTCCAGACCACCCGTCCGGCCGGCGTGGCGGCGAGCCAGTCCGCGACGATCTCCCGCCCGCGGTCCCCGAAACCCAGCACGGAGACGGTGCGGCCGGCGGGGTCCACCGGCGGCACGCTCGCCGGCCAGCGCGGGACGCTCGTGTGTTCGGCTCCCACGGCCGGTCAGGGGGCGAAGGAGCGGTGGCCGGTGTAGAAGCCGAGCGCGCGGTCCGGCGTCTCGAAGCGGATCCGCGAGCCGGCGGGGAAGAACAGGACGTCCTTCGGCCGCGCGACGACCTGCTGACCGGAGTCGAGGTCGGTGAGGTGGAACTCGCCCTCGACGACGACCTTCATCTCGTCGTAGGTGTACTCGTAGTCGAGCGGCGCGCCGGCGAAGAGCTCGAAGAAGCCGCTGCAGATCGCCGCCCCGCCGGGGTTGGCGAAGACGTCACCGATGTGGGCGCGCACCCCCTCGACCTCCATGCTGGGCAGCCCCAGCGAGCCTCCGGTGACGTGGCCGATGGTGCCGGTGACGGGCACGGGTCCTCCCCAAGAGTCGTCCACTGATGTGAAACGGAGGCTACGAGCGGTGGACCCTCCTTCGGGTTACCCGTCCGTTACGTTCTCGTCGCCGGGCGGTTCGGACGAGCGCACGCGACCTAGGCTCGCCGGGTGGAGGTCTCCCCCGGTCCCGGCGCGCACGACGACGCGCCGAGCGGTCATCTCGAGGACGTCATCGCGCTGCGCGTGCGGGAGTTCCGGCTCGCGCAGGGCATCTCGCTGGCGGAACTGGCCCGACTGACCGGCATGAGCAAGGCCATGCTGTCCAAGATCGAGAACGCGCAGACCTCCTGCAGCCTGTCCAGCCTCGCCCGCCTCGCCGAGGCGCTCGCCGTGCCGGTCACCGCACTGTTCCGGGGCATCGACGCCGAGCGGGAGGCCGTCTTCACACCCGCCGGACACGGATCGCAGATCGTCCGCCGCGGCAGCAACGTCGGCCACCTCTACCAGCTGCTGGGGTCCCTGCGGGGCGAGCACAAGCGGCTGGAGCCGCTCCTGGTCACCCTCACCGAGGCCAGCGAGGTGTTCCCCCTGTTCCAGCACCCGGGGACGGAGTTCCTGCACATGCTGGAGGGGGTCCTGGTCTACGGGCACGGCGAGGCGCGGTACGAGATGCGCGCCGGGGACTCCCTCGTCTTCGACGGCGAGGGGCCGCACGGCCCGGTCGAGCTCGTCGAGCTGCCGGTCCGCTTCCTCAGCGTCACGGCCTACGGCCACCTGACCTGATCCTCCTCACCCCCGGACACGCGGGAGGCCGGTCCCGCGGCGCGGGACCGGCCTCCGTCGTCCGTGGACGGTCAGTGCGGCGTGCCGCTCCCGGTGCGCGGGGCCGGCGCGGAGCCCGCGACCAGCCGCTCGGCCGAGGCGACGACGGCCTCGGGGGTCGGGCCGCTCCCCGGGGTGTGCACGGCGCCCTCGAGGTCGTAGGCGACCTCGGCGTGCTCGGTCAGGTCGAGACCGGCGAGCTCGCCCTCCTTCGACACCCGCAGGCCCACCGTGTGCTTGACGACCAGGGCGATCAGCAGGCTGACGACGAAGGAGTAGGCGACGACCGCCACGACGGCGACGGCCTGCATGCCGAGGAGCCCCAGCCCCCCGCCGTAGAACAGGCCGGCCCGACCACTGGGCGCCTCGGCGGAGCCGAACAGGCCGACCAGGAGGGTGCCGACGACGCCGCCGACGAGGTGGACGCCGACCACGTCCAGGGCGTCGTCGTAGCCGAAGCGGTACTTCAGCGCGATGGCCAGCGGGCAGACCGCACCGGCGATGGCCCCGACGGCCAGGGCGCCGAGCGGCGTGACGGCGCCGCAGGCCGGGGTGATGGCCACCAGCCCGGCGATGGCGCCGGACATCCCGCCGAGGGTGGTGGCGTGACCGTCGCGCAGCCGCTCCACCAGGAGCCAGGCGAGGATCGCCGCGCAGGTGGCGTTGAACGTCGTCAGCATGACGACCGAGGCGCTGTTGCCCGCGGCCAGGGCCGACCCGCCGTTGAAGCCGAACCACCCGAACCACAGGATCCCGGCGCCGAGGGCGACGAAGGGCAGGTTGTTCGGCCGGGCCTGCCGGGGCCAGCCGGTGCGCTTGCCGACCACGAGCACCAGGGCGAGGGCGGCCACGCCCGCGTTGATGTGGACGGCCGTGCCGCCGGCGAAGTCCACGGCGCCGAGCGTGTTGGCGATCCAGCCGCCCTGGACGCTGCCGTCGGCGGAGTCGAAGGCGAACACCCAGTGCGCGACGGGGAAGTAGACCAGCGCCGCCCAGAGCCCGGTGAACAGCAGCCACGGGCCGAACCGGACGCGGTCGGACACCGCGCCGGCGATGAGGGCGGTCGTGATGACGGCGAACAGGGCCTGGAACACCGCCACCAGGGCCGGCGGCAGGGCGGCCGCCTCGTCTCCGGCCACGAGGTCACCGAGACCGAGGTACTCGGTGACGTCCCCCAGCAGGCCCAGGCTCCCGTAGCTGTTCCCGAAGACCGCGGAGAAGCCGAAGAGGGTCCACAGGACGCCGACGACGGCGACGGCTCCGAACACCATCATGATCATGTTCAGGACCGAGCGGGACCCGACCATGCCGCCGTAGAAGAGCGCGAGGCCCGGGACCATGAGCGCGACCGCCATCGTGGCCGCGAGGATGAATGCAGTGCTGCCGACGTCCACGGCACACCTTTCGTCTACTGACAGTGGTCACTGTTCGGCAGCAGTAGACGGTCCGAGTGTTGCCCCCGCGCTCTCCGCAGGTGACTTCCGTGTGACATGCCCGGTCGCCTCGAGCGCTCCGGCGGCGACCGGGTGCGGACGTACCCGGTCAGACGTTGAAGCGGAACTCCACGACGTCGCCGTCCTGCATCACGTAGTCCTTGCCCTCGATGCGGACCCAGCCGCGGGAGCGGGCCTCGGTCATGGAGCCCGCCTCCATGAGCTGGTCGTAGGAGACGACCTCGGCCTTGATGAAGCCGCGCTGGAAGTCGGTGTGGATGACACCGGCGGCCTGCGGGGCGGTGGCGCCGACCGGGATGGTCCAGGCGCGTGCCTCCTTCGGGCCCGCCGTCAGGTAGGTCTGCAGGCCCAACGTCCGGAAGCCGACCTTCGCCAGCTGGTCCAGGCCCGGCTCGCTCTGCCCGATCGACTCCAGCAGCTCGGCGGCCTCCTCGGCGGGGAGCTCGGCGAGCTCGGCCTCGGTCTTGGCGTCGAGCAGGATCGCCTCGGCCGGCGCGACCAGCGCCCGCAGCTCGGAGATCAGCTCCTCGTTGGCCAGCTCGTCGGCGTCGACGTTGAAGACGTAGAGGAAGGGCTTGGTCGTCAGCAGCGTCAGCTCGCGCAGCGGCGCGGGGTCCACCCCGGCGGCGAACAGCGTCTTCCCCGTGTTCAGGACCTCGACGGCGGACTGCGCCGCCGACAGCAGCGCGGCCCGCTCCTTGTCCTTGCGCGACTCCTTCTCCAGCCGCGGGATGGCCTTCTCCAGCGTCTGCAGGTCGGCGAGGACGAGCTCGGTGTTGATCGTCTCGATGTCGTCGGCCGGGTCGACCTTGCCCTCGACGTGCACGACGTCGGGGTCGCTGAACACGCGGATCACCTGGCAGATCGCGTCGCTCTCGCGGATGTTGGCGAGGAACTTGTTGCCCAGCCCCTGCCCCTCGCTGGCGCCGCGCACGATGCCGGCGATGTCCACGAACGACACCGTCGCCGGGACGACCTTCTGCGAGTCGAACAGCTCGCCCAGCTTCCCCAGCCGCTCGTCGGGCACGCCGACGACGCCGACGTTCGGCTCGATGGTGGCGAAGGGGTAGTTGGCCGCCAGGACGTCGTTCTTGGTCAGCGCGTTGAACAGCGTCGACTTGCCGACGTTGGGCAGCCCGACGATCCCGATGGTGAGACTCACGGGAGTCCAGCCTACGGGTCCGCCCGGAGCGCGGACGACGAGCGGCGGGTCCCTGCCGGCTCGGGTGGAACACGTGCGACGCTCGTCACACCACCGAGACCAGGAGGTCCCGTGACCCTGACGACGACGTCACGCCACGCCACCGCCACCGGCCCGCTGCCCGCGCACACCCGCGTGGCGATCGTGGGCAGCGGCTTCTCCGGCATCGGCACCGCCGTCGCCCTGCAACGCGCCGGCATCGACGACTTCGTCGTCCTCGAGCGCGCCGACAGCCTGGGCGGCACCTGGCGCGACAACGAGTACCCGGGCGCCGCCTGCGACGTCCCCAGCCACCTCTACTCGTTCTCGTTCGCGCCCAAGCGGGACTGGTCGCACGTCTACTCGCGGCAGCCGGAGATCCGCGCCTACCTGGAGGACGTCGCCACCCGGCACGGCGTGCTGCCGCACCTGCACTGCGACACGGACGTCGTCTCCGGCCGGTGGGACGACGACGCGCTGGTCTGGCACCTGGAGACCTCGCGCGGCCGCCTCACCGCCGACGTCCTGGTGAGCGGCGCCGGCGGCCTGGTCGAGCCGCACCTGCCCGACGTCCCGGGCATCGGGACGTTCCAGGGCCCGTCGTTCCACTCCGCCCGCTGGGACCACTCGGTCGACCTGGCGGGCAAGCGGGTCGCCGTCGTCGGCACCGGCGCCTCGGCCGCGCAGTTCGTGCCGGAGCTGCAGAAGACGGCGGCCGAGGTGGTCGTGTTCCAGCGGACGCCGCCGTGGGTGGTGCCGCGGCAGGACCGCCCCTACACCGAGCGCGAGCACCGGCTGTGGGCACGCGTCCCGGCGCTGCTCCGGCTGGCCCGGGGCGGGCAGTACCTGGCGCGGGAGGCCCGGCTCGGCATGTGGACCGGCAGCGGCCGGCTGCGCGGCTTCGTCACCAGGCAGGCGCTCGCGTTCCTCGAGCAGCAGGTGCCCGACCCCGAGCTGCGCGTCAAGCTGACGCCCGACTACGCCATCGGCTGCAAGCGGGTGATCGTCAGCGACGACTACCTGCGGTCGCTCACGCAGCCGAACGTCGAGGTGGTCGCCTCGCCGGTGGCGGAGGTCCGCCCGCACGCGGTGGTCGACGCCGACGGCACCGAGCACGAGGTCGACGTCGTCGTGTACGGCACCGGCTTCCGCGCCATGGACATCCCGCTCGGGCACCGGCTGGTCGGCCGCGAGGGTCGGACCCTGCGCGAGGAGTGGGACCGCGACGGCGTCCGCGCGCACCGCGGCACCACCGTCGCCGGCTTCCCCAACCTGTTCCTGCTGCTCGGGCCGAACACCGCGCTCGGCCACACCTCCGTCGTCCTGATGATCGAGGCGCAGATCGGCTACGTCGTCGCGGCGCTGGAGCGGATGCGGGAGACCGGCGCCGGCGCGCTGGAGGTCCGCCGCTCGGCGCAGGACGCCTACGACGCCCGGATGCAGGCCGAGCTCACCGACACCGTGTGGAACGCCGGCGGCTGCCGCTCCTGGTACCGCGACGAGCAGGGCCGCAACTTCACCCTGTGGCCGACGCACACGTACACGTTCATGCGGGAGATGCAGCGGTTCGACGCCGACGCGTACGAGCTGCGCGCGGCCCCCCGCGTCCCCGTCCCCGCCTGACCTCGTCCCCGCCCGACCTCGCCGCCGCCCGACCCTGGAGCCCCCGACCCCCATGCGCACCTCCACCGCCGCCGCCGGTCTCGCCGTCCTCGCCGCCGGGGCCGTCGTCGCCCGCCGCCGCGCCGCCCGTCCCGCCGTCGCCCAGGCCCCTGCCCCCGAGCCGGCTCCCCCGCTGCGCGGCCGCGTCCGGACCGTGACCACCGAGGACGGCGTCGACCTGCACGTCGAGGAGTTCGGCGCCGAGCGGCCGACGGCGACCGTGGTCCTCGCGCACGGCTACGTGCAGTCCTCGCGGCTGTGGGCCGGCCAGGTCCGCGACCTGCTGGAGGCCCGCCCGGACCTGCGGGTGGTCACCTACGACCACCGCGGCCACGGCGCCTCCGGCCCGACGCCGCGGGAGCGCGCCACCATCGACCAGCTCGGCCGCGACCTGGCCGAGGTGCTCGACGCGGTCGCCCCGGACGGGCCGGTCCTGCTCGGCGGCCACTCGATGGGCGGCATGACGCTCATGGCGCTGGCCGAGCAGCGGCCCGAGCTGTTCGGCGACCGCGTCGCCGGCGTCGCGTTCGTGGGCACCAGCTCCGGCGGGCTGGACGCGGTCACCTGGGGGTTGCCCGGGCCGGTGGCGAAGGTCGTCAAGCGGGCCCTGCCGGTGCTCAACGAGCGGGCGGTCCGGGCCGAGCAGGCCGGCAAGCCGCGCGCGGTCGGCAGGGCCGACATGTGGCTGATCTTCAGCGGCGCGGCCGACCCGGCGGACCTGCAGGCGGCGATGGAGGTGCACCGCGCCTGCTCGGCCGAGACGGTGGCCGCCTTCCTGCCCACCTTCTCCGACCACGACCGCGCCACGGCGCTCGAGGCGCTGGCGGAGGTCCCGACGCTGGTCGTCGTCGGCGACGCCGACAGGCTGTGCCCCGTCGAGCACAGCCGGACGCTCGCCGCGGCGCTGCCCACCGCCGAGCTCGCCGTCTACCCGGGCGCCGGGCACATGGTGCAGTTGGAGTGCCGTCCCGAGGTCAGCCGCCGGCTGCTCGCGCTCCTCGACCGGGCCCTCGCCGCGGCCGCGGCGCCCGTGCTCGAGGAGCGCAGCGCCTGAGGAGGTCTCAGCGCGACCGGTCGTAGCCGAAGAAGCCGCGCTTCTTGATCAGCGCGGCCACCTCGGGCGGCACCATCGCCTCCCAGCCGGTGTCCTCGGTCGGGATCCGCCGGAGCACGTCCCGGCTGAGGATCGGCAGGTGGTCGGGCTTGTGGTCGAGCCCGACGAAGCTGCCGCGCCGGTTCAGGTAGTCGAACAGCGGCCGCAGCTGCTCGGCCACCTCGAGGGTGTCGACGGTGACCACCTGGCCGTCGCGCAGCATGGGGTAGACGAACAGCCGCAGGTCGTTCTTGAACAGCCGGCCGAAGCTCTCGAGGATGCCGCCGGGCAGCCCGGCGTGCCGGTCCTCGTCGAACAGCTCGAGGAGGCTGGGCAGCCCCATGACCATGCCGATCCGGCCGTCGGTGCGCCAGGCCAGGTAGGCGGCGAGCCGGTGGTGGGCCAGGTAGTCCGAGATCAGCACCGGCAGGCCGCAGGCGGCGAGCAGGTCGGCCCGGGCGAGGAAGTCCCGCCGGTCGACGACGTCCCCGCCGGCGCGCAGGTTGGCCATGGTGAGCTCGGCGAGGACGAGCACCTCGCGCTCGGCGACCGCCGGGTCCCGCTCGAAGGCGGTGCGGGCCGCCTCGAGCATGTCGAGGTTGACCACCGTCGGCGGGCGGAAGCTGCCGCGCTCGACCAGGATCGCCTTCTTGCGCAGCGCCTCGCTGGGCTGCAGCACCTTCCGGTCGGGCCCGAACATGGCCGCGCCGGAGAGCCCGACCTGCACGAGCTTGAGCGCCATGACCCGGTTGTCGACCATCCGGAACTCGATGCCGCTCATCTCCAGCAGGTCGATCTCGATCCGGCCGGTGGTCAGCCGGTCGAGCAGGCTCTCCACCAGGCGGTCGGGCTCGTGGTGCTGGAAGAAGGCGGCGTGCAGCAGGTTCACGCCGACGATGCCGAGCGCCTCCTGCTGCTGCGGTGCCTCGTCGTCGAGCATCCGCACGTGGACGACGACCTGGCTGGGTTCGTCGCGCGGGTGGGCCTGGAACTTCACACCCATCCAGCCGTGGCACTCGTTGCCGCCGCGGTAGCTGCGCGCGACGACGGTGTCGGCGAAGGCGAAGAACGACGTGTCGTCGCCGCGCTGGTCGCCGAGCCGGTCGACGTTGAGCTGGAACTCGCGGTCGAGCATCGCCTGCAGCCGGCCCTTGGAGACGTAGCGGTCGGCCTTGCCGTAGACGGCGTCGCTGACCGCCATGTCGTAGGCCGACATCGACTTGGCCACCGTGCCCGCCGCGCCGCCGGCGCGGAAGAACCACCGGGCGACCTCCTGCCCGGCCCCGATCTCGGCGATCGTGCCGTACCAGCGCAGGTCCAGGTTGATCTGCAGGGCCTTCTGCAGCGTGTCGACACCGGCGTCCATGGGGCACCTCCGGGTGCGGTCCGGGTGCTGCGCGAGCGTAGCCACCTGTGACCCACATCACCTCCCGCGACATCGCCGCAGGCACCGCCGTCGATCCCCTGGGAGGCGGTCAGGCGGCGGGAGCGAGCAGGGGTGCCGGGGTGGTGATCTCGGTGCCGTCAGGCCGGTAGGAGCGCCATCGGCCGTCCGGTCGTCGTTCCACCCGGAAGCCGTGGTGGACCTTGGTGTGGTGGCGCTCGCAGAGCAGCGCCGAGTTCTCCAGCGAGGTGTCGCCGCCGTCGATCCAGTGGACCAGGTGGTGGACGTCGCACCACCACGTCGGGGCGCCGCAGCCGGCGAACACGCACCCCCCGTCACGGAGCTCGGCGGCCTTGCGGATGTGGCGGCTCACCAGCCGCCGCTCGCGGCCCAGGTCCAGCGGTGCGCCGTCGGGACCGAACACCACCCGGGACACCGCCCCGTCGCAGGCCAGCCAGCGGGCGCGGGCGGCGGAGATGGCGGCGCCGAAGCCCATCCGTCCGGCGTTCGGCCGCCCGTGCGGATCGGCCAGGTCCGCCACGTCGATGACGACGGCGACCTGCGGCCTGTGCCCGCGCAGCTGCGGCAGCGACCCGGCGGCCAGGGCGTTGTCGGCCACCTGCACCAGCGCGTCGCCGAGGCGCTGGGCGCGGCTGCGCTCGTCTCCGGCCGGCCGGTCGGCCTGCACGTGCGCCTCCAGGGCGGTCTGCAGCCTCTCCCCGCCGACCGCGTCCAGGTGCCCGCGGATCGTGAGGGAGCCGTCGGCGTGCCGGGCCAGCGTCAACGACCGCCCCTCGGTCGGGTCCGGTTCCGGCCCGTCGGGATCGAGGTCGTTGCAGTAGTGCTGCACCACCGCGACGAGGTCGGGGTGCGACTGCTCGACCGCCACACCGGTGAGCACCGCGTCGACCGCCGCCAGGTCCACCCCGGCGGCCGCAGCTGCGGTGAGGCGTTCGGGTGTCACCGCCTTCGCCGCGACGGCGACCTGGTCGGCGGACACGAGACCGGCGTCGTGCGCCTCGGCGAGAGCCGGCAGGTGCTCCAGCGCCCGCCCGGTGCGCACCAGGCGCGACGCCTCCGCCGTCGACAGCCGGCAGTGCCCGCGCAGCCACGACGCCATCGACGCCAGCCCGTCCCGCTCCGGCGCCTGGGACAGCTCCGCGGCACGGACCGCGCGGGCCAGGCGGGCGTCGATCCGGTTGCGCTCGGCGACCAGCGCGGCGACGTCCTCGAGGACGTCACCGCTCCCGGCTCACCCGAACACATGTACGAAGTCTAGTGGGTTCGACGACCGCCTGCATCCTGAACCCGCAGGTCAAACGCCTGTCAACAGATCCGCGCCCGCCATTGACAGTCGGCCGCCCGGCCGGCCACCCGCCGGAGCCCGGGTGTCAGTGCGAGGGACACGGCCAGCGACGCCGCCGCGAACACCGCCATCGCGGCCCCCGGCTGGACGGCGTCGCCCAGCACCCCGGCCAGCACCGCGAACACCCCCTGCCCGGTCAACCGCGTCGCGGACTCGACACCGAGCACCTGGCCGCGCAGGCCGGGCGGCGTGAGCACGACGAGCCACTCCTGCTGCGCGAGCGACGCGGCGTAGCCGACCGAGGCGAGCGCCACCAGCACGACGGCGACCGGCACGGACGGCCCGAGCGCGAAGGCGAGGAACGGCGCGGCCAGCAGCAGCCGCAGCGCGGCGTTCGACCGCCGCCGGCCGGCCGGGGTCAGGAACCGCCCGACCACCAGGTCGCCGGTCGTCATGCCGACGGCGCCGGCCGCCAGCAGCCAGCCGCCCCGCTCCCCCGCGTACGGCACGAACAGCGCCTCGCAGCCGACGACCAGCCCGTTCGGGACGCACAGCGCCGCGAGCAGCGTGCGCGTGTCCCGCCGTGCCAGCAGCAGGCGGTTGCCGCGCAGCGTCTCCGCCAGACCGGTCCCCCCGCGCCGGCGCGGCGGCCGCTCGGCCAGCCCGAACCGGAGCACCGGCACGGCGGCGGCGGACACGACCGCGGCCACCACGAACACCTGCGTCGTCGTCAGGGCGGTGAGCAGCAGGCCGCCGGCCGCGAAGCCGACCACCTGGAAGGCGCCGCCCGCGACGTTCACCGTCGACCGGGCCAGCGGGAACGCCTCGGCGGGCACGAGCTCCGACAGCAGCCCCCAGCGCGCCCCCGACCCCACCGAGACCACGTACGCCGTGGCGACGACGAGCAGCAGCCGCACCGCGGGGTCCAGGCCGGGCAGCGCCTGCAGACCCAGCGCCACGGTGGACAGCGCCCCGACGAGGACCAGCGTGCGCCGCGGCGGGCCGGCGTCCGCCGCCGACATGAGCGTCGTCGCGCCGAGGGCCTGCGCCACCGACGGGCCGGACACCGCCAGCGCCGTGAGCAGCGCCGAGCCGGTCTGCCGGTGCACCAGCGTGGCCAGGGCCAGCGACGACGTCGTCGCGGCCGTCGTCGTCAGCGCGGTGCCGGTCCACAGCGCCCGGAACTCCGGGAGGGCGAACAGCGCCCGGTAGGTGAGCACGTCAGGACCGTGCGGCGCGGGACGCCCCCGGCCCACACTTTCGCCTACGGTCGAAAGGTGGGTGAGTTCATCGTCGACGCCGACGTCATGGCGCGCGCCCGCTTCGGCACCTCGCAGCTCACCGAGACCCTCGCCGGGCTGCGGCTGCTGCTCTCCCGGCAGGTCCCGCCGTGGCACCGCCCCTGGCGCGACACCCACGCCGCCGCGCTGCGCGACCGCCTCGACGCCGACCCGGTCGGCGCCGCCCTGCTCCGCGCCGCGTTCGGCGCCACCTGGACCGCCGACTTCCTCACCGTGCCGCCCGCCGCGCCCGACCTCGCGCTCGACGAGGAACTGGCCCCCCTCGAGTCGCTCGACGACGACGCCGTCCGCGCCGACCTCGAGGTGGCCACCGGACCGGTGCCGCCCGCGCTGCACGGCACCGGCCTCGCCCGCACCGCCGCGGACCTGCTGCGCTGGACGTGGGAGCACACGATCCGCGACGAGTGGCCGCGGCGGCTCCGGGTGCTGCGCGCCGACGTCGTCGCGCGGACCGCCCGGCTGAGCCGCGAGGGCTGGTCGGGTGCGCTCGACGGCATCGCGCCCGGGGTCCGCTGGCTCCGGGACGGCCGGCTGCAGGTCAACGCGCACCCCTACCCGCCGCGCGACGTCCGCGGCCGCGACCTGCTGTTCATCGCCGCGCACAGCCGCGGCAGCTGGGTGAGCTGGCGGCTGCCGGACACCTACGCCGTCGTCTACCCGGTCACCGGCACCCTGGCGTCGGGCCCCGCCCCGCTGCCCGAGCCGCTGGTCCGCCTGCTCGGCCGCAACCGCGCCCGCGTCCTCACCGCGCTCGACGCGCCGCGCAGCACCAGCGCGCTGGTCGCCGGGACCGGCCTGCCGCTGGGCAGCGTCGGCGGGCACCTGCGGGTGCTGCTCGACGCCGGCCTGCTCGAGCGCCGCCGGTCGGGACGCGAGGTCCTCTACTGGCGCAGCGGCGCCGGCGAGGCCCTCCTCGAGGCCGCCGGGTGACCCGCGCTCAGCCGGAGCCGGGGCCGGGGAGCAGGCCGCGCTCGACGGCGACCATCACCGCGCGGGTGCGGTCGTCGACGCCGAGCTTGGCGAACACCCGCAGCAGGTGGGTCTTCACCGTGGCCTCGCCGATGTACAGCTCCCGGCCGATCTCGGCGTTGGTCAGCCCGCGCGCGACCCCGGCGAGCACCTCGAGCTCCCGCGGCGTCGGCTCCTCCGCCGCGGGCGCCCGCATGCGGGAGACAAGCCGGGCGGCCACCGGCGGCGCGAGCACGGTCTCCCCGCGGGCGGCCGCCCGGACGGCGTCGGCCAGCTGCGGCAGCGGCGCGTCCTTGAGCAGGTAACCGGTCGCCCCGGCGGCGACGGCGCGCACGATGTCGGCGTCGGTGTCGTAGGTGGTCAGCACCAGCACCCGGACGCCGGGGTGCGTGACGGCCAGCCGCTCGATCGCGGTGACGCCGTCCATCCGCGGCATCCGCAGGTCCATGAGGACGACGTCGGGCCGCGTCGCGGCGACCTGCGCCAGGGCCTCCTGCCCGTCACCGGCCTCCCCGACGACGTCGAGGTCGGGCTGCGCGGTCAGCCAGCCGACCAGCCCGCCGCGCACCACCGGGTGGTCGTCGACCACGAGCACGCGGATCACGGGCCGGGCACCCGCACGGTCACCCGGGTGCCCGAGCCCGGCACCGAGGCCACGTCGACCTCGCCCCCGACCTGCGCCACCCGCCCGCGCAGGCCGTCGAGCCCGGACACCGCGACCGACGACGGGTCGAAGCCCACGCCGTCGTCCTCGACGTTCACCGACACCTGCCCGCCGACCCGCGCCAGCCGCAGCACCACAGCGGTGGCGTCCGCGTGCCGCCGGACGTTGGTCAGCGCCTCCTGCGCCCCGCGCAGCAGCACGACCTCCTCGTCGGTGCGCAGCCCGGTCCCCCCGTCCAGCGCCTGCGTGTCCACGCGCACCGGCAGCCCGGTCTCGCGGGCGAACCGGCCCGCGAGGTGCTCCAGCGCCTCCACCAGCGTCGAGCCGTCCAGCGCCACCGGCCGGAACGCCGCGACCACCGCCCGCGCCTCGGCCAGGTTGTCGCGGGCGACCTCCTCGATCACCGCCAGCCGCTCGCGGGCGGCGGCGGGGTCGGAGGAGACGAGCGCCGCCGCGGTCTGGGACAGCACGACGATCGACGTGTAGCCCTGCGCCAGGGTGTCGTGCACCTCCTGCGCCAGCCGCTCCCGCTCGGCCAGCACCCCGCGCTCGCGCTCGGCGGCCGCGAGCTCCGACCGGGTCGCCTCCAGCTGCGCGATCAGCGACGCGCGCTCGGCGCTCTCGTGCAGCACCCGGCTGATCCAGACGCCCAGCGCCAGGCTGAAGCCGATGCCGATGCCGGTCTCGAGCAACACGTCGGCGGCGCTGCGGTCCGAGGCCGCGCCCAGCACCGGGCCGGCCGCGCTGGCCAGCCCGAGCAGCAGGGTCCAGGTGACGCCGGTGAGGGTGCCCTGGACGGCGAACCAGACCTGGGGGTAGGCGAGGAAGAGCAGGAACAGCAGCCCCGGCGCCACCCAGCCGAGCAGGGCGAACGCGGTGACCAGCACGAGCAGGTAGGCCACCGCCCGCCGCCGCGCTCCCCGGCCGATCGCGGGGACGCCGAGGACGGCGTACGCGACGGCCAGCCCACCCAGCACCGCCAGCGCCGCCGCGCGCCGGTCGTCGTCGACGGCGTCCCCGGCGGTCGCGGACACCACGGCCAGGCCCCACACGACGGTGGAGATCACGTGCACGCCGGTGACGGTGGCCCGCCAGCCGCGCTCGGGCAGCGGCTCGCCGCCGTCGTCCCGCGGGGGGACGACGGCGGCGGCCAGGCGGCGGGTCAGGCTCACGCGGCCCGGCGCCAGCGGAAGGTCCGGGCGCACACCACGGCACCGATGATCACCCACGCGGCCAGCACCAGGGCAGTGGTCCCGTGCTCCCAGCTGCCGGCCTGCTCGGCGACGGCGGCGGAGTCGGGCAGGAACACCGACCGCATGCCCTGCACCATCCACTTGAGCGGGAACAGCGCCGCGACCTGGTCCATCCAGGCCGGCAGGTCCGAGCCGATGAAGAAGACGCCGGAGATGAACTGCAGGACGACGGCGAAGGCGGGGATCCCGGCGCCGGCCGACCGCGAGCTGCCGATGAACGAGGCCACCGCGAGGCCGAGGACGGTGCCGGCCAGGATGCCGAGGACGACGACCCAGCCGAAGGTCAGCCACCGCGAGGCCTCGGTGGGCAGCGGGACGTCGTAGGCGTAGGCGGCCACCACCAGCAGCAGGGCCAGCTGGACGACGGTCGTGATCACGACCTGGCCGGCCTTGCCGATCGCGTAGGCCAGCGCGGGCGTCCCGAGCGTCTGCAGCCGGGCGAGGTCGCCGCGGTCGCGTTCCTCGGTGACCGCGGTGCCCACGGCCTGGAAGCTGGTCAGCATGACGCCGGTCGCGGCGATCCCGGCGAGGAAGTACTGCCGGAAGCCGACCCCCGGCACGACGACCTCGTCGCCGAAGACCGACCCGAAGATCACCAGCATGATCACCGGGTAGGCGAAGGAGAAGACCACCTGCCCGGGGTCGCGGGCGAACAGCCGCAGCTCCAGGCCGATGCGGGCCAGCCCGATGGCGGCGGCCGAGGGCGGGGCGGGACGGGTGGCGGGGGTGGTGCGGACGGCGGTCATCGGTCCTGCCCCTCCGGGGTGGCGACCATCCGGAGGTAGACGTCCTCCAGGCCGGGACGGGTGACGGTCAGGCCGGGGACCTCGCCGGTCGGCGAGGCCGCGACCAGGTCGCGCAGCAGGGCGGCCGGCTCCGGGGTGGTGACCTCGCGGAGCTCACCGCCCTCCAGCCAGCGGACGGTGGCCACCCGCCGCAGCTCGGCGCCGAGCTCGTCGGGCGGGGCGACGTCGACCAGCCGGCCCGCGGTGATGACGCCGACCCGGGTGGCGAGGTGCGCGGCCTCGTCGAGGTAGTGGGTGGTGAGCAGCACGGTGGTGCCGCGGTCCCGCAGACCCTCGACCAGCGTCCAGAACGAGCGCCGGGCCACCGGGTCCATCCCGGTGGTGGGCTCGTCGAGGAACAGCAGCTCCGGGCGCCCCTGCACGCCGAGCGCCACCTCCAGCCGGCGCCGCTGGCCGCCGGAGAGCCGGTCCACCCGGGTCCGGGCGGACCCGGTCAGCCCGACGTCGTCCAGCAGCTCCCCGGTCGGCACCGGCGTCGCGTGGTAGCGGGCGAAGTGCTCGAGGGTCTCCCGCACGGTGAGCGCGTTGCCGCCGCCGGTGCTCTGGCCGACGACGCCGGTCCGGTCGCGCCAGGCCCGGCCGGCGCGGGCCGGGTCCTGCCCGAGCACGCTGACGTCGCCGCCGTCGCGGCGCCGCACGCCCTCCAGGATCTCGACGGTCGTCGTCTTGCCCGCGCCGTTGGGTCCGAGCAGGGCGAACACCTCGCCGCGCCGGACCTCGAGGTCGAGGTCGTCGACCACCGTCCGGTCGCCGTACCGCTTGACCAGTCCGCGCACGCGGACCGCCGTGTCGTCGTCGCGCGCCGCGGCCGTGCCGGCCGGGGCGGGGGAGGTCGCTGTCACGACCCGAGCCTGTCGCCGCGCACCGGCAGCCGGGACGGCCTCGCGGTGGGTCCTTGCGTCCACCGGTCGGTGGACGGCCGGGGTCCCCCGGTCAGGTCCCGGTGCCGAGCACCGGCCGCCCGGCCAGGGCGTTGACCACCTCGACGGCGTCGTCCCACCAGCGCTCGTAGTGGTACGGGTCGGCGTTGCGCTGGGTGCGGTGCGCGGCGATCGTCGGCGGCAGCGCCTGCCAGCCCGGGACCTCCTGCAGCGCCAGGAAGAAGTTGGTGGCGCTGGTGGTGGGGTCCATCCGGTCCTCGTAGGAGCCCCAGGCGCCGTTGTCGCGCTGCTGGAACAGCCCCCGGGAGTCGGGCCCGGCGGCGTCGCCGCGGTCCAGCACCAGCAGCGAGGACTCCCCCATCGCCGTCATGACCCCGATGACCTGCGCGCAGGCGTCCAGGCCCAGCACCGCGGCCGCGTTCACGATCGCCGCGGCGTTGGCCAGCTGCTCCCCGCCGTACCCGGCGACCGGCCCGCCCGGCACGGCGGCCGGGTCGACCCGCACCCCGGGCCCGGCGGCCGCGCAGTCCGCCGACCGCGGCGGCGTCGTCACCTGGCGCACCACGAGGAACGCCGCCAGCAGCACCAGGACGCCGACGACGAGGGCCGCCACCTGCCGCTGCCGGGGCGGGGCGGCCTCCGGCGTCTGCACACACCGGTCAACGGACGGCGGGCCGCGGAGGTCCCCGGAGGGTCCACGGCCGCGTCCGGAAACCGCCGGTCCCCGGCTCCGACCGGTGCCATGCTCGGGATCGTGCTCTCCCCCCTCGACGCCGAACGCTGCTACCGCGCGGTCGCCAGCCGCGACGCCCGGTTCGACGGCTGGTTCTTCACCGCGGTGCGCACCACCGGCATCTACTGCCGCCCCTCGTGCCCGGCGCGCACGCCGGCGGCCGCCAACGTCTCCTTCTTCGGCACCGCCGCCGGCGCCCAGGCCGCGGGCTACCGCGCCTGCCGCCGCTGCCGGCCCGACGCCGTCCCCGGCTCGCCCGAGTGGGACGTGCGCGCCGACGTCGTCGCCCGCGCCATGCGGCTGATCGCCGACGGCGAGGTCGAGCGCACCGGCGTGCCCGGGCTGGCCGCCCGGCTCGGCTACTCCGAGCGGCAGGTGCACCGCCTGCTGGTCGGCGAGCTCGGCGTCGGCCCGCTGGCGGTGGCCCGCGCCCAGCGAGCGCAGACCGCCCGGGTCCTGGTCGAGACCACCGACCTGCCGATGGCCGACGTCGCCTTCGCCGCCGGGTTCGCCAGCATCCGGCAGTTCAACGACACCGTCCGCGAGGTCTTCGCCTGCACCCCGACCGAGCTGCGCGGCCGCCGTCCGGGCACGGTCGGCGGGACACCGGGCTGGCTGACCCTGCGGCTGGCCGCCCGCGCCCCGTTCGACGCCGCCGAGGTGCTGCACTTCCTCGGCGCGCACGCGGTCCCGGGCCTGGAGGAGTGGGACGGGACGACGTTCTCCCGCGTCCTCGACCTGCCCGCCGGTCCCGGCGTCGTCCGGCTGTCCCCCGCCGCCGACGGCGGCGCCGCGGTGACCGCCCGGCTGCTGCTCACCGACCTGCGCGACCTGCGCGCCGCCGTCCCCCGCTGCCGGCGGCTGCTGGACCTCGACGCGGACCCCGCCGCCGTCGACGAGGTCCTCGGCGCCGACCCGGCGCTGGCCCCGCTGGTCGCCGTCGCGCCCGGCCGCCGGGTGCCCGCCTCCCCCGACGCCCCGGAGTCGGCGGCGCGGGCGGTGCTCGGCCAGCAGGTGTCGGTCGCCGGCGCCCGCACGCTCACCACGCGGGTGCTGACGCTGGCCGGGACGCCGCTGGCCGAGCCGGTCGGCACCCTCACGCACGCCTTCCCCCGGCCGGAGGCCCTGGCCGACGCCGACCTGTCCGCCGTCGGCCTGACCGGGGCCCGCCGCCGCACGCTGGGCGGCCTGGCCGCCGCGCTCGCCGACGGGCGGGTGGTCCTCGACCCCGGCTGCGACCGCGAGGCGGCCGCCCGCGACCTGCTGGCGCTGCCCGGCATCGGGCCGTGGACGGCGGCGCTGGTGGTGATGCGCGGCCTCGGCGACCCCGACGTGTGGCTGCCCGGTGACCTCGCGCTGCGCCGCGCCCTTGCCGCCCTCGGCAGCTCCGACGCCGAGGCCGCCGGGCGCTGGCGGCCGTGGCGCTCGTACGCCGCGGTGCACCTCTGGGCGCTCGCGGCGCCCACACTGTTCACCCGCTCCCCCGCCGATCGGAGTGCGTCATGACCCCGTCCGCCCGCTACGCGACCGTGGCCACCCCGCCCGGTCCCTTCACCGTCGTCGTCACACCCGGGCCCGACGGCGGCGACGTCGTCCTGGCCGCCGGCTGGACCGGCGACGTCGCCGAGCTGCTGCCCGTCGTGCACCGCGCGCTGCGGCCCACCTGGGTCGAGCGGGTGGAGCACCTGCCGGTCCTCGACGTCGTGGAGGCGCACGCCGCCGGCGACGTCGGCGCGATCGACACCGTCCCCGTCCGGCAGCGCTCCGGGCCGTTCCTCGAGGACGCCTGGGAGGTGCTGCGGACCGTGCCGCCGGGGCAGCCGGACACCTACGCCGAGTTCGCCGCCCGCTGCGGCCGCCCCTCGGCGGTGCGGGCCGCGGCCAACGCGTGCGCCCGCAACGCCGCCGCGCTGTTCGTCCCGTGCCACCGGGTGCTCGGCTCCGACGGCGGGCTGGGCGGCTTCCGCTGGGGCACGCCGGTCAAGCGCTGGCTGCTCGACCACGAGGCGGCACACGCCCCGGTCCCCGTCGACGCCTGAAAAGGAGGACCCCCCTGCCCCCCGCAGGCTCGCGGCGGACCCTGCAGGGGGGCCACGGGAGGTGGGACGGGGCCGCCTCCCGGGAGTTGTCGGCCGGGTGTTGCACCCTGCTGTCCGTGGACGCTGCCTCCCTCCTGCTCGGTCTGCTCCTCGGGGTGCTGCTGGGGGCGGCCGTGACCCTCGGGGTGGTCGCGCTGCTGGCCCGCCGCCGCCCCGCCGAGGCCGGGCTGGACCCGCTGCACGAGTCGCTGGACCACCTGCACCGGCTGCTCGCCGGCATGGAACAGGCCCGGGCCACCGCGCACGGCGAGCTGCGTGAGCAGATGGGCACCGTCGGGCAGACCAGTGCGATGCTGCGCCAGGAGACCGCGGCGCTGGTCACCGCGCTGCGCACGCCGCACGTCCGTGGCCGCTGGGGCGAGATCCAGCTGCGCCGGGTGGTCGAGGTGGCCGGCCTGCTCGAGCACTGCGACTTCGTCGAGCAGCCGTCGTCGACCAACGACGAGGGCGCCGGCGTCCGGCCCGACCTCGTGGTCACCCTCGCCGACGGCCGGCAGGTCGTCGTCGACGCGAAGGTCCCCTTCACCGGCTACATCGAGGCCACCCAGGCGACCGAGGAGACGGTGCGGGTGCAGCGGGTCGCCGCGCACGCCCGGCAGCTGCGCGCGCACGTCGACGCCCTCGCCCAGCGCCGCTACCCCACCGCGTTCCGCCCGGCCGCGCCGTTCACCGTGCTGTTCGTCCCCTCCGACGGGTTCCTCACCACCGCCCTGGAGGCCGAGCCCGGCCTGCTCGAGTACGGCTTCGGCCGCGACGTCGTCATCGCCACTCCGAGCACGCTGCTCGCGCTGCTGCGCACGGTGGCGCACTCCTGGCGGCAGGAGCGCCTGGCCCGCGACGCCGACCAGGTCATCGAGACCGGCCGCCGGCTGCACGCCCGGCTCACCACGCTCTCCGGCCACCTCACCCGCCTCGGCTCGGCGCTGGGCTCGACGCTGACCCGCTACAACGAGACGGTCGGCTCCTACGAGCGCTCCGTGCTCGCCGCCGCGCGCCGCTTCGACGACCTCGGCGTCGGCGAGACGCCGGTGCCCGTCCCGGCGGAGGTCGAGGCGGTGGTCCGGCAGCTGCGGCCGGCCGCGGAGGACCTGCCCCTCCCCGACGACGCCGACGACGCCGACGACGCCGACGACGCCGCCGCCGCTCCCCCGCTGCGCTGGCGGCTGCCCGAGGGGCGCTGAGCGTCCTCCCCGCGGGTCGTCCCGCCCGGCCCGGGCGACACGCCCGTCACACCCACCCCGCGGCTCACCCAGAGTTGCCAAATCGACAGGCCGACCTGTCGCGCGTCGAGCCCGGCAACTCCCCCTGCTGGCGGCTCCCCGTCGCTACCGTGAGGACCGACAGCGGCCCGGAGGGGCCAGGACGTCCGGACCGGGAGGTACGCCATGGCCTCGGCGAGCACTGCCGACACCTGGCGGGACAGCGGGGTGGGTGCGCAGCGCCCCTACGCCGGCCCGCGCGCGGGGCGTCCCGACGCCACCGGCCCGGACCGCTCGCTGCGCATGGGCCTCCCGCCGGTGCCGCCGCCCCCGCCGCGCGGCCGCCCCGGCGACCGTGGCGCCGGCCGCGGCGCCGTCCCGGCGCGCCCGCCCGTCGAGGCCCGGCCCGTGGCCCGCCCTCCGGCCGCGCGTCCGGCGCAGCAGCGCACCCCCCACCCGGGCGTCCACCCGCTCGCCGAGCGTCCCGAGCCCGCGACGCCGCCCCGCGCCCACGGCACCCGTGCCGCCGCGCGCGCGGCCGGGCGGGCCGCCGCGGAGCCGACCCAGGGGAGCCGGATGCGCGGCCTGCTCGTCGTCCTCGGCGTCTTCGTCATCACCCTCGCCGGGGGCGCCGTCGACTCGTTCCTCGGCACGGGCCTGGGCACGCTGACCCTCGTCACGCTGGTCGCGGCCGCCGCCGTCGGCACGCTGCTGGTGCGCCGCCGCGACCTGCTCTCGGTCGTCGTCGCGCCGCCGCTGGTGTTCGTGGCGGTCGCGCTGGTCAACATCGGCCTGGCGCCGTCGGCGACGTTCAGCCTGCCGACGCTCGCGACGGTGCTCATCCGCGGCTTCCCCACGATGGCCGTCGCCACCGCCGTGGCCCTGGTCCTGGCGATCGTCCGCTGGGCCGCCCGGCGCTAGACGCCTCCCGGCCCCCCCCCCCCCCCCCCCCGGCCGGGGGGGGGGGGCGGGGGGCCCCGGGGCCATGGGTCCCGCGCGGGGGGGTGGCGCGGCCCCGG
>NZ_JBJGZT010000007.1:0-178446 GCF_054050655.1 Geodermatophilus sp. SYSU D00663 | reverse complement strand
TAACTTTTTGATTAAGTTTTACATGCCCAACGGGGGGGGGGTGTGGGCCGGCCCGCCCCCCCCCCCCGGGGGGGGCGGGGGGGCCCGCCGATCAGCCCGCGAGCTGGGCGGCCAGCTCGCCCTCGAACGCCTCCTGGACGACCTCGGCGCCGCCGGGGACGTCGGCCGGCCGCAGGATGAGGCTCTGCGTGCTCGGCGAGACGCCGGTCTCGAACCCGTTGATGGGCACCAGCAGGCCGCCGGTGTCGACGTCCTCCAGCTCGCCGAACGCCGCGACGACGCCCTCGCGGGTCAGGTCGCCGCTCTCGCAGGCGGCGTCGAGCACCTGGTTCATCACGTCGCCCATCGCGTAGCCGAAGATCGCGCCGAGGCTCGGCGTGACGTTCGGGTAGGCCGCCTCGTACTGCTCGAGCAGCTCGGGCTGGGCGTCCCACGCGGTGACCGGCGAGGCCACGTAGAGGTGGTCCCTGAGCCACTGCGCCGAGGCCCCCTGCAGCAGGCCCGGCGCGAACACCGGGTTGCTGCCCAGGATCGGGACGTCGAGGCCCTGGGCCTGCGCCACCGCGGCCACCGAGGCGGTCTGCGTCGGCGCGACGGTGAGCACGATCGCGTCGACGCCGGCCGAGGCGAACTGGGTGACCTGCGCGGACATGTCCTGGTCGGTCGACTTGATCTGCGCCGGGACCACCTCCAGGCCGCGGGCCTCCGCGACGGCCTCGCTGCCGGCCAGGCCGTTCTCCCCGTACTCGCCCTCGAAGTAGATGTGCCCGACCGTGGCGCCGTCCTGCAGCAGCCCCTGGTCGAACAGGTACTGGTAGCCGTTGGCGATCTCGACGTCGTAGGTGGCGCCGAGGACGCCGGTGCCGGGGATCTCGGTGAGCGTGCGCGCCCACGCCGACGGGAAGTTGACGATCTGGTCGCTCTCGTAGTCCCCGGCCAGCGCGGTGTTGATCGGCGACCCGATCGTCTGCTGCATCGCGAGGATGTTCGGCTCCATAGCGCTGTAGAGCTGTACGCCGGTCTGCGGCACGTAGCCGGTGTCCTGGACGTCGAGCTCGACGTCGTAGGTGTCGCAGACCTGGTTGTCCTGCCAGTACAGGGTGTTGCCGTTGGTGATGTCCTGGCCGAGCGCGGCGAAGACGCCGGTCAGGTCGGTGAGCACCCCGAGCCGGATGGTGGTGCCCTCCACCCCGACGTCGGTGGCGACGTCGCCGCCGCCCTCGCCTCCCCCGCCGCCGCCGCCGCCGTCCGGCGCCCTGGTGCTGCAGCCGCTGACGACGACGACGGTGACGGCGGCCAGGACGGTGGCCCCCCGCAGACGCACTGCTGCTCTCATCTGGTGCTCCCTCGCGCTGGTGGGTCGGACGGATCGGGGTCGGTGCTGCGCGCACCCGAGCCCGCTGTGGCGCTCGGGGATCCGCGGCCGGGTCTGCGTCCCCGGCGGCGGAAGCGGTGGGCGATCCCGACCAGGCCGCCGGGCTCGAAGAGGACGACGAGGACGATCGCCAGGCCGAACAGGTAGCGGGCGGCGGTGCCGGCGGCGATGCCACCCTCGCCGGGCGCGCTGACGAGCGGCAGCACGTCGGCGAACTGCTGGAACACCAGCGGCAGGGCGGTGACGAACGCCGCGCCCAGCGCCGCGCCGCCCACCGAGCCCAGCCCGCCGAGCACGATCATCGCCAGGTACAGCACCGACACGGTCAGGCCGAAGGACTCCGGCGCGATGCTGCCGATCGACAGCGCGTACATCACCCCGGACAGCCCGGCGTACATGGAGCTGACCATGAACACCCGCGCCTTGTACGCCTGCACGTTGACGCCCATGACCGAGGCGGCGACCTCGCTGTCGCGCAGCGTCTCCAGCGCCCGGCCGGGCCGGCTGCGCAGCAGGTTGCGAGCGAAGACGTAGGCGGCCAGCGCCAGGACGATGCCGAGGTACCAGAGCCGCTCGGCCTCCCGGTAGGGCACGCCGAGGACGAACAGCGTCGGGTCGCTGTTGCCGAAGCTGAACCCGAACAGCGAGAACTCCGGCACCGAGCGGCCGTTGAACCCGCCGGTGACCGGCGTCCAGGTGTTGAGCACGTGGACGCCGATGAACACCAGCCCGAGCGAGGCGACGCCGAGGTAGATGCCGCGCAGCCGGGCCGCGATCGGGCTGAACAGCAGGCCGGCCAGGCCGGCGAGCAGCACGCCGAGCACCATCCCGACGATCGGCGGCAGCTCCAGGCCGCGCAGCGCCGCCCGGGTGCCCAGGCCGCCGGACTCGCCGGAGACGTAGGTGTAGGTGATCGCGCCGACCGCGAGGAAGAACGCGTGCGCCAGCGACAGCTGACCGCTGGTGCCGACCAGGAGGTTCAGCCCGATCGCGCCGACGATCGCGCCGGCGACGGCGAAGCCGGTCCGCAGCCAGAACTCCTCGACGTACAGCGGGAGCACCAGCAGCACGACGAGGGCCGCCACGAGCAGCACCGGCCGGAGCCAGCGCAGCAGCGGGGAGCGGCCGGGCCGGGAGGTGTCCGCCGCCGCCGTCCGGCCGCGCGCCCCGGTGGGGGCGGAGAGGGTGTCAGACACGTGTCAGCTCCTTGGTCCCGAACAGGCCGGAGGGGCGGACGAGCAGCACGACGATCATCACGACGTAGGGCGCGACCTCGCCGAAGCCGCGGCCGAGGAAGGACAGCTGCTCCTGGTAGCCGGCCGCGAGGGCCTCGGTGATCCCGATGAGCAGCCCGCCGACCAGCGCGCCGCCGGTGGAGTCCAGGCCGCCGAGGATCGCCGCGGGGAACGCGCGCAGCGCGACCGTGTAGGCCGCCGCGCTCACGCCCGGGGTCGGGGCGCCGACGAGGAACAGCGCCGCCACCGCGGCGAGCACCCCGGCGACGATCCAGGCCAGCGCCGACACCCGGCCCTGCCGGATGCCCATCAGCGCAGCGGCCTCGCCGTCCTCGGCCGAGGCGCGCATCGCCACGCCCCAGCTGGAGTACTTGAAGGCGACGAAGAACGCGACGATGAGGACGGCGGCCACGCCCATGGCGATCAGCCGGTTCTCGCTGATGCCGACGCTGCCGATGCGGACCGAGTCGCTGCCCCACGGGTGCGGGACGTTGAGGATGTCCGGGCCGATCTGCCGGATGAGCTCGGTCAGGATGACGATGTCGACGCCGATGGTGACGATCGCCAGGCTGATCACCGGGGCGCCGCGGAGCTGGTTGATGACCAGCCGCTCGACGAGGAACGCCGCCAGCGCCGTGAACCCGACGCCGACGAGCACCGCGGGCAGGAAGCCGATCGGGCCCGACAGCCGGGCGATCGTGTAGGCGCCGAGCAGCAGCAGCGACCCATGGGTGAAGCTGACCACCTCGCTGGCCTTGAAGATGATCACGAAGCCGAGCGCGATGAGCGCGTAGATGGCGCCCAGCGAGATGCCGTTGAGCAGCAGGGACAGGAACTGGGTCACGGCCGGCTCCCCGGGGCGTCGGTGGCGGTGGCGCCCCGGGCGGCGGCGCCCTCGGCGGGATGCTGGGCGGCGGGGTGCTGGGCGGCGGGGTGCTGGGCGGCGGTGTGCTGGGCGGCGGCCTCGGCGGGGCCGACCTCGGTGCCCGAGCCGAGGTAGGCGCGGATGACCTCGGGGTCGGACTGGACCTGCGCCGGGGTGCCGTCGGCGATGCGGCGGCCGAAGTCGAGGACGGTCACCCGGTCGGCCAGCGACATGACCATCCCCATGTCGTGCTCGACGAGGATGACCGAGATCCCCAGCGCCGAGCGGATCTCCCGGATCGCGTCGGCCATCCGGTCGGTCTCCTGGGCGTTCATCCCGGCGACCGGCTCGTCGAGCAGCAGCAGCCGGGGCTCGATGCACAGCGCCCGGGCCACCTCGACCCGCTTCTGGTCGCCGTAGGACAGCACGCCGACGGGCGTGTGCAGCTTGGCGCCGAGGTCGAGGAACTCGGCGATCTCGCGGATGCGCTCGCCGTGGACCCGCCCCTCCCGGGTGGCCCGCGGCAGCCGCAGCCCGGAGGAGAGGAAGCCCGCCTTGGTGAGGTGGTGGCGGCCGAGCATGAGGTTCTCGGCCACCGTCTGCGTGCCCGACAGCGCGATGTTCTGGAACGCGCGGGCCACGCCGACGCCGGCGATCTGGAACGGCCGCATCGCGCTCAGGCGGGCCTGGCCGAACCGGACCTCCCCCGCGCTCGCGCGGTAGACGCCGGAGAGGACGTTGAACAACGTCGACTTGCCGGCGCCGTTGGGCCCGATGACGGCGTGGATGGCGCCCGGGGCGACGGTGAACGAGACGTCGTTGAGCGCCTTGATCGCGCCGAAGGAGACGCTGACGCCGTCGACCTCGACCGGCGGGACGTCGTCCCGGGTGGCCGCCGCGGTCACGCCGTCCACCGCGAGAGGGTCCGGCGGGGCGCCCGCTCGACGCGCTCCGCGGCGGGCTCGGCGCCGGTGTGGCCGAGGTAGAGCCGCTGCACCTCGTCGGTGGCGGCGAGCTCGCGGGCGTCGCCGGACAGGGACACCTCGCCGACGTCGAGGACGTAGGCGCGGTCGGCGACGCCGAGGGCCATCGTCGCGTTCTGCTCGACCAGCAGCACCGACGTCCCCTGGCGGTTGATCTCGGCGATCACCTCGCCGATCTGGCCGATGACGCGGGGCGCGAGGCCCAGGGACGGCTCGTCGAGCAGCAGCAGCCGCGGGCTGGCCATGAGCGCGCGGCCGATGGCGAGCATCTGCTGCTCCCCGCCGGACAGCAGCCCGGCGCGCTGCCCGGCGCGGTCGCGCAGCACCGGGAACAGGTCGTGCACGCGGGTGACGGCGCGGGCCTTGGCGGCGCGGTCGCGGTTGCCCATGCCGCCGGCGCGCAGGTTCTCCTCCACGGTGAGCCGGCCGAAGATCCGCCGCCCCTCCGGGACCTGGACCACGCCCCGGCGCACGATCTGGCCGGGGTCGCGGCGGGTGAGGTCGGTGTCCTCGAAGCGCACCGTGCCGGCGTCGACCCGGCCGCGGTGCAGCCGCAGGGTCCCGGAGACGGTGCGCAGCAGCGTGGTCTTGCCCGCGCCGTTGCTCCCGAGCACGGCGACGACCGAGCCGTCGGGGACCTCCATCGACACGCCCCTGACGGCCTGGACGACGCCGCCGTAGCTCACCTGCAGCCGGTCGACGGTCAGCACGGCGCCACCGCCTCCCGGAGCACCCCGTGTGATGTGTGCCACATGCCGACGGACCATAGGGGGAACGTCGAGATCGCGGCCCCGGCCGGGACGGGACCGTGACCTGCCGGTGATACGGCACCGGCCGGTGCCGTCCGCCGGCGGCGTCGCCCGGACGCGGTCAGGTGCCGGCGACGTCGAGCACGCGGACCGTGCCGTCGCCGGAATTGGTGACGAGCAGCCGGCGCCCGTCCGGGGTCACGGTGACGCTCGTCGGGTCGGTGCCGGTGGGGATCCGCGCGGTGACGGCACCGGTCGCGACGTCGACCACGGCCACGGTGCCGTCCTCCACGTTGGCGGTGTAGAGGTGGCGGCCGTCGGGGGCCCAGGTGACGTCCTGCGGCCCGGCGCCGACCCCGGGCACGGTGGCCACCACGGTGTCCGTCGCCGGGTCGATGAGCGTGACGTCGTCGCTGATGTAGCCGACCACCGCGATCCGCGTCCCGTCCGGCGACGTCTCCAGCGCGTGCGGCCCGTCGCTGACGGGGACGGTCGCCAGCACCCGGTGGTCCTCGAGGGACAGGACGGTCACCACGTCGGAGAAGTGGTTGGTGACGTACGCGGCCTCGCGGCCGGGCACGAAGGCGACCCAGTGCGGGGACGGTGCGACGTCGACCCGGTCCACCAGCGCCCCGGTGGCGGCGTCGAGGACGTCGAGGTGGTCCTCGTCGTAGTAGGGCACGTACAGCAGCCGGCCGCCGGGGTCGGTCGCCATGGCGTACGGCCCGCGGCCCACCGGCACGGCGCCGGCCACCGTGTCGGTGGCGGTGTCGATGGTGACGACGGCGTCGGTGGTGAACTCCTCGTCGTAGGCGGAGACGAAGACCCGGCTCCCGTCCGGGGAGGTGGTGACCATCTGCGGCGGCGCCTGCGGCACCGGGATGGTCGCCGTCACCTCCGCGGTGGCGGGGTCGATGCGGAGGACGGCGCCGAGGACGGGGTCGGCGACGTAGGCGGAGCGGCCGTCGGGGGTGACCGCGAGGTGGTGCGGCGACGAGCCGACCGGGACCGCGGGGCCGACCCCGGGCTCAGCGGCGCTCGCCGCCGGCGCGGGCGCCCCGGACGACGCGGCGGGGCCCGACGGCGCAGCGGCGTCCCCGGCGTGCGCGCCGGGCGCGTGCTCGCCCACGCCGGCCGACGTCGCCGCCGCGCCCGCCTGCGGCTCGGGGGACCCGGAGCCCCCGGACCACAGGAGCGCCCCGACCACGACCGCGGCGAGAGCCACCGCCCCGAGGCCCAGCGCGATCCCGCGCCGGCGCGTCCGCCGCCGGTAGTGCTTCCCGTGCGTGACCGTGTGGTGCAGGTCCATGGCTCATCGCCCCGTCGACCGTCCGGGTGTGCGTGTCGCAGGGGATGGATGGTCGGGGCCTGCGCGGCCCCGGACAAGGGGGGACGGTGCCGGCAACGCGACCGGCGTCACCCGTTGCACGCACCAACCACCTGGGACCCTGGAGGTCATGACCCCCTCCCGCTCGCCGCGCGCCCTCGTGCCCGTGCTGCTCTTCGTGGGGACGGTCGTCGCCGTCATCAGCAGCCTGGGCGCGCCGCTGGTCCCCGCGATCGCCGCCGCGACGGACGCCCCGCTGCCCGACGCCCAGTGGTCGCTGACCGCCACGCTGCTGGTCGGCGCGGTAGCCACGCCCGTGGTGGGCCGGCTCGGTGACGGGCCGCACCGGCGCCGCGTCGTCCTCGCCGTGCTGGCCGTGGTGACCGCCGGTAGCGTGCTGGCGGCCCTCCCCCTGGGGCTGGGGTGGCTGGTCGCCGGGCGGGCGCTGCAGGGCCTCGGGCTCGGGCTGACGCCGCTGGCCATCGCCACCGCCCGCGAGGCGCTGACCGGTGAGCGCTCCCGGTCGACGATCGCCGCGCTGTCGCTCACCGTCGTCGCCGGCGTCGGCCTCGGCTACCCGCTGGCCGGGCTGGCGGCCGAGCTCGGCGGGGTGCACGCCGCGTTCTGGGCCGGCGCCGCGGTCAGCCTCGCCGCGCTCCTGGCCGCGGCCGCGGTCCTGCCGCCGGCCGCGGCCACCGCGCGACGGCCGCTCGACGTCGTCGGCGCGCTCCTGCTGGGCGCCGGGCTGGCCGGGCTGCTCGTCGCGCTCGGCGAGGCGGAGACGGAGGGCTGGACCTCCCCGGCGCCGTGGCTGCTGGCCGGCGGCGCGGCCGCGGCGCTGGCCTGCTGGGTGCGCTGGGAGGCCCGGACTCCGGTGCCGCTGGTCGACCTGCGACTGGCCCGCGGGCGGCTCGCGCTCACCGCCCACGTCGCGGCGCTGCTGGTCGGCCTGTCGAACTACCTGCTGCTCGCCTCGGTGCCCGTCCTGGCGCAGACGCCGGCCTCCCCCGGCCCGGGCTTCGGCGCCTCGCTGGTCGTGGCCGGGCTGGTGCTGCTGCCGTTCTCGGCGGCCAGCGTGCTCGGCGGCCGGCTCGCCCGGCTGCTGGCCGACCGCGGGCGGCAGCAGCTGGTGCTCCCGGTCGCCGCGGTCGTGCAGGCCGGCGCGTTCGTGCTGTTCGGGCTGACCCGCACCGAGCTGTGGCAGCTGTTCGCCGTCATGGCCGTCGCCGGGCTCGGGGTGGGCGCGTCCTTCGCGGCGTTCCCCGCGCTCGTGGTCGCCGCGGTGCCGCCGTCGGAGACCGGCAGCGCCATGAGCCTGAACCAGGTCCTGCGCTACGTCGGCTTCGCGCTCGGCAGCGCGCTGACCGCCACCCTGCTCGGCGCCGCGCCGGCGCCCGGGGGGTACGCGGCGATCGCGGTCCTCGGGCTGGCGGTGTGCGCGACGACGGCCGTCGTCTCCTGGCTGGCGCTGGGACGGGCGGAGGGGCGGCCCCGGGGATCCGGGACCGCCCCTCGTCAGGTGCCGGGCGTCAGCCGTTCGTGCAGGTGAGGTACTCGAAACCCTCCTGCGCGGCCTCGAACGGGTCGAAGCTCAGGTCGTTGCGCGGGTCGTGCTCGACGACGTAGTACTTCGTGCTGCCGCCGGCGGCCGCGAAGATCGACGGGAAGTCGATGTTGCCGCGGCCCACGATCTCGATCCGGTTGCCCAGCGCCGGGTTGAGGTCCTTGACGTGGAACAGCTGGATCCGGTTGCCGTACTCCTCGATCACGTCGACCGGGTCGAGGCCGGCGAAGGAGACCCAGTACAGGTCGAGCTGCGAGACGACGTTCTTGGCCTGGGTGTGCTGCATCAGGATGTCGAACGCGGTGCGGTCGCCGAAGACGGTCGTGAACTCGAAGTCGTGGTTGTGGACCATCAGCGTCTGCCCGGCCTTGCGCGCCTGCTCGCCGACGGCGTCCAGGTACTCGGCGTAGGCGACCCAGTCGGCCTCGGTCCTCAGCCGCTGCTGCTCCGGGATCCACGGGGCCCCGGCGCTGCTGCCGGACCCGAAGTACTTGATGCCGAGGACGCGGTTGTCCTCGAGGATCTGCGCGATGTCGGCCGGGTCCGTGTGGGTGCCGACGTCGACGTGGCGGGCCGACGCCTTGAGGCCGTACCGGTCCAGGAGCGCCCGGTACTGCTCGGCGGTCCAGTCGCCCAGGGTGTACGGCTCGACGTTGCGGTAGCCCATCTCGGCGAGGCGGCGGAGGACCTCCTCGTGGCGCTGCTGGGCTCCGGGGCCGGAGCCGATGTAGGCGGAGAAGGTGTACAGCTGGATCGAGATCTTGTTCAGCGGCACCCGGGCGCAGTCGGCGCTCGTGTGGCCGGTGGTGGAGGGGGCCGCGTTCGCGGGGCCGACGAGCCCCACGAACAGGAGTGCGGACAGGGCGGCCAACAGCACCGCTCGCGTCAGGTGTCGCAGGTTCCTCACTGGCTTCATCGGTCCTCTCGGGGTTGACGGCGCACGTCGCACCCCGGAACGCCCGGACGGGCCGGCGATCCGCGGTGATCTGTGCCGTGCGCCACAACCTAGCGAGACTTGGGCCCTCCGCAAAGCGGAAGTCTGCGCATCACTGAGCGCAAGGGGAGTCGACATGCGGTGACGCCGTCACCACAGGTCACGACGTCGCGGAGCGGACTGCCTCGTCTCGTTGGTCACCGTTCGGTTACGGATTGTCGACTTATTTACCGCTGCTACCTAACGTCTCTGCGGGCTGCCAGAGAGTGACCGCCGGTGGTCCCCCACCGGCGGTCGGCGGTCCTCGTCCGACACGGGAGACGGTCCTTGAAGAAGAGAGCTCTTCCCCTGGTCGTGGGCGCCGCGCTGGTCGCGGTCGCCCTGCCCACGACCGCGAACGCGGCACCACCCCGGGAGGACCCCGGCGCGGCCCCCGCCCGGGCGCACGACCTGCCCAACCCCCTCGGCGACAAGCAGCGCGAGCTGCGCCAGGAGGCCCTCGAGCAGGTCGTCTCCGGCCAGGCCACGCCCCAGGGCGACAACAAGGTCGTCGAGGTCGCCAAGGGTCAGTACGTCGAGCTGGCCCAGACCGACAGCGACGCGATCTGGACCGTGCTCGGCGAGTTCAGCGACCTGCCGCACAACCAGATCCCCCGCCCGGACCGGAGCGTGGACAACACCACGATCTGGGCCGAGGACTTCTCGCAGCCCTACTTCGACCAGCTGCTCTACAGCTCCGCGGACGGGGTCAACTCGGTCGCGAACTTCTACGAGGAGCTGTCCTCGGGCCGGTACACCGTCACCGGCGAGGTCGAGGACTGGGTCCAGGTGCCCGGCACCGGCGCCTCCTACGGCGACAACGACCTCGGTGACCGCGTCACCTGGAACTTCGTCAACGACACGGTCAACACCTGGTACGACGAGCAGCTGGCCTCCGGCAGGACCACCGAGGAGATCGACGAGTACCTCTCGCAGTTCGACGTCTGGGACCGCTACGACCACGACGGCGACGGCGACTTCGACGAGGCCGACGGCTACATCGACCACTTCCAGGCCGTGCACTCCGGCATGGGCGAGGAGGTCGGCGGCGGCGTCCTCGGGGACGACGCCATCTGGTCCCACCGCTGGTACAACCAGACCAACCGCGTCGGCACCGCCGGACCGACCCTCGCCGACGGCACGCAGAACCCGCTCGGCGGCACGCGGGTCGGCGGGTCGAAGTACTGGATCGGCGACTACACGGTCGAGCCGGAGAACGGCGGCGTCGGGGTCTTCGCCCACGAGTTCGGCCACGACCTCGGCCTGCCGGACCTCTACGACACCTCCGGCAACAGCGGCGGCGCGGAGAACAGCACCGCCTTCTAGACGCTGATGTCGTCCGGCTCCTACGGCAACAGCGGCCGGCCGGCCGACGGCATCGGCACGAAGCCGATCCACATGGGCGCGTGGGAGAAGCTGCAGCTGGGCTGGCTGGACTACGAGGTCGTGCAGCCGGGCGCCCGGGCCAACACCCGCCTCGGCCCGTCGACTGCCACCACCAAGCAGGCGCAGGCGCTGATCGTGCTGCTGCCGGACCGCCAGGTCACCACCACCGTCGGCACCCCGTTCGAGGGCCCGGAGTTCTGGTACTCGGGCTCGGGTGACGACCTGGACCACTCGATGCTGACGGCGCTGCCGGCCGGCGCGGGGACGCTCACCGCCAAGGTGAACTACCAGATCGAGCAGGACTGGGACTACGCCTACGCCGTCTACACCACCGACGGCGGCCGCACCTTCACCTCGCTGCCGACCACCCGGTCGACGACGACCGACCCCAACGGCCAGAATTACGGTCACGGCATCACCGGCAGCACCGGTGGGCAGTGGGTCGACCTGTCGGCGAGCCTGGCCGGCGTCCCGGCGGGTGCCCGGGTGGGCTTCCGCTACTGGACCGACGGCGCCGCCACCGAGCCCGGCTTCCTGGTCGACGCGGTGGCGATCGACGGCACCGCGGTGACGACCTGGACCCTCGACGGGTTCACCAGCACCACGGGCACGGCGACGGAGGAGTACTTCAACGCCTACATCGCCGAGAACCGCGCCTACACCGGCTACGACGCCGGCCTGCAGACCGGCCCGTACAACTTCGGCGACCCGAACCGTCCCGACTGGGCCGAGCGGCTCCCGTACCAGGACGGCCTGCTGATCAGCTACTGGAACACCCAGTACGGGGACAACAACGTCGGCGCCCACCCCGGCGGCGGGCTGGTCCTGCCGGTCGACGCCCACCCCGGCCTGCTCTACGAGCCGACCGACGACGAGGGCACCGACCGGACCGACGGCGAGAGCTGGCGGCCGCGGATCCAGTCCTACGACTCCACCTTCGGGCGGCAGGCGACGGACCGGATCACGCTGCACGACCCGGACACCGGCGTGGCCGGCACCTACGGCGGGCTGCCCGCCGTGCCGACCTTCGACGACCGGCAGGACTGGTACGTGGCGCCGGGTGAGCAGCCCGACGCCAACGGCTGGACCGGCGTGGACGTGCCGAAGACCGGCACCCGGATCACCGTGGTGAGCACCAGCGCCCACGACGGGTTCATGCAGGTCCGCGTCAACGGCTGACCTGCGACACGAGGACGGCCCCCCGGCGTCAGCCGGGGGGCCGTTCCGCGTTCGAGGGGCCTCAGCGCGGCCGGCGGCCCACGGTGGTCAGCCGGACGGTCTCCGGCAGGGCGCGCAGCGCGGCCAGCAGGTCCGCGGGCAGCTCGGCGCTCACGTCGGTGACCGCGTACCCGAGCTCGCCGCGGGTGGCCAGGACCTGGCCGTCGACGTTGAGACCGTGCTCGCCGACCAGGGCGTCGACGCGGGCGAGGACGCCGGGCACGTTGCGGTGCAGCAGCGCGAACCGGGCAGCCGACGACCCGTGCAGGGCCACGGTCGGCAGGTTGACGCTCAGCGTCGTCGTCCCGGTGGTGGTGTAGTCGACGAGCTTGCCGGCGACGAACCGCCCGATGTCGTGCTGCGCCTCCTGGGTCGACCCGCCGACGTGCGGGGTGAGGATGACGTTGGGCAGGCCGCGCAGCACCGAGTCGAACGGGTCGCCCTGCTCGCGCGGCTCCTCGGGGAACACGTCCACCGCGGCCCCGGCGATGTGGCCGGACAGGACGTGCTCCCGCAGCGCCTCGTGGTCGACGACGAACCCGCGGGAGAGGTTGAGGAACAGGCTGCGCCGGCGCATCCGCGCGAACTGCTCGGCGCCGAACAGCCCGGCGTTGCCGGCGCGCCCGTCGACGTGCAGCGTCACCGTCTCCGCGCGCTCCAGCAGCTCCTCGAGGCTGTCGCAGCGCTCCGCATTGCCCAGCGCCAGCTTGTCCTCGAGGTCGTAGAACAGCACCCGCATGCCCAGCGCCTCGGCGAGCACCGACAGCTGGCTGCCGATATTGCCGTAGCCGACGATGCCCAGCGTGCGCCCGCGGATCTCGTGGCTGCCGGCCGCCGACTTGTCCCAGGTGCCGGCGTGCAGCGCGCGGTCCCGGTCGACCAGCCGCCGCGCCAGGATGATGATCTCCGCGATCGCCATCTCCACCACGCTGCGGGTGTTGGAGTACGGCGCGTTGAACACCGCGACGCCCGCGGCGGCGGCCGCGGCGAGGTCGATCTGGTTGGTGCCGATGCAGAAGGCGCCGACCGCCGCGAGGCCCGGCCGGGCGCGCACGACCTCGGCGGTCACCTGCGTCTTGGACCGGATCCCGAGCAGGTCGACGCCGTCCAGCGCGTCGACCAGGTCGGCCTCGTCCAGCGCTCCCCGGAGGGACTCGACCTGGTAGCCGGCCTCCCCGAGCAGGTCGGCCGCCACCGGGTCGATGTTCTCCAGCAGCAGGGCTCTGGGCACTCCGGGGACCTCCTCGACCGGGGACCGCCCGCCGGACCCCGTCGGGACGAGTATCCCGTCGCGGCCGGGGCGGCCCGGTCAGCGGGGGTCGGACCCCGGGCGGGCGGCCGCGAGGTGGCCCGCCGTCGCCTCGCCGAGCACGGCGGCGTCGACGCCGACCGTGACGATCGTGGCGCCCTCCGCGGCGAACCCCGCCGCCTCCTGCCCGCTGTAGGCGTGCACGCCCACGGGCACGCCCGCGGCGACCGCCCGCGCGACGATCGAGGACAGCACGCCGCGCAGCTCCCCGCGGTGCTCCTCCCCCGTCAGCCCGAGCGACAGGGACAGGTCGCCGGGGCCGACGTACACGCCGTCCAGCCCCTCCACGGCGAGCAGGGCGTCGAGGTCCTCGAGCGCGGTGGCGGCCTCCACCATGAGCACGACCAGGGGCTCGTCGGCGCCGCCGGACAGCCGCCCGATCGACCGGGTCCCGGCCGGCGCGTAGCGGGTGGCGGCCACCACCTCGCGGGCGTGCGCGGCGTCGCGGACGTTCGGCACGACCACGCCACGGGCGCCCAGGTCGAGCGGGCGGCCGACGTCGGCGAAGGCGGGGCTGCGGGTGCGGACCAGCGGCACCGCGCCGGCCGCGCCGATCGCCGCCGCGGTCCCGGGCAGGTCGGCCTCCGCGGTGGCCCCGTGCTGCAGGTCCACGACGACGTAGTCGGCGCCGGTGCGCGCCAGCAGCTCGCCGGTGACCGCCCCGGGCAGCAGGCTCCACAGCCCGTGCGCGGGCCGCCCCGCCGCCCACCGCCGCCGCAGGTCCGCCGCGCTCGCCGCCATGCCGCCCGTCCCCCGTCACCCCGTCGTCCGTCGCCACCCGTCGTCCGCCGTCACCCGCCGTCCGTCGCGCGTCGTCGTCCCGGCGCGGGCACCCGCCAGACCGGCGCGCCACGGGCCAGGGCCCTCCGTCGCGGCCTGGCGGGGCAGATCCAGTCTCGGCAGGCCCCGCCCGCACCGCGACCCGGCGCCGCGGAACCGTCCCTCGAGGGGGAGCACGGACCGCCCGTCGCCTGGCACCATCCCCCCACACCGGCCGGAGGAGGTGCGCCGTGGAGACCTCGCGGACCCGGCGGTGGGAGGCCCGCGCCGCGCTGGCGCTGGCCGCCGCCGCCCTGCTCGTGCTGCTGGAGTCCGCCAACGGGCGCGGCCTGTGGCTGATGACCCTGGTGGTGGCGACCGTCGTCGCCGTCGTGGCCGGGGTCTTCTGGTTCCTCCGCCACGGCCGCATCAAGCGCTGGTTCGCCCTCGCCCTGGTCGTGGTGGCCCCGCTCGCGCTCGTCGCGGTCTTCCTGGCCGAGGACCTGGTGCTGGCAGCCGTCGTGGCCGCGCTGCTCTGGGCCGGCGCGCTGGGCACGGCGCGCGCCGCGCTGCGGCCGGACCCGTCGGAGTGGACGCTGCCGGTCACCGAGGTGCCGCCGCCCCGCCGCCCGTTCCTCGTGATGAACCCGCGGTCCGGCGGCGGCAAGGTCGGCCGGTTCGCGCTGCGGGAGCGGGCGGAGGAGCTGGGCGCGGAGGTGGCGCTGCTAGACCGGCCGGGGACCGACGTGCAGCAGCTGGCCCGCGACGCGCTCGCCCGCGGCGCGGACCTGCTGGGCGTGGCCGGCGGCGACGGCACCCAGGCGCTGGTGGCCGACGTCGCCGCCGAGCACGGCGTGCCGTTCCTGGTGGTCAGCGCCGGTACCCGCAACCACTTCGCGCTCGACCTCGGGCTGGACCGGGAGGACCCGTCCCGCTGCCTCGACGCGCTGCGCGACGGCGTGGAGGCGCGGATCGACCTGGGCTCGGTCAACGGGCGGCCGTTCGTGAACAACGCGTCCTTCGGCGCCTACGCCGAGATCGTCGAGGACCCCGGGTACCGGGAGGACAAGGCCGGCACCACGATCGCGGCGCTGCCGGACCTCCTCAGCCGGCGGCGCGGCGCGCACCTGCGGGCCGAGGCGGGGTCGCTGGTGGCCGACGGGCCGCAGGCGGTGCTGGTCAGCAACGGCTCCTACGACGAGTCCGACCTCGCCGGGATCGGCCGGCGGTCCCGGCTCGACCGCGGCGTGCTCGGCGTCATCGCGATCCGGGTCGACAGCGCGCGGCAGGCCGTCGAGCTGCTGCGCGGCGCCCACCAGCGGGGCATCCGGACGGCGGAGGCACGGGAGGTGCTGGTGACCGCCGACGTGCCCGAGGTCCCCGTCGGCATCGACGGCGAGACGGTGCGGCTGGCCACGCCGGTGCGGTGCACCGTCCGCCCGGGGGCGCTGCGGGTCCGGCTGCCGCGGGACCGCCCCGGCGTCCGCGCGCCGCGCGCCCGGGTGCAGTGGTCGTCGCTGTGGTCCCTGGCCCGGGGCCGGCCGCCCCGGGTGCAGCCGGCCGCGCCCCCGGACCGGCCGGCACCGGTCGGCACGGAACGGGCCGCTCAGGTGCCGGGCACGGACGGCTGAGCGCCGCTGCCCCGGTCCGCGTCCGGCGGCGCGTCCCGAGGGCCGGGGACGCCGGGCGGCGGAGCGGCGGCCGGCGGGCCGGCGTCCGGCCAGGCGGCGCCGGTCTCGCGCCGGAAGGCCTCGACCGCGGCCTCGACCGTGGGGAAGAAGTCCCGCGCGCCGATCTCTCCGGCGAGGCCGTAGCGCTCGATCTTGCGGCGGACCGGGTCCTTGAGCTCGGCGAACACCAGGCTCTGCCCGCGGGCGGCGAGCGTCCGGTCCAGCTCGAACAGCACGTCGGCGGCGGTGGTGTCGACGTCGGTGACCGGCTCGGCCGCGACGACGACCCACCGGGGCGCGGGCTCGGCGCGGGCGAGCGCGGTCACCTCGTCCCGGAAGGTCCTGGCGTTGGCGAAGAACAGCGGCGCGTCGAACCGGTAGAGGACCAGGCCCGGGAGCCGGCCGGCCTCCGGGTGGGAGTGCACGTCGTGGTAGCCGGGCAGGCCGTCGACCCGGCCCAGCTCGGTCTCGTAGGGGTGCCAGGCCCGCCGGAACACGTTGAGGATGGACAGGCCGACGGCGAGCGCGACGCCCGGCAGCACCCCGAGCAGCGCGACGCCGGCGAAGGCGACCAGCGACAGGGCGAACTCGACGCGGCGCTGGCGCCACAGCCGGACGGTGCCCGGCAGGTCGGCCAGCGACAGGGACGCGGTGACGACGACCGCCGCCAGCGCCGCCTGCGGCAGGTCGCGGAACAGGCCGGGCAGCAAGACGATCATCACGAGCACCAGCGCGGCGCCGGTGACCCCGGTCAGCTGGGTGCGGGCGCCGGCCCGCTCGGCGACGGCGGTGCGCGAGGCGCTGGTGCTCACGGGGAAGCCCTGGAACAGCCCGGCGGCGAGGTTCGCCGTCCCGATGCCCACCATCTCCTGGCCGCCGTGCACCTCCTGGCCGGCGCGCCGCGCGAACGACGACGCCGTCGAGATGGTGTCGGCCAGGGAGACCAGCGCGATCGCCAGCGCACCGGCGACGAGCACCCCGAGGTCGGACCAGCCGACCGACGGGATCGTCAGCGGCGGAAAGCCCCGCGGCAGTTCCCCGACCAGGTCGACCCCGCGCTCCCCGAGGTCGAACGCCGCGCCGGCGGCCACGGCCAGCACGACCATGACCAGCACCGCCGGCACCTTCGGCCACCACCGCTGCAGCACGAGGACCAGCGCGACCCCGCCCAGCCCGACCGCCGCCGCGGCCGGCACCACCTGCCCCTGCGCCACACCCTCCGCGGAGCCGACGGCCTCGCCGACGACGCCGTCGGCGTCCACCGAGAACCCGAGCAGCTTGGGCAGCTGGCCGACCAGGATGGTCAGGGCCAGCCCGTTCATGTAGCCGATCATGGTCGGCTTCGACAGCAGGTCGGCGACGAAGCCGAGGCCGGTCCAGCCGGCCACGACCAGCACCACCCCGACCACCAGGGCGAGCACCGACGCCAGCGCGACCGCCCGCTCCGGGTCCCCGCCCGCGGCCACCAGCGGGAGGACGGTCGCCGCGATCATCGGGCCGAGCGAGGAGTCGGGGCCGAGGACCAGGACGCGGGAGGGGCCGAACACGGCGTACGCCAGCAGGCAGGTGATGGTCGTGTACAGGCCGGTGATCGCCGGCAGCCCCGCGAGCTCGGCGTAGGCCATGCCCTGCGGCACGAGCAGCGTGGTCAGCACCACCCCGGCGGCGACGTCGCGGGGCAGCCAGGCCCGGCGGTAGCCGCGCAGCGCCCGGAGGCCGGGCGGGACCGGCGTCCCGGTCCCCCGTGCCCGGCGGGAGCCGCCCGGGTCAGCCGGCCGTCCGCGGGACGCGGTAGCGCTCACGGAGCCGCTTCTCCACCAGGATCGGGACGAACGCCTGCACCCGGGCCCCGGCGAACGCCGCGAACGCGGCCACCGCCCGCGCCCGGACCTCCACCGGGTCGGCGCCGTACTCCTGTGCCAGCCGGGCGACGAGCGGCCCGAGGACCGCGTCCGCGCCGGGGACGGCGCCGTCGTCCGCCGTGGCCGGCTCGGCGACCACGCTCATCTCGCGCCTCCTCGCCCCGGGGGACGGACGGACCGGGACCGTGCCACGGTCCCGGTCCGCAGCGGCCCCGGGCCTCACCCGCCGGGGACGAGTCCCGGGGACCCGCCCGCCGCGGCGTCCAGGCGCCGCGCGAGGAGCCCGAGGAGGACGCCGAGCGCGTTGGTCGCCCAGTGCGCACCGGCCGCGGCGACGACGCTGCCGCTGCGGCGGCGCAGCTCGCCGAACACCAGGCCGCCGGCGGTGGTCACCGCGACGGTGCCCGCGACCACGCCGGCGGGGAACCCGCCGGCGTCGTCCGCGGCGGCCAGCACGGTCGGGACGTGCCACAGGCCGAACAGCACCGCGGTGGTGACCGGCACCTGCCACGGCCGGCAGTGCCGGGCCAGCGCCGCCCAGAGCACCGAGCGGAACGCGGCCTCCTCGAGGACCACGGTGCCCAGCGGGATGCTGAGGAGCGCCTTCGCCAGCACGCCGGGGAGCGGGAGGTCGTAGCGGTCGTCCAGGAAGGCCGGCCGGGTCGGCGGGACCAGGACGCCCACGGCGTAGACGGCGCCGACGACGCCCACCGCCCCGAGCGCCCAGCGGCAGCCCGCCGCCAGCCGGTCGCGGCCCAGGCCCAGCTCCGGCCAGCCGAGCCCGGACAGGCGGGCGGCCGCGAGCAGGGCGACACCGGTGAGGCCGCGCACCCACCACGGCGGCCGCACGAGCGGACCGGCGACGGCCAGCACGGCGACCACCGCGACGGCGGTCCCGGTGCGCAGCCGCGCGCGGGCCGACGCCGTCACGGACCCGCGCCGGCCGGGTCAGTACCGGCCGAGCAGCGGCCGCAGCCGCGCGGTGTCGGCGTCGGTCCACCCGGGCGGCTGCGCGACCGCGGCCCAGGCGTCGGCGTAGTCGGCGGTGTACCGGTGACCGTGCCCGTCCGGGGCGCCGGTCGAGAAGGCCATGTCGGCCGTGACCTGCCAGAAGGTGACGAACGGCAGCCACGTCATGGCGTCCGACACGTCCGGCGCCCGTGGCCCCTCGAGCCAGCTGGGCCGGGTCAGCAGCAGCTGCGGGGACCACCAGACGATGGGGTCCGAGGCGTTCTGCAGGTAGACGACCCGGGAGTCCCCCCACGGGGCGGGCGGCGCGGCGAGGTCGGCGGCCTCGTCGGCGAACCGCGCGGTCCGCCCGCCGTCGAGCACCGGGAGCCACTCCGGCGAGCCCTCGTCCCGGTCGGCGACCAGGTCCCGCCACAGCGCGTTGAAGTTCGGCGGTCCGGCCCAGACCACCCCGCTGGCGCGGTTCTGGATGTCGGCCAGCCCGCTGAACGCGGCCTCCCCGCCGAAGCTGCCGAGGCTCTCGCCGAGCACCAGCAGGTCCGGCCGGTCGCCCGCGGGCAGCCGGGACCAGGTGCCGTACACCGCGTCGAACAGCGCCCGCCCGGCGTCGCGGGCCTTGGCCTGGTCGACGAGGAAGGAGATCCAGCTGGGCAGGTAGGAGTACTGCATGGACACCATCGCGGTGTCCCCGTTGAACTCGTGCTCCAGCGCGGCGCCGGCCGCGGGGTCGATCCAGCCGGTCCCGGTGGTGGTGACCACGGCGAGCACCGCCCGGTCGAAGCCGCCGGCCCGGACGAGGTCCCGGACGGCGAGGTCCGCGCGCTCCTCGACGTCCTCGGCCGAGGCCATCCCGGCGTACACGCGAACCGGCGGGAGCGCCGGCCGCCCGGAGAAGGCGGTGAGGTCCTCCGGCGTCGGGCCGGTGCCCACGAAGATCCGGCCCTGCCGGCCGAGGTCCTCCCACCGCAGCAGCGAGCCGGGGCTCCCGGAGCGCTCGGCGCCGGCGGGGCGGACGGCGCCCTCCCCCGTCCGGTCGTCCTGCACGCTGAACGCGGAGTTCGCGGCCTCGACCAGCCCCTGGAACAGCACGCCGTTGACCAGGAACACCACCAGCGCGCCGATCCCCACGACACCGAGCGGCCGGGCCAGGCGCCGCGGGAGGACGCGGCTCAGCAGCCGCACGAGCCCGCGGCCCAGCCACCGGACGCCGCGGGCGACGGCGACCAGGACGACGAACAGCAGCACCGCCACGACCACGATGCCGGCGGAGGAGTACCCGCGGGGCGGGTCGAGCCCCATGAGCAGGTGGACCTCGCGCTGCCAGCGGGCGCCGAGCCACAGCGAGACCACCACCAGCACCGTCCCGGCCACGGCCAGCACCTGCCAGGCACGGCGGCGGAACCGCGCGGACATCCGGCGGTCGGTGGCCTCCGCGACGAACCAGGCGAGCCCGGTCCCCAGCCCGTAGCCGATCGCCGCGGTGATGCCCGCGATCAGGCCCTGGACCACCCAGCCGCGGGGCAGCAGCGACGGCGTCAGGGACAGGCAGCCGAGCACCACGGCCCCCGCCAGCCCGCTCCACCGGTACCGCGGCAGCCACCGCAGCCGCCGGCGGACCGGCCGCCGCGGGGGCCCCTCCTCCGGTGCCGTGCGGGGCGCGGGGACGGCGGGCGTCACGGAGGTGTCTCGGACAGCCGGTTCGCTCGTCATGTCGGGCTCCGCGCGCACGTGGGGGCGCCGAGGCTAGGGGCGTCCCGGGGAGCAAGGATCGCACCGAACGGACGATGTGCGGCCCGGCGGCCGCCCCCACGCTGCGACCCGTGCGAGCCGGACTCGCGGAGCACCTCGGCTCCCGGCAGGTCGGCCGGGTCGTCTACGGCTCGATCATCGGCCTGGCGCTGGTGGTCGCGGTCGAGCGGCACCCGCCCGCGCCGGGGGTCGTGGCCGTGTGGCTGCTGGGGACGGCCGTGGCCGTGGGGCTCGCCGAGGTCTACAGCGACGTGGTGGGGGCCGAGACCCGCGCCCGGCGGCGGGTCACCCGTCCCGAGGTCGTGCACATGACCGAGGACGCCGGGGCGGTCGGGTTCGGCGTGGTGTTCCCCGCCGTCTTCTTCCTGCTCGCCGCGATCGGCGTGCTGGCGACCGGCACCGCGTTCACCCTCGCGAAGTGGTCCGGGGTGGGCCTGATCGGCTCCTACGGCTACTGGGGCGTGCGGCTGGCCGGGGGCACACCCGCCCAGGCGCTGGTCCGGGGCGCGCTCGTCGCCGTCGTCGGTGCGGGTCTCGTCGTGCTCAAGGCCCTCGTGCACTGACCGGCCGCACGGGGCGGCGCTCAGCCAGCGGTCGCGGGCGCCGGCGCCTCGGTCACGGCGGAGACCTCGCGCCGCCCGGCCTCCTGGTCCTCGCCGAGCCCGCTCCCCACCGGGGTCACCGCCTGGTCCTCGAACGCGTCCCTGACCCCGTCGATCACCGCGTCCGAGGACGGGACGCACAGCGCCGGGGTCCCCGGCCGGATCTCCCCCCGCATCCCGCGGATGACGGCGTCCGTCGATGCCGACGTCCGGTCACCGGTCAGCGGCCGCCGGCGGGCGCAGGAAGCCGACGACCACCAGCGCCAGGCCGAGGAACAGCACCTGGATGCCGAACAGGACGCACAGCACCAGGACCGTGGCCTCCTGCCAGGTGAGGGCCAGCACGCCGACGACGACGTCGACGACGCCGAGCGCGGCCAGCCAGCCCCGGCCGTCGACCCGGTCCCGCCCGACGGCGGCCAGGGCGATCCGGCCGGCGCCGTGGACGATCAGCGACAGCCCGGTGACCAGCACCAGCGTCCAGAGCGTGACGCCGGGCCAGGCCGCGGCCAGCACGCCGCCGACCACGAGGACGGCGCCCAGCAGCACCGAGGCCCCGCGCGAGCGCCCGGAGTCCCACCCGACGGCGATCTCCAGCAGTCCCCCGACGACGAACGACAGCCCGACGAGCAGGGCGAGGCTGCGCGCGGCGGCGACCGGGTTGGCCAGCAGCACGACCCCGAGGACGACGACGGCCAGGCCGAGCAGCCCGACCACCACGCGCGCGCCGCCGCGCCGGGGCGGGACGGTCACGGAGGGACGGGACAGGTGGGTGGTCATCGCGGTCTCCTCCCGGCGGGTTCCCGCGCCGAGGGTCGTCGTGGCGGAGCGGGACGGCCTCATCCCCGCCGGATGAGGCCACCGCGCCGCCCGGCCCGGCACCGTCGGGCCATGAGGACGGGCGCAGCCGGACGCCGGACGGCCCGGACCACGGCCCCGACCCGGGACGCGCGCCGCGGAGGCGGCGGCACCGTGCTCGACGGGCGCGAGGTGCTGACCGGGACGGCGGTCGCCGTCGAGGACCGGCCGCCGCGGCCCACGCCGGCCCAGCGGCGGGCCTCGGGCAAGGCGCTGCGCGCCACGGCTCCCCTCGACGCGCTCGCCGGGTCCCCGCGGGACACGCGCACCCGCGACCCGCTCACCCTGCTCGAGGAGCAGGCAGCCGGCCGGGTGCCCGAGCTCGTGCCGATCCGCTGGGGGCGGATGCCGGCGTCCCCCTTCGCCTACTACCGCGGCGCCGCCCGCGTCATGGCCGCCGACCAGGCCGGCGCGTCCCGCTCGGGCCTGACCGTGCAGGTGTGCGGGGACGCGCACGCCGCCAACTTCGGGCTGTTCGGCTCCCCCGAGCGGCGGCTGCAGTTCGACACCAACGACTTCGACGAGACCCTGCCGGGCCCCTTCGAGCACGACGTCCGGCGGCTGGTCGCCAGCCTGGAGCTCGCCGCCCGGGAGAACGGCCTGCCCCGCAGGCAGCGGCGGGCGGTCACGGTGGCGGCCGGTGCGCGCTACCGGACGGCGATGGCGGAGTTCGCGGGACAGCGGGACATCGAGGTCTGGTACGCGAGCCTCGACGCCGACGCGCTGCAGCGCGACATCGCCCCGATGCTGGGGTCGGGCGGGCGCAAGCGGCTGACCCGCGCCCTCGAGAAGGCTCGGACCCGCGACAGCCTGCAGGCGTTCGGCAAGCTCACCGAGGTGGCCGACGGCCGGCTGCGGATCAGGGCCGAGCCGCCGCTGCTGGTGCCGCTGCGCGACCTCGTGCCCGGGGCGGAGGGCCCCGACCCGGCCGGCGCCTTCCACGGCCTGATCCGGCAGTACCGGAACTCGCTGCAGGTCGACCGCCGCACCCTGCTGGAGCGGTACGCGTTCGTCGACATGGCCCGCAAGGTCGTCGGGGTGGGCAGCGTGGGCACCCGCTGCTGGGTGGTGCTGCTCGTCGGGCGCGACGACGACGACCCGCTGCTGCTGCAGGTCAAGGAGGCCGGCCCCTCGGTGCACGCCGAGTTCGTCGGGCCCGGCCGCTACACCCACCAGGGCCAGCGGGTGGTGGCCGGCCAGCGCCTCATGCAGCAGGCCAGCGACGTCTTCCTCGGCTGGGAGCGGACCGCCGGCGTCGACGGCGTGGAGCGGGACTTCTACGTCCGGCAGCTGCGGGACTGGAAGGGGTCGGTCGAGCTGGGCGACCTGCGCCCGGAGGGACTCGAGCTCTACGGCGCGGTGTGCGCCTGGTGCCTGGCCCGGGCGCACGCCCGCACCGGCGACCGCATCGCGATCGCCGGCTACCTGGGTTCCTCGCCGGCGTTCGAGCACGCGCTCGCCGAGTACGCGGAGGCGTGCGCCGACGTCACCGAGGGCGACCACCGCCAGCTGGCCGAGGCGGCCGCCGCGGGCCGGGTGCCCGTGAAGCGCGGCGTCTGAGGCGCGCCGTGGCGAGTCCCGCAGCCGCCGGGTCGCGCCCCGGCCCCCCGGCCGGACCGCCGGTCCTGCCGCCCGGGCGTGGCGCGCTGCTGCGGGGCGTCGCGCGGACCCTGCTCACGACGGCGGGGCTGCTCGTCGTCTACGCCCTGCTCCCCCTCGACCGGCCGTTCACGGTGGGCACGGTCCTGGCGCTCGGCGCCGGCGTCCTCGCCGTCGGGGTGCTGGTCGTCGTGCAGGTGCGGGCGATCCTGCGCTCCCGGCACCCGGGGCTGCGGGCGGCCGAGGGCATCGCGCTGTCGCTGCCGCTGTTCCTGCTGCTGTTCGCGACCGCCTTCGTGCAGCTGTCCGGCAGCGACCCGCAGGCGTTCAGCGAGCCGCTGGACCGCGTCGACGGCGTCTACTTCGTCGTCACCGTGTTCGCCACCGTGGGCTTCGGCGACATCAGCGCGGTCAGCCCCGTCGCCCGGGTCCTCACCACGCTGCTGATGGTCGGCGACCTCGTGCTGATCGGGCTCGTGCTCAAGCTGTTCCTCGGCGCGGTGGACCACCGCCGGGCGGCGCGGGCGGGGAGCCCGGCGCCCGGCCGGGACGGCTGACCCGGCCCGCTCACCAGGCCGGCAGCCGGCCCTCCACCCGGGGGGCCGGTCGACGTCGGTCGGGTGCTGGACGTCCGTGGTCGTCCCCGCCCCGGGGCGTGCGGGTGGACGGCGGTCGGCCCCTCCGTCGCCGCGGGGCCGCCGGTCCACGTCCCCCACGCGGACGATCCGCACGGCACGGCGGGGGCACCCGTCCCGGGACGGGCACCCCCGCGCGCGACGGCGGTCAGCGGTGGTCGGACCTCAGCTCCCGCCCGTGGACGGTGATCGCGTAGATCACGATGACGTCGATCGTGATCATGAGGACCGACCACACCGGGTACGCGGCGATGAACGCGAGGTTCACCAGCGCGCTCAGGAACGCGATGCAGACGCCGACCACGCGGGCGGCCGTGTTGCCCGCCAGCAGGCCGAGCCCCGTCGCGACCCCGACGACGCCGATGACCATGTGCGTCCAGCCCCAGACGTCGTAGTCGACGTTCACCGCCAGGCCGGACTGCGTGACCAGGTAGAAGCCGTCGTCGAAGACGGCGATGAGCCCCTGGATCACCTGGAACGTGCCGAGCATGACGAGCATGACGCCGGCGAAGACGACCCAGCCCGCCCAGCCGCTGGGCGGCCGCTCCTCGAGGGGTCGCTGCTCGTGGCGGGGCCGCGGCACCGACGTGGTCGCCGACGTCGCGTCCGCGCGCGAGGTGTCTGTCACGTGCCTCTCCTCCTCGGTCCGGCCCCGGGTCCCGGTGGCCCGTGCGGCACGCGGGACCGGAGGCGTGTGCGGCAGCAGCGTGGGCCCCGGCGGACCGCGCGGCATCGTCCGCCCTGCATGACCCGGCCGCCTCCCGCTGCGGCGACGCGCCGCCGGGAGATCAGACCAGGCCGAGCTCGCGGCCCCGCCGGACCGCCTGGTTGCGCCGGCTCACCGCGAGCTTGCGCAGGATGCTGCGGATGTGCGTGCGGACGGTGTTCACCGAGATGAACATGGTCGCCGCGATCTCCGCCGTGGACAGCATCCCCGCCAGGTGCCGCAGCACCTCGGTCTCCCGGTCGCTGAGCTCCTGGACCACGTCCGGCACCTCCCGGGGAGCCGCCGGGCGGGTCCCGTCCGGGTGCGGCGCGGCCGCCGACGGGTTCAGCCAGGCGGCGGGCCCCTGCAGCCGGGCCTGCGTGCGCAGCAGCCGCCGGGCCTGGGGCAGGGTGTCGACGAAGGGCCAGCGCAGCAGCTCGGGCCGGGCCGTCTCCAGGGCCTCGGCGAGCTCGTCCACCGCGGCGGGCGCGCGGCCGGCCTCCAGCAGCTGGCAGGCGCGGATGACCCGGGCCTCGACGACGGCGGCCGGCGCCCTGGTCCCCGTCGGCTCGGTCGGCGTGACCGCCGTCGGGTCGCCGGACAGGAGGTCGACCGTCGCGCGCAGCCGCCGGCTCCACGGCTCGTCGCCCCGGGTCTCCCGGAGGATCGACAGCCCCTCGGTCACGTGCCCGCGGGCGACCGCGAGCCGGACCACCTCGCCGATCACCGGCTCGGCCACCCACCGGGGCAGACGCGGGCCCCGCAGGTGCGGCCCCAGGCACCGCTCCGCCGCGTCGTACTCGTGCCGCAGCCGGAGCAGCTGGCTCTGCAGCACCGCGAGGAGCGGCTCCGCGTGGGCGGCGCCGGCCGCGCCGTCACCCCGGGACCGCGCGCGGGCGTGCGCCCGGCCCAGCCACTCACGGGCCGCGGGGAGGTCGTAGCGGCGCAGGTGCGTCCACGCGAGCGCGGTCGCCGACGCCGGCTCGCGGGCGGCGTCGTCCCGGCCCTCCCCGGCCGAGAGCCTCTCGGCCTCGCCGGCCAGCTCGACGGCGTGGTTCAGCCGGCCCTCGAGGGCCTCGAGCAGGCCCAGGGAGGCGAGGGTGCCGCTGCGCAGGTGCCGCGAGCCCGCCGCCTGGGCGGCGACCGCCGCCGTGCGCAACCCGGCGACCAGCTGCCCGGTCGGCTCGTCGGTGCCGAGGGCCGCGGCGGCGCGGAGGGCACCCAGCACCGCGGCGCCCTCGCGCCGGTCGTCGTCCGGCAGCGCGGCCAGCAGCGGAGCGGCGCCGTCGGCCTCGGTGAGCCGGGCGCCGGCGGGGACCCCGGAGACGGCGGCGGTCGCCAGGGAGGTGAGCGCGGCCGAGACGCGCAGCGCCGGCCGGGACCTCTCCTCCTCGCGGGCCGCCGCGACGTCGGCGAGGTCGGCGGCGTCGGGCGCGGCCCCGTCGGTCAGGGCGACGGCGGTCCGGAGCACGGCGGCGTCGGGGCCGGGGAACCGGGCGGGGAGCGCACGGACCCCGTGCAGGGCGGGGTCGGTGCCGTGCGCGAGCAGGCGCGGGACGAGCAGGTCGTCGACCAGTAGCCGTGCGACCACCGGCCAGTCCTCCGCGGCGGCGGCGTGCCCGACCGCCTCGGGCACCCGGCCCGCGGCGGCGTACCAGTCGGCGCAGGTCCGGTGCAGGGCGGCGACGTCCCCGGGGTGGTCGTAGGCCAGCTGGGCCTGCAGCACCTCCCGGAACAGCGGGTGCACGCGGTACCCGCCGGGCGCGCCGGGCGCGGCCTCGACGAAGGCGTTGGCCCGCGCGAGCCCCGCGAGGACCCGCCGGCCGATCGGCCGCCCGCACAGCCGGTCCACGAGGTCGGGCCACAGCTCCGCGGTCACGCTGACCCGGAGCAGGAACCTCCGCACCGGGGCCGGCTGCCGCTGCAGCACCTCCGCGGACAGGTACTGCGCGACGCTGCCGTCGTCCCGCGCGAGCGAGGTCACCAGGTGCTCGGGGGACACCCCCTGCGCGAGGGCGGCACCCGCCAGCCGCAGGCCGACCGCCCACCCCTCCGCCTCCGCGTGGAGCGTCCGCGCGACCGCCGGCGACACCGGCACCCCCATCGCGGCGAACAGCTCCCCGGCCTCGTCCGGGGTGAAGGCCAGCTCCCCCGCGCGGATCTCCGAGACGGTCCCGGTCAGCCGGTACTGGTGCAGCGGCACCGGCGGGTCGGCGCGGGCGCACAGCACCAGCCGCAGCCCGCCCCCGGAGTGCCGGACCAGCAGGTCGAGCCCCGTGGCGATCGACCGGTCCCGCACGTGGTCGGCGTCGTCGACCACCAGCGTCACCGGCCGGGGCAGCGCGGCCACCCGCCCGGCGAGGGACGGGACGAACCACGACGGCTCCGGCTCCCCGGGCTCGAGGGACGGCAGGCCACTGCGCGCGAGCCCCACCGACTCCAGCGCACCGACGACGTAGCTCCAGAACGCCGCGGCGTCGTCGTAGTCGTCGAGGGTGAGCCAGGCGACGGCGCCGTGGTCCGGTCGGCCGCGCGCCCACGAGGCCGCCAGCACCGTCTTGCCGGAACCCGCCGGCCCGCTGACCAGGGTCAGGGGTGACCGCCGCACCGCCCGGGAGAGCGCGGTGGTCAGCCGCGGCCGGAGGACCGTCGCGTCCCCGGGCTCGGGCGGGGTGAGCTTGGAGGCCAGCAGGGCCGGGCCGGGCCGCGCAGCGGCAGGCACCGCCGTCCCCGACCCGGTCGCGTGGATCGGCGACAGACTCGCCATGACGCGTCCTCCCGCGTGCGGTGCAGGCCGTCCCCCGTTGCCGGGCCTCCCTCTGGGCGCCTACCGGGCCGGCGTGCGACCGGTCCCCTTCCCCAGCCTGGCCGTCCCCTCTGCGGGACCTCAGAGCCGAAGGTCACCGGCGCCCTCTCCCGGCGGATCGTGCGGCCGAGGGCCCGGTACATGCCCGTCCCCTCCCACGACCGGGGGACCGGCGCCGCCGGGGGCTCCAGCTCCCCTCACCGGGCGGCCGATGGGACGGGGTGACGCCGCACCGCCCCTCCCACCGCTGGTACCCCGCCGAGGACCCCTGGGAGTGGGCCGGCCGGCACGGGCTCTGGCGCGGGGACGACGTCGCCGCCACCGCGCTGGTGCTCGCGGTCACCGAGCACACCGAGGACGCCTCCCCCTGGGCGGCCGGCCAGGTCGTGCGGCTGGTCCGGTCCGTCCTGGACGACGCCTCCCCCGCCGCGGGCCTGCTGGCCGCCGCGCTCGCCGGTCCCGCCGCCGGGCTCGGTGAGGTGGCGGCGACGCCGCTGGTGCACGTGCGGGCGGCGGTCGCGGCCCGGCCCGACCTGCCCGGTGACGTCGCGGCCGTGCTGGACCGGGACGAGGCCCTGCGGCGGGCCCGCGGGCGGGTCGCGGTCACGCCGCCGGGGGACGCGCGCGGCCTGGTCGCCGAGTTCCGGGCGTGGTCGCTGGGCCGGGCCCTCCTGCGGCAGCGCGGCACGTGGACCGGCCGCGCCCGGCTGGCCGTCCGCCTCGACGAGGAGGCCGCGGACCTGCTCGCCGAGCTCGGCCGGACGCCGGCCGCCGACCTGCTCGTCCGTGCCACCGGGGGGCGCGGCGCCCGCGGCTGAGCCGCCCGGCCTGCGGGGGCGCGCCCGCTCGGGGAGGGTGGCGGGGGCCCCGCCTGGGGCCGCCGACCGCGGGAGGAGCGACGTGCCGGACTGGGTGACCGACGCGATCTGGTGGCAGGTGCACCCCCTGTCCTTCACCGGCGCGGAGCCGGCCGCCCTCCCGCCCGGGGAGCTGCGGCACCGGCTGCCCCACCTGCAGCGCTGGCTGGACCACCTGCTGGCACTGGGCTGCAACGGCCTGGCGCTCGGGCCGGTGTTCGCCAGCGGCACCCACGGCTACGACACCGTCGACCACTTCCGCGTCGACCCGCGCCTGGGTGACGACGCCGACCTCGACGCGCTGCTCGCCGCGGCGCACGAGCGCGGCGTCCGGGTGCTGCTCGACGGCGTGTTCAACCACGTGGGCCGCGACCACCCCGCGTTCCGCGCCGTCGTCGAGCAGGGGCGCGACGCCCCGACGGCGGACTGGTTCCGGCTCCACTGGCCGCCGGACTGGACGCCGGGCACCGCACCGGGCGCCGACGTCTTCGAGGGCCACGACCTGCTCGTCGAGCTCGACCACTCCTCCCCCGCCGTCGCCGACCTGGTCACCCGCGTGATGACGCACTGGCTCGACCGCGGCGCCGACGGCTGGCGCCTGGACGCCGCCTACGCCGTGCCGCCCTCGTTCTGGGCGCGGGTCCTGCCCGCCGTGCGCGCCCGCCACCCGCAGGCCTACGTCGTCGGCGAGGTCATCCACGGCGACTACCCGCGGCTCGTGGCCGAGGGCGGGCTGGACGCGGTCACCCAGTACGAGCTGTGGCAGGCGGTCTGGCACGGGATCGCCGAGCGCAACCTGTTCGAGCTGGCCTGGTCGCTGCAGCGGCACGCCGGCTTCCTGCGCTCCTTCGTGCCGTGGACGTTCGTCGGCAACCACGACGTCACCCGCATCGCCAGCCAGCTGCCCGACGTCCGGCACCTCCCCCACGCGCTCGCGGTGCTGTTCACCGTGGGCGGGACGCCGGCGGTGTGGTCCGGCGACGAGCACGCCTTCCGCGGGGTGAAGGAGCACCGCGCCGGGGGCGACGACGCCGTCCGGCCGCCGTTCCCCGCCGACCCGTCCGGGCTCTCGCCGCTCGGCGCGCCGACGTTCGCGCTGCACCGGGAGCTGGTCGGCCTGCGCCGCCGGCACCGCTGGCTGCACACCGCGGCGCCCGGGCAGGTGCACGTGGCCAACGAGCAGCTGGTGTACGCCGTCGCCGGGGACGGGCAGCGGCTGCTGGTCGCGCTCAACCTCGCCGACGCCGCGGTGCGCGTGCCCGCTCCCGGGGCGGGGGCCGTCCTCGCCGGCGCGGCGACCGTCGGCCGCGGTCGGGACGGGCGGGGCGGGGTGGAGCTGCCCGCGCACGGCTGGGCGGTCCTCACCGGCTGAGGTCGCCGCGCCCGGGGGCCTGTCGGGGCCCCGGCGGGCCCGGCATGCTCCGGGCACGCCCGGGGAGACCGGGAGGCAGGAGGTCGCCCGGATGACCGAGACCACCGGCCCCGCCGTCCCCGCCCTGCGCGGGATCGGGCTGTTCGCCGGCACCGACGACGACCAGCTGCGAACCCTGGCCGCCGTCGGCACCGAGGTGTCCTTCACCGACGGCGACGTCCTGTTCGTGGAGAACGCCCCCGCGGAGTCCTGGTGGGTGCTCCTGGAGGGCAGCATCGACCTGGTCCGCCACCTGGGGTCGGAGGAGACCCGGCTCGGGGTCATGGACGTGCCCGGCCGCTGGGCCGGCGGCTTCCGCGCGTGGGACGAGCACGGCGCCTACCTCGCCACCGGCCGGGCGGCGTCGGACGGGCGGGTGCTGCGGGTGCCGGCCGCGGCGCTGCGGGAGCTGTGGGCCAGCCGCTTCCCGCTGGGGCTGTACCTGACCGAGGGCGTGTCCCGGTCGGCGCGCAACTACGAGACGATGGCCCGTCAGCGGGAGGCCCTGGCCGCGCTCGGGACGCTGGCCGCCGGTCTCGCGCACGAGCTGAACAACCCGGCCGCGGCCGCGACCCGGGCGGTCGACGCGCTGACCGAGGCCCACGCGGCGATGCTGTCGTCGCTGCGCCGGCTGGCCGCCGCCCCGGTCGCCGGCGACGAGTTCACCCGGCTGGACACCCTCCGCCAGGAGCTGGGGCCCCGGCCAGGCGGGGACCCGCTGGAGGTCGCCGACCGGGAGGACGCCCTCGCCGACTGGCTGTCCCGGCAGGGGGTGGCGCACGGGTGGACGCTGGCCCCCGCGCTCAGCGGGGCGGGCGCCGACGTCGCCTGGGGCGAGCGGGTGGCCGGCGTCGTCGGGGCCGACCGGCTCGAGCCCGCGCTGGAGTGGGTGGCGAGCAGCCTGGAGGCGAGCGGGCTGCTGGCGGAGGTCAAGGAGTCCGCCCGCCGCATCTCCGACCTGGTGGCGGCGGTGCGGTCCTACTCCCAGCTCGACCGGGCCGCCGTGCGGGAGACCGACCTGGCCGAGGGCCTGGAGAGCACCCTGGCGATGCTCGCCCCGCGGGTGCCGCCGGGCGTGACCGTCGTCCGGGACCACGCACCCGGCGTGCCGCGCATCGAGGCGCGCGCCGCCGAGCTCAACCAGGTGTGGACCCACCTGGTCGACAACGCCCTGCACGCGATGGGCGACCGCGGGACGCTGCGGGTGTCCACGCGGGTGGACCGGGACGCGGTGGTGGTGGAGGTCGGCGACACCGGCGCCGGGATGACCCCGGAGGTCCGGGCGCACGCCTTCGACCCGTTCTTCACGACGCGCGGCGTCGGCGAGGGCACCGGCCTGGGGCTGGACATCTCCCGGCGGATCGTCGACCGGCACGGCGGGGACATCGACGTCGACCTGCGGCCCGGCGAGACGGTGCTCCGGGTGCGCCTGCCGGTCCGGCGTCCCGGACGTCACTGACCCGGGTGTCTCACGCAGGGCCTGCCGGGCCCCCGGCGGCCGGGACGGGCGCCGGGGTGGCCGGCCGCCGGTCCAGGGCGACGGCCAGGGCCGGGAACAGCAGCACGGTGACCACGCCGGCGCCGACCAGCGCGGCGGCGTTCTCCGGCAGCATGTGGCCGCTGCGCAGGCCGATCTCGGTGAGCGCGACCAGCACCGGCAGCGCGGTGGCGCTGACCAGGGCGGTCTGCGCGCGCTGCCGCAGCGGCAGCACCCGGCGGTAGACCAGCAGCGCCGGGCCGCCCCGGACGGCGAGCATGAGCACGAAGAACAGCACCAGCCGCAGCGGCGCGTCGGCGATCGAGCCGAGGTCCAGCGCCATGCCCGACGCCACGAAGAACACCGGCACGAAGAAGCCGTAGCCGACCGCGTCGAGCTTCGCCTCCAGCTGGGGCGCGGCCCCGCCGACCCACCGCCGCAGCACCATCCCCGCGAGGAAGGCCCCGAGCACCGCGTCCAGGTGGAACTGCTCGGTGACCGCGATGAGCGTGATCAGCAGCAGCACGGTGGCGCGCAGGGTGATCTGCGCGGTCGCGTCCTGGCCCGCGACGACGGCCCGGGCCAGCCGGCTGCCGTCCCGGACGCCGCGGCGCAGCAGGCCGAGGGCGAGGGCGAGCGCGGCGACCGCGCCCAGCGACACGAGCGCGGCGACCCGGCCCTGGCTGCCCAGGAACACCGCGATCGCGAGGACGGGCAGCAGCTCCCCGACGCCGCCCGCGGCCAGCAGGTACCGCCCGAGCCGGCCGGCGAGCAGCCCCTTCTCCCGCAGCACCGGCAGCAGCGTCCCCAGGGCGGTGGTGGTCAGCCCCAGCGCCACCGGGAGGAACGCCTCCACGACGCCCCCGGCGTGCAGCAGGCCCACGACGCCGAGCGCCAGCAGCAGGGACACCGTCCAGCCGAGCAGCGCCCGGCGGCCGGCGTCCTCCCGGAACAGCCGCGGGTCGAGCTCGTAGCCGGCGAGCAGGAAGACGAAGCCCAGCCCGACGTCGGCGAGCACCCGCACGTCCTGCGCCGTGCCGACGTCCAGTGCGGAGGGGCCCAGCAGCATCCCGCCGGCGAGCAGCAGCACCACCTGGGGCACCGGCAGCCGCGGGAACAGCCCGACGAGGACGGCGGCGAGCACGGAGACGGCCGTGACCGCGGCCAGGGTGTCGATCACCACGACGTCGTCCACCCGTACTCCCCTCGCCCGGGTGCCGGCCGATCCTCCCGCGCGCTCCCGCCCGCGGGGAAGCGTCCCGGCGCCCCTGCCGACGGCGCCGGTCGCCGGCCGGTTGTCAAACGCGAACGATGCGTTCACGATTGGCCCCGTGACGCTGTCGCTGACCGAGTACCGCTGCTGGGACGCCCTCGACACGGCCCGCCTCGTGCGCGACGGCGAGGTCACCGCCGCCGAGCTGGCCGAGGCGGCCCGCCGTCTGCTGGCCGAGCGGAGCGACCTCAACGCGGTCGCCGCCCCGGCCGCCCCCGCGCCCGGCGAGGGGACCGCACGGGGTCCCCTCGCCGGCGTGCCGTTCGCGGTCAAGGAGCTGCTCGCATGGCCCGGGCTGCCCTGGACCATGGGCTCCCGCCTCACGGCCACCGCTCCCGCACCCGGCCACTCGCCCTACACCACGGCCGTCCGGGAGGCCGGAGTGCAGGTGGTCGCCTCGACGACCAGCTCCGAGTTCGGACTGCTGGGCAGCACCGAGACGGCGCTGCACGGCGTGACGGCCAACCCCTGGCGGGCGGGCCTGTCCGCGGGCGGGTCCTCGGGCGGCTCCGCCGCGCTGGTCGCCGCTGGTGTCCTCCCCATGGCGCACGGCAGCGACGCCGGCGGCTCGCTCCGCGTCCCGGCCGCGCTGACCGGCGTCTTCGGGTTCAAGCCGTCGAACCGGCGGTGCGAGCCGACCGGCCCGGAGGCGCCCGGACTGGGCGCCCTGCTCGTCGAGCACGTCGTCACCCGGTCCGTCCGCGACAGCGCGGCCTTCCTCGCGGTCACCGAGCGCCGCGGCCCCGGGGCGGTGCACCCACCGGTCGGCCGGGTGACCGGGCCGCCGGCCGACCGGCTGCGGATCGCGGTGCTGGCGCCCACGCTGCTCGGGGAGCAGCCCGACCGGGCCGTCCGTCACGAACTCGACCGGGCGGCCGCGCTGTGCGCGTCGCTCGGGCACGTCGTGGACGTCGCTCCGGCGCCGGAGGTCGACGGCCCCGAGCTGAGCCGGGGCTTCTTCACGGCCGCCGCCCTGACCATGGCCCAGGTCGCCCGCGCGGCCGTCCCGCTGCTCGGGCGGCCACCGGGCCCGGACGAGCTGGAGCCGTTCACCCTCGAGCTGATCGACTGGGCCTCGTCGCTCGGCCCGGACGGGCCGGCGCGGGCCGGGCGCGCGTTCGCGGACGCCACCCGCGCCTACCTCGGCCTGTTCGAGCACTGCGACGTCGTCCTCAGCCCGACGCTCGCCCGCACCTCCTGGCCGGTCGGGCACCTGTCCCCGTCCGCGGGCCGGGAGACGCTGATCCGCCGCACCGAGGAGGCCGTCGGGTACACGCCGATCCACAACGTCGCGGGGTGCCCGGGGATGTCGGTCCCCCTCGGCCGGCACGACGGGCTGCCGGTCGGCATCCACTTCGCCGCCCGGCCCGGTGCCGACCGGATGCTGCTGGAGCTCGCCCTCGAGCTCGAGGGCGCCGCCCCGTGGGCCGACGTCCGGCCACCGGAGCCGGCCGCTCCGGGAGCGCGGTGATGGCCCAGGTCCTCAAGCCGGAGGTGCGCGCGCGGATCGAGGACGCCGCCCTGCGCTGCTTCGCCGAGGACGGCTACCCCGGCACCTCGGTCGCCGCGATCGGGCACCTGGCCGGCACCGCCCCGGGGAACGTGTACCGGTACTTCGGCTCCAAGCAGGCACTGTTCGACGCGGTGGTGCCGCCGGACCTGCCGGCCCGCCACGACCGGCTGCTCGACACCCGGGTCGCGGCCCTGGCCGAGGGATCCGCCCACGGCGCCCCGGCCGACGAGCTCCTCGGCTTCTGGCTCGACCACCCCCTCGCCGTCGCCGTGCTGCTCGACCGCGCGGAGGGGACGCCGTTCGCCGGCTACCCCGCCGCCTTCGTCCGGCGCCTGGTCGGCCACGCCGAGCGCTCCCTCGGCCGGCGGCCGACCCCCGAGCAGCGGGAGGTCCTCGACCTCGTCTTCGACAACACCCGCCGCGCGCTGGCCCGCATCCTGCGGACGGCGCGCGACCGGGACCACGGCCGCGCCCTCGTCGGCGGCTTCTGGAGCTACCAGCTCCCCGGTCTCGACGGGCTCGTCGCCCACCTCCGTCAGGACACCTGAGCCCGGTCCCGGAGCCGCCGTGTCACATCCGCGGGCGCGGCGGTGCTCCCTGGACGTGAGCGCGATGAGGCACGGTGTCCCCGCACCGGCGGCCGCCGTGCCGGCCGTCCTGTCCCGGGCCGGCCGGAGCCGGCGGGTGGGCCGGGCGGATCGGGAGGACGGCGGGGCCGTGTCGGGACGGGGAGCGGTCCGCGCCGACCTCGAGCAGGTCTTCCGCGTCTCCTACCCGCGCGTGGTCGGCGTCGCCGCCCGGGTGCTCGGTTCCCGGGACGGCGCCGAGGACGTCGCCCAGGAGGTGTTCCTCTCCTTCGCCCGCACCACGGTGCCGGCCGGCGAGGCGCCGGGCTGGCTCTCGGTCGCCGCGGCCCACACCGCCCTGAACCACCTCCGCTCCGGCCGCCGCCGCGCCACCCGCGAGGAGGCGGCCGGCGGCCCCGACCCCGCGGTGCCCGACGTCGCCGACGACGTCGTCACCCTCGACGAGCGCCGCCGCGTGCGGGCGGCCCTGGCCCGGCTCCCCCGCCGCCAGGCCGTCGCGCTCGTCCTGCGGCACAGCGGCCTCAGCTACGCCGAGGTCGCGGCCGCCCTCGACCTGTCCCCCGGCAGCGTCGGCACGACCGTGCGACGCGCCGAGTCCGCCCTGCGCGAGGAGTTGACCCGCCATGCGTCATCCGACTGAGGGCACGCTGCGCCGGCTCGTGGACGAGCCGGCCGGTGTCCCCGACGCCGACCGCGAGCACGTCGCCGGCTGCGCCACGTGCCTGACCGGCCTGGCCGCCGCCCAGCGCGACGCCACCGCCGTCTCCGCGGCCCTGTCCCCGGACACCGCCGCCGACACCGCCCCCGACACCGGGGCCGCCTGGCACCGCCTGTCGTCCGCGGTCGCCCTGGACGAGCGCCGCCGCGCGGCCGCCCCCGACCCGGCCCGCCGCCGGCGCGCCCGGCTGCGCAGCCCGCTCGTGGCCGCCGTCGGCGTGGTCGCGCTGCTGGCCGGCGGCGGCGCGGCCGCCGCCGCGGACTGGCTGCAGGTCTTCCGCACCGAGGAGATCGCGCCGGTCACGGTCACCCAGGCCGACCTGGTGGCGCTGCCCGACCTGTCCGCCTACGGCACCGCGCAGGTGCTGGAGGAGCCCGACGTCCGCCCGGTGTCTGATGCCGCCGCCGCGGAGGACGTCACCGGGCTCGCCGTCCCGCGGGTCGACGAGCTCCCCGGTGGCGTGGGCGGCGACCCGTCCTACCAGGTCGGTGACCGGGCGGCCGTGGAGTTCACCTTCTCCGCCGAGCGGGCGGCGCAGGCGGCCGCGGCGTCCGGGGAGACGCTGCCGCCCCCGCCGGCCGGTCTCGACGGCGGCCGGTTCCGGCTGACCGCCGGTCCCGGCGTCGCCGCGGTCTGGACCAGCGGCAGCGGCGCGCCCGGCCTGGTCGTCGCCCGGGTCGTCGCCCCCACCGCCGAGTCCTCGGGCATCCCGTTCGGGACCGCCCGCGACTACCTGCTGTCGCTGCCCGGCCTGCCCGAGGACCTCGCCGCCCAGCTGCGGTCCTTCTCCGGCGACGGCACGACGCTGCCGCTGCCGGTGCCGGCCGGGCTGGCGACCAGCTCGACCGCCGACGTCGACGGCGAGGAGGCCACGGTGCTCACCTCGCGGGACGGCTCGGTGGCCGGCGTGGTGTGGGTGACCGACGGCGTCGTCACCGCGGTGGCCGGGTCGCTGGGCGCCGACGAGGTGCTCGCCGTCGCGCGGGGTCTGTCGGAGTGACCTCCCCGACCGCCGCCGCGGAACGGCTGCTGGCCGAGCTGCCGCCGTCGCCGGCGGTCTGGTGCCAGGGGCTGCGCAAGCGGTACGGACGGCGGACCGCGGTCGACGGTGTGTCCTTCACCGTCGGCCGCGGCGAGGTGCTCGGGCTGCTCGGGCCCAACGGCGCGGGCAAGACCAGCGTCATCAAGATGCTGCTCGGCCTCGTCCGGCCCGACGCCGGCGAGGTGCTGCTGCTCGGGCGCCCGGCGCGCGACCCGCAGGCCCGGGCCCGCGTCGGCTACCTGCCCGAGCTGTTCCGCTACCAGCCGTGGCTCAGCGCGGCGGAGGTGCTGGCCCTGCACGTGCGGCTGTCCGGCGCGGCGGTGCCGGGGGCCGAGCAGCGCGACGTCCTGGCGCTGGTCGGCCTGGCCGACCGCGCCGGCGACCGGGTGGGCGGCTTCTCCAAGGGCATGCAGCAGCGGCTGGGGCTGGCCGTGGCGCTGGTGGCGCGCCCGGAGCTGGTGGTGCTCGACGAGCCGACCAGCGCGCTGGACCCGCTCGGCCGCGTGGACGTCCGCGACGTCGTGCTGTCGCTGCGCGAGCGCGGCGTCGCGGTGCTGCTCAACTCGCACCTGATCGGCGAGGTGGAGCGGGTCTGCGACCGCGTGGTCATCCTCGACCGGGGGCGGGTCGCGGCGGCCGGGACGCTGGCCGAGCTGCTCGGGCAGCGGGAGGTGCGGCTGCGGCTCGACGGCGTCGACGCCCGCGCCGAGGCGCGGCTGGCCGCCACCGGCCGGCTGACCCGCAGCGGCGACCGGTTCACCGTCACGCTGCCCGAGGACGCCGACGCCGTGGTGCCGGCGCTGGTCGCCGACCTGGTCGCGCTCGGCGTCCGGGTGCACGCGGTGGAGCCGGGGCGGATCAGCCTGGAGGAGCGGCTGCTCGACGTCCTCCGCTCGGGTCAGGCGGCCCAGTCGTGAGCACCGCCCGCGTCGTGCTGACGATCGCCGGCCTGACCCTGCGCGAGGCCGCGCGGCGGAAGGTGCTGCGCTCCCTCGCGGTGCTCACGCTGGCGCTGCTCGGGCTGTCCGCGTGGGGCTTCGCCCGGCTGGACGCCGAGTTCGGGGGGCTGACCAGCGGGGAGGCGCGGATCGCGGCGTCGACCGTGCTCAACCTGGTGATGTTCGGCTACAGCCTCATCGCCGCGCTCGGGACGGCGTTCCTCGCCGGCCCGACCGTCTCCGGGGAGGTGGAGTCCGGGGCGGCGCTGGCGGTGCTGGCGCGGCCGGTCCGCCGCTCGGCGGTGCTGGTCGGCAAGTGGCTGGGGCTGGTGGCGTTCGGCAGCGCGTTCGTCGCGCTGGCGGGGCTCGCGCAGTTCGTCGTCGTCCAGGGAACGGTCGGGTACTGGCCGCCCCGGCCGCTGGTGGGGCTCGCGCTGCTCGCCGCGCAGACCGCGGTGCTGCTCACCCTGGCCCTGCTGCTGTCCACGGTCATCTCGCCGATGGCCTCGGGCGTGGTGGCGGTCGGCCTGTTCGGCGCCACCTGGATCGCGGGCGTCGTCGGCGGGATCGGCGACGCGCTGGGCAACGAGGGCGTCGCGCGGGTGGGCGCGGTGTCGCGGATGCTGCTGCCCACCGACGGGCTGTGGCGCGGGGCGATGAACGCCTTCCAGGACCCGACGCTGGTCGGGCAGTTCACCGAGCTCGGCGGGTCGCCGTTCTTCGGCGAGGCCCCGCTCACCGCCACCTACCTGGCGTGGGCGGCGCTGTGGGTCGCCGTCGTCCTGGGGCTCGCGGGGATGGCGTTCTCCCGCCGGGACCTGTAGCCGTCCCGGCTCGGTACCGTCCGTGGCCGGGGTCACACGGCCCCGCCCCGCCCGACGACGCCGTCTGGAGTTGCCCCGTGCCGGTCGACCCGCACATCTCCGCCCTGCTGTCCATGCTCGCGCAGTCCGGCGCGCCGCCCATGTGGGAGGGCACGCCCGAGGCCGGCCGCGCCCAGTACCTGGCGCTCACGCACGGCGCGCGCTCGCCCGAGCACGTGGTGCCGGTGGCGAGCACCGAGGACCGCACCGTCCCCGGCGCCGAGGGCGACCTGCGGGCGCGGGTGTACCGGCCCGAGGGCGAGGGGCCGTTCCCCACGGTCGTGTTCTTCCACGGCGGCGGCTGGGTGATCGGCGACCTCGACACCCACGACAACATGGCCCGCAACGTCTGCCGCGGCGCCGGGGCCGTGGTGGTCGCCGTCGACTACCGGCTCGCCCCCGAGCACCCGTTCCCGGCCGCCGCCGAGGACGCCGTCGCCGCGGCGCGCTGGGTGGCGCAGCACCTGGACGAACTCGGCGGCGACTCCCGGCTCGGGCTCGCCGGCGACAGCGCCGGCGGCAACCTGGCCGCCGTCGTCGCCCAGGTCCTCCGCGACGACGGCACGAAGGTCGCCGCCCAGTTCCTGGTCTACCCGTCGGTCGACGTCGCCGGCGAGTACCCGTCCCGGGTGGAGAACGGGAAGGGCTACTTCCTCGAGCGGGACACGATGGACTGGTTCCACGGCCACTACGCCGGGACCTGGGAGGACGCCCGCGACCCGCGGCTGTCCCCGCTGCACGCCGCCGACCTGGCCGGCCTGCCGCCGGCGCTCGTGGTCACCGCCGAGTTCGACCCGCTGCGCGACGAGGGCGAGGCCTACGGCGAGGCGCTCGAGGCCGCGGGCGTGCAGGCCGACGTGCGCCGCTACGACGGGATGGTCCACGGCTTCTTCGACATGGGCGCCTGGTCCCCGGCCGCGCAGGCCGCGATCGACGAGAGCTGCGCGCGCTTCGGCGAGCTGCTCCGGGGCTGAGACGGCGGGCCGGCCACCCGCCGCGGTGGCCGGCCCGTCAGACCCAGTACGTGTCGTGGCGGAGCATGAACTCCGCCCGCTCCTCCGGCGTCATCTGCGCACCCCGCGCGAGCGTCCGGAAGTACTCCTCGCGCGGGCCGCCCGGCGCGAACATCAGCAGCATCGACGCGTGGTCGCCGCCGCGGAACCCGTGGATCCCGCCCTCGGGGACGTAGAGGAAGTCGCCCGCGCCCGCGGTGACCCAGCTGCGCCCGTCGTAGACCTCCACCTCGCCGCGCAGGACGTAGAACTGCTCGGAGATCGAGCGGTGGAAGTGCGGGCCGGGGCCGGACGCGTCGGCGCCGAAGGTCCACCGGTAGAGGCCGAACCGGCCGGTCGTCTGGTCCCCGGTGGCGAGGAACTCGCAGGTGACGCCGGCGGCCGAGACGGTGTCCGGGGGCTGGTCGGCGCGGCGCAGCCAGGCGGTGGCCTCCCCGGTGGTGCCGCGGTAGAGGTCGGGCGGGTAGTGGCGGTGCAGGGACACGGCTCCGGCTCCTCTCGTCGCCGGCGCCCATCCTCGCAGCGGAGCGGTAGCGTCCGCCGGGTGCCGGACGCTGCGACGGAGCGGGTCGGGCGGCGGCTGGACGCCCTCACGTTCGGGCTCTTCACCGTCGCCCTGGGCACCAACGTCCCCACGCCGCTGCTGCTGGTCTACCGGCGCACCCTCGGGCTGTCCGACGCCGACCTCACCGCCGTCTTCGGCTGCTACGCGATCGGCCTGATCGCCGCGCTGACCGTGTCCGGCGCCGCCTCGGACCGGTTCGGCCGGCGCACCGTCGTCCTCCCGTTCGCGGTGCTGGCGGGACTCGTCTCGCTGTTGTTCGTGCCCGCGGCCGAGCACCTACCGCTGCTGTACGCGGGACGGCTGCTGCAGGGCGCGGTGTCCGGCGTCGTGTTCTCGGTGGCCAACGCGTGGCTGCAGGACCTGGCCGGTCCCGGCGGGCAGCAGTCGGCGGCCACCCGCGGGGCGGTGTCGACGTCGCTGGGCTTCGCGATCGCGCCCGCCATGAGCGGGGTGCTCGCCGAGTACGGCCCGGCGCCGACGACGCTGCCCTACCTCGTGCACGTCGCCGTCCTGCTGGTCGGGCTGGCCGCGCTGCTCACCGTGCCGGAGACCGTGCGGGAGCGCCGGCCGGGCCGGCTGATGACCCTCGGCCTGCCGCCGGAGGCGCGGCGGCCGTTCCGCGCGGTGCTCGCGCCCACCGCCACGGGCGTGTTCGCCTTCCCCGCGGTGGCGGCGACCGTGCTGCCGCTGCTGGTGGTGCCCGACGGCGTCGGCGTGGCGTACGCCGGGCTGGTGGGCGGGCTGGCGCTGGCGGCGAGCGCGGTGGCGGCGCGGCTGGGGCGGCGGGCCGGGGGCGGCGGCGGTCCGCTCGGGATGACGCTCGGCGCCGTCGGCCTCGCGCTCGGCGTGGTCGCGGTGGCGACCACGTTCGAGCCGCTGCTGCTGCCGGCGTCGGCGCTGATGGGCGCCGGCGGGGGGCTGTGCCTGACCGCGGGGCTGACGCTGACCGCGCAGCTCGCGCCCCCGCACACCCGCGGGGCGATGAACAGCGCCTTCTACGCCTTCGCCTACGTCGGGTTCGGCACCCCGCTGCTGCTCGCCTGGCTGGGCTCGGTGTCCGGCACCGTCCCGGCGCTGGCGGCGTTCGTAGCGGTGCCGCTCGCGCTCGCCGCCTGGTTGTGGTGGGAGCTGCGGTCCACCGCCCGCGGGTGAGATGTCAACCCTCGGATGCGATCCGTGGACAGGCGTTTGACCTGGGGATTCACCGCGCGGGAGGGTGCCTGATCGGGTAAGCTTCGTACATGTGTTCGAGTGGGCTGGGCGGCGGGGACGTCCTCGACGACGTCGCCGCGCTGGTCGCCGAGCGCAACCGGATCGACGCCCGCCTCGCCCGCGCGGTCCGTGCCGCGGAGCTGTCCCAGGCGCCCGAGCGGGACGGCCTGACGTCGATGGCCTCGTGGCTGCGCGGGCACTGCCGGCTCTCCGGTGCCGCCGCCGCGCGGCTGGTGCGCACCGGGCGGGCGCTGGAGCACCTGCCGGCGCTGGCCGAGGCGCACGACGCCGGTCTCGTGTCCGCCGAGCAGGTCGCCGTCGCGGCGCGGGCGGTGACCCCCGAGCGGCTGGCCTCGGCCGCCGACCAGCGTGTGGACCTGGCGGTGGTCGACGCGGTGCTCACCGGCGTGGCGATCGAGCAGTCGCACGCCGACCTCGCCCAGGTGGTGCAGCACTACTGCAACGCCCTCGATCCCGACGGACCGGAACCGGACCCCACCGAGGGGCGGTCGTTGACGCTGGCCCGGCACGCCGACGGCTCCCTCACGATCCGCGGGCACCTGGACGCCGTGGGCGGGGAGAGGCTACAGACGGCCCTGGAGGCGCACGTGCAGGCCGACCGCCCCGCCGGCGATGAGCGCACCCGCGCCCAGCGCCTCGGCGACGCGCTGGTGCAGCTCGCCGACAACGCCCTGGCGTCCGGGACCCTGCCGACGCTGCGCGGCCACAGGCCACAGATCGCCGTCGTCATCGACCTCGACGACCTGGTCGATCCGGCCGGGCGTCCCAACGCCGGGCGGATGGGCTTCGGCGCCACCATCTCCGCCGCGAGAGCCCGCTGACTGGCCTGCGACGGCGCCATCTCCCGCGTGGTCTTCGGCCCCGACGGCGCACCACTGGACCTCGGCCGCGAGCGGCGGCTGATGAGCCGCCACATCCGCCGCGCCGCCGAACTGCGCGACGGCGGGTGCGTGTTCACCGGCTGCGGGGCGCCGACGTGGTGGTGCGACGTCCACCACCTGGTCCACTGGATCGACGGCGGCGACACCAGCCTCGACAACGCAGCCCTGCTGTGCGAACGCCACCACACCAAGGTCCACCACGGCTTCCGCGTCGAACGACAACCGACCGGCACCTGGCGCACCTGGCGGCCCGACGGCACCGAGATCACCACCCCGGCACCCCTGCTGGCGCCCGCCGCCTGACGTACCTCGCGCCTGCGCGCCTGTGTCAGCCCAGCGAGCGGCTTCGCTGCTCCGCGCCGACCTCGCCGTAGGGGTAGTCGGACCAACCGGGGTCGCTGACGGCGTCGAGCCGCGCGGTCTCCTCCTCGCTCAGCACGAGTCCGGCGGCTCCCAGGTTGCCGCGCAGCTGGTCGGTGGTGCGGGCCCCGAGGATCACCGAGCTGACGCCCGGCCGGGCCAGCAGCCAGGCCAGCGCCACCTGCGGCATCGTCGCACCGCGCGCCTCCGCGACGTCCTGCACCGCCGACAGCACGTCCCACGTGCGCTCCCGCGCGGCGACCCGGTCGTAGGCCTCCATCCCGCGCGCCGGGTCCTCGCCCAGCCGCGTCGCCCCGGTGGGCCGCTGGTCCCGGGTGTACTTGCCCGACAGCCACCCGCCGCCCAGCGGACCCCAGGGCAGCAGGCCCAGGCCGTTGGCCAGGCAGGCGGGCACGATCTCGGCCTCGACGTCGCGCACGAGCAGGCTGTACGACGGCTGCAGGGTCACCGGCACGGCGAGGTGCGCGCGCTCGGCCACGTCGACGGCCCGCTGCACCTGCCAGCCGGTGAAGTTCGACAGTCCGGGGTAGGCGATCTCGCCCGCGGACACGGCGTCGTCGAGGAAGCGCAGCGTCTCCTCCAGCGGCGTGAGCGGGTCCCACGCGTGCAGCTGGTACAGGTCGACGGAGTCCACGCCGAGCCGGCGCAGCGAGTCGTGCAGCGCCCGGCGCAGGTGCCGGCGGGAGGTGCCCAGCGCGTTGGCGTCCTCGCCCATCGGGAAGCGGCCCTTGGTGGCGAGGACGACGCGGTCGCGGACGTCGGCCGGGCGCGAGGCCAGCCAGCGCCCCACGATCTCCTCGGACGCGCCGGCGGAGTAGACGTCGGCGGTGTCGACGAGCGTGCCACCCGCCTCGACGAACACGTCGAGCTGCTCGTGCGCTCCCGCCTCGTCCGTCTCCGCGCCGAAGGTCATCGTGCCGAGCGCCAGCGAGGAGACGGCACAGCCGCTGCGGCCGAGGGTGCGCAGGTCCATGCGTCCAGCAAGCCACAGGACGCGGAGCCGCGCGAGGTCAGCGCAGGGCCGGCACCCGGTTGGCCAGCTCCAGCAGCACGTCGGCGTGGCACGGCTCGCCGGCCGGGCACCAGCAGGCGAGGTTCCGCCCCCGCAGCTGCCGGCGGGCCTGGGCGGCGAGGTCGCCGGAGGCGGCCCAGCGGCGGTACCACTCGATGGCGGTGGCACGGTCGGCGCAGCGGACGACGCGGCTGCCGTCCTCCTGCTCCCCCGGCTCCCGCACGGTCGGCAGCGGCCACGCGGTCTCGTCGTCGCCGGGCAGCCACAGGTAGGTCTCCCCCACCCGGAACGGGTTGCCCCAGCGCGAGGGCGGGCGACGACGACGGTGTTCGGCGGCTTCCGCCAGCCGCGCGCCCGGGAGAGCTGCACACGCACCGGACCGGTCATGGGCCGATGCTGCCGCGCGGGTGTGACAGGACCGCGCCGCGCTCCCCGGGCTCCCCCGTCCGGGGACACCCCCGGTCCGACCAGCGCTTCCGGGGGTCTCACCCGATGGTCCGCGCGCGGCGCCGTCGCGAGGCTCGAGGTGCCCGGCGGGACCGAGGTCACGTCCCGCCGGGCTCCACCCCCCGTGGCCGACGACGAGGCGCCGTGTCCGCTCCCGAGTGCACCCTCGACCCCCCGCAGCCCCCCGCTCCTGCCCCTCCCCGCCGCGGTCCGGCGGCGCGCGTGCGGGACCGGCTCGGCCACCTGGCGCTGCGCCGCGTCCGCCGCCGCGGGCTGGACCTCTCCCGCCTGACGTTCCTCCCCGCCGCCGCGACGGTCCCGCTGCGGCGGGTCGACGTCGACCCGGTGCCCGAGCTGCGCGACGGCGGGCCGGTGCGGCGGCTGGACCTGCCCTTCGACCTCTCCGTGCTCCTGGTGACCGGCGCCGCGGAGGCCCGCGCGGTGCTCGCCGACCGCGACGGCTTCAGCACCGACGTCCGCCACCTGTTCAGCGGCACCGGGCCGGCCACCGCCGACGACGTCGGCGGCCTGGGGTTCACCGACCCGCCCGACCACACCCGGCTGCGCGGCCTGGTCGCCCCGGAGTTCACGCGGGCCCGCCTGCAGCGCCTCGGACCCGCGATCGAGGAGACCGTGGCCCGGCAGCTCGACGAGCTCGAAGCGGCCGGGCCGCCGGCCGACCTCGCCCGGCTCGTCTCCGGCCCGGTCCCGATGCGGACGGTCTGCGACCTCCTCGGCCTCGACCGTCCCGACGAGCAGCTGGTCACCCGCCTGGCCACCAGGCGCTTCGACGCCGCCCGCGGCACCGCCGGCGCGTTCGGCGCGGTGTCGGCGCAGCGCCGGCTGCTGTTCGACGCGGTCGCACGGCAGCGCCGGGACCCCGGCGACGGGTTGCTCGGGCGGATCGTCCGCGAGCACGGCGACGCCGTCTCCGACGCCGACCTGGCCGGCCTGGCGGACGGGATCGTCACCGGCGGGTTCGAGACGACGGCGTCGACGATCTCGCTCGGCACCCTGGTCCTGCTGCGCGACCCGGCCGCCGCGGCGCTGGTGCGCGAGGGCCCGCGCCGGGACGTGGAGACGGTGGTGGACGAGCTCCTGCGGCTGCTGTCGGTGGTGCAGGTGGCCTTCCCCCGCTTCGCCCGGCGGGACACCGAGGTCGCCGGGCACCGGCTGCGGGCCGGCGACGCGGTCCTGGTCTCGCTGAGCGCCGCAAACCGCGACCCGGCCTGGGCCGGCGCGCACCCCGACGCGCTCGCCCCCGGGCGGCCGACCCGCGGCGGGCACCTGGCCTTCGGCCACGGGATCCACCGCTGCGTCGGCGCCGAGCTGGCGCGGCTGGAGCTGCGGATCGTGCTGCCCGCGCTGTTCCGGCGGTTCCCGGACCTCGCCCTCGCGGTGCCGCCCGAGCGGCCGGCCTTCCGCCGGCTGTCGTTCGTGTACGGCGTCGACGCGCTGCCGGTGACGTTCTGACTCAGCCGGCGGGGTCGGCGCGCAGCAGCGCGGCGCCCGGGACGACGAGGCGGCGGACGTGCGCGTCGACGTCGTCCGGGCCGGGTGCCGGCTCGCCGAAGTCGAGGGCGCCGATGGCGTAGAAGTCCGTCGTCGCGGTGACGCACTGCCAGCGCCAGGTGAGCTCGCGGCCGTCGAGGTGCGGGAGCAGCGGCGCCAGGGCGGCGCAGTACCGCCCGGCCGTCGCACGCACCGCCGCCGCGCCGTTGGCCTCCCAGCGGTCCGGCGGCTGGTCGAAGATCCGGGTGAACACGCGGGCGGCGTACCGGCCGCGGCCCGCGCAGCGCAGCGCGACGATCGGCCGCACCCAGCCGTCGACGAGCGCCTCGACGCCGGCGTGCCCGCCGAGGCCGGCCAGCGCCCGCTCCCGGTCGGCGACCACGCCGTCCACCACCCGGCGCTCGACGGCGGCGACCAGCCCGTCCTTGCCGCCGAAGTAGTAGCCCACAGCGGCGGCGTTGGCGACGCCTGCCCGCCGTAGCACGTCACGCACCGAGGTGCCCGCGGCACCGGCGGTCGCGAGCAGTTCCTCGGCCGCGTCCAGCAGCCGCACGGGGGTTGCGACCTCCGTCACGGCCCCTCCATCCTGGGTCACCGCCCTCAGACGGGCGTGTCAGGCGATCGTCTGGAGTCCAGCATGCCCGACGCCCGAGGAGCCCGGGGCGGCCTCGGCACCCTGCTCGCCGCCACGGGCGCCGCCTCGGCCCTGGTCGTCGGAGCCGCCCCATCGCTCGCGCTGGCCCTGCCCGAGCTCGGCCGCGCCACCGGGGCGACGCAGACCGAGCTGACCTGGGCGGTCCAGGCCTACGGGCTGGCCTTCGCCGCGCTGCTGCTGCCGCTGGGCGTCGCCGCCGACCGCTTCGGCCGGCGCGGCGCGCTACTGCTGGGCCTGGCGGTGTTCGCCGCCTGCACCGCCGCGTCGGGCCTGGTCACCGACCCGGTCGCGCTCGTCGCGCTGCGCGGGCTGGCGGGCGCCGGCGCGGCGGCGGTCGTGCCGGCCACGCTGTCGGTCCTGGTCGACGCCCATCCCGCCGAGCGCCACGCCTCCGCGATCGGCGTGTGGGCCGCGGTCTCCGGCGCGGGGGTGCTGCTGGGGCTGCTGCTCGCCGGCGCGCTGCTCGAGGTCGCCTGGTGGGGCAGCGTGCAGGTCGCCTCCGGCGCGCTCGCCGGGCTGGTCCTGGTGCTGTGCCTCGTCGTCGTCCCGGCCTCGCGGAACCCGGACCGGCCGCTGGACCCGCTCGGCGGCGTGCTCGCCCTCGCCGGTCTCGGCGGTGTGGTGTGGGGCGTCATCGAGGGGCCCGTGCGCGGGTGGACCGACGCGACGACGGTCGGTGCCCTCGCCGTCGGCGCGGTGTCACTGGCCGCGTTCACGCGCCACCAGCTGCGCAGCCGGCACCCGCTGGTCGACCTCCGGCTGTTCCGCGACCGGCGCCTGTCCCTGGGCCGTGCCGTCGTCCTCCTGCAGTTCGCCGCCGCCTGCGGTCTGCTCTTCCTCGCGCCGCAGTGGCTGCAGTACGTGCGCGGCCTCTCGCCCCTGGAGGCCGCGCTGTGGCTGCTGCCGATGGCGGTCGGCACCACCGTGGCTGTGCGGATCGCCCCGGTGCTGCGCCGGCAGGGCCCCCGCGCGGTCACGACGAGGGCGCTGCTCCAGATGGGCATCGGGGCGTTCCTGCTGTCCCGGCAGGCCGACGGCGACGCGCCGCTGTGGCAGTTCCCCGCGGCGACGTTCCTCTTCGGGATCGGCTTCGGCCAGGCGCTGGTCTCGGCCACGGCACTGATCGCCGAGGGCCTGCCCGCCGACCGGCGCTCGCCCGCCGCCACGGTCGGGGACGCGACGCGCTGGGTCGGCGGCGCGCTCGGCGGCGCGGTCGCCGCCGGTGTCCTGCTCGCCGTCTACCGGGGCGACCTGTCCCCCGCGGTCGCGGACCTGCCCGCGCAGACCTCCGCCTGGGCGAGGTCCGGCATGGCGCAGGCCGCCGAGGTGGCCGGCCGCTCGGGGTCCGCCGGCGCGGCGGTCGCCGACGGCGCCCGGGAGGCGTTCGCCGCCGGCTACGCCGTCACGTTGCGCGTCGGGGCGGCGGTCCTGCTCGGCGGCGCGCTGCTGTCCGCCGTGCTCGCCCCCCGGCGGGCGCAGGCCCGGCGCCGCGGCATCGGACGCGCCCTGGGTCCGGTCGTCTCGGTGGTGGCACGGCGGCGGCCGGTCGTGGGTGTCGCCCCGGTGTCCCGGGTGGTCCCGACCCGGCGCCTGCCCCGGGGTGTGGAGGTCGCCCTGGTGGGCGGGATGGTGCTGGGCCTCTTCGGCGGTGTCGTCCTGCTGACCCACGTCCTCACGCGGTCGACCGACGTGCCGGACACCGTCCCCGCCGCGCTGACCGAGGCGCCGCGGACCGCCGCGCCGCAGCTGTCCCCCACCTCCGCCGCGGTCGTGCCTCCGCCCGTGACCGACGCGACCGCGCTCCCCGGGACGTCCGAGCCACCCCCGGACACGACGGCGCCGGCGCCCACCACCACGGCCGCGCCCGCGCCGGCCCCGGCCACGGCGGCCCGGACCACGCAGCCCGCCGAGACCACCACCCCGCCGGCCGCGACCACCGCTCCACCCGAGACCACCTCCCCGCCGGCCGAGATCACCACTCCACCCGAGGCCACCACCCCGCCGGCCGCGACGGCGACGCCCACCCCGACGACGCCCACCCCGACGACGCCGCCACCGACCACGACCCCACCGACCACGACCACGCCGCCCGCGACCACCACACCGCCCGCCCCGACCACCACGACGCCTGCGCCGACCACCACGCCCACCCCGACCACCACGACGCCTGCGCCGACCACCACGCCCACCCCGACCACCACGCCGCCCGCGACCACCACGACCCCACCGACCACGAGCCCACCGACCGTGACCACCACCCCAACGGCGGGGACGACGACCACCCCGACCGGGACCACGCCGTCGACCGGGACCACGACCACCTCGGGCACGACCACCTCGGGCGCTACCACCTCGGGCGCGACCACCTCCGCACCGGCGAGTCCCTGAGCCGGATCCGGCAGGACTGCTGCGGTCCCCGGCAGGGACACCCCTGTCGCGGCACGGCGCGGCGACCGATCCTGGGGCATGGACATCCTGACCGCGAGCACAGCGGGCCGGGTCCGGCAGGCGGTGACCCGGTACTGGCAGGCCCAGGTGCACCTGTGGGAGGTGTACCTCTCGCCCGCCGGCTGGGACCCGGCGCCCGGGGACGAGGCCCTGCACTGGGTGGGCCGGCGCCTGGTGGGCAGCGTCCTGCCGGACGAGCCGCGCTGACCTCACTCCCCGGCGGTCAGCGCGGCCAGCTCGACGACGGCGTCGACCAGCGCGGCGCCGTCGAGCAGGACGAGGTCGTTGTGGTCGGCACCGGGGACCTCGACCAGCCGGTGCAGCGCGGCGGCGGCGTCGGCCACCCGTCGGCTCTGCGCCGGCGGCACGATCGTGTCCGCGGTGCCGAGCACGACCGTCGTCGGCACCCGCACCCGGGCGACCCGCTCGGCCACCGGGTACCGGTCGCGCAGCAGCAGCCGGACCGGCAGGAACGGGTAGTGCTCGGCGCCGACGGCGGCCAGGTCGGTGAACGGCGACCGCAGCACCAGCCCGGCCGGCGGGTGCTCCACGGCCAGCTCGGCCACCACCGCCGCCCCCAGGCTCTCGCCGTAGTAGAGGAGCCGGCCGGCGGGCACGCCGGCCTCCTCGAGCAGCCAGGTCCGCGCGGCCCGGACGTCGAGCGCCAGGCCCTCCTCGCTCGGGCTGCCCGGGTTGCCGCCGTAGCCGCGGTAGTCGAACAGCAGCACCGCCAGCCCGGCGTCCGACAGCGCCCGGGCCAGCGGCGCGCGCAGCCCGCGGTGCCCGCCGTTGCCGTTCGCCACCAGGACGGCGGGCGCGGCGGCGGCCGGGCCGGGGACGAACCAGGCGCCCAGGGTCAGGCCGTCGGCGGTGGTCAGCCCGACGTCCCGGGCGCCGGGCACCGCGACGGCCGCGGCGGGCAGCGGGCCGTCGTCGGGGAGGTAGACCAGGCGCCGCTGGAACGTCCACAGCAGGCCCACGACCACAGCCAACACGACGAGGACGGCCAGCGCCGCCCGCGGTCCGGAGCGCACGGCCCGATGGTCGCGGACGACCCGCACCGCCACCCCGCCGGACCGGGCGGCGGCCGCGGGACGCACCCGAGGAGGGCCCGCGACCGGTAGCGTCGGGGCGGACCGGAGGAGGTCCCGTTCCCACACACCGCGGACGCTGCGCCGAAGCCCACCTCGGATGCCCCTGCCGGGGCGACGAGACCGTCCACGAGCGACGCTCGAGTGAGATGCGCGACGCCCGGGCCCGGTCCGACGAGCCGGTGGACTGCCCCGAGTGCGGCTCCCCGACCACACCGCTGTCCCTGCTCGCCTGGGGGAACTGCCGGGTCTGCCGCACGGCGCAGTCCCGGCTGACCGACCCGCTCCGCTGGTGACGACGGCGGGGACGGCCGCCGCCCCCGCGCCGGGAGCCGGTACAGTGGCCTCCGGTCGCTGTCGTGCCTCTGCTTCGTTCTCGGACGTCCGCAGTCGTCTCTGCCTGACGTTCCTCTCGGTCCTGCCGGTCGGTGCGGCGACCCGGCGCCGGCACCTGCCGGACCGACACCCCCAGCACGGAAGAGAGAACGACATGACCCAGGGCACCGTGAAGTGGTTCAACGCGGAGAAGGGCTTCGGCTTCATCGAGCAGGACGGCGGCGGCCCCGACGTCTTCTGCCACTTCTCGGCGATCAGCGGCTCCGGCTACCGGTCGCTGGACGAGGCGCAGCGCGTCGAGTTCGACGTCACCCAGGGCCAGAAGGGCCCCCAGGCGGAGAACGTCCGCGCGATCTGAGCACCACCGGGGGCACGCGGCGCGACCGCGCCGCGTCCTCCCGCCGCACCACCACCGGACCCCCACGGCCCCTCGGCCGCGGGGGTCCCGTCGTCCCCGGGGCCCGGGACCGGACCGCCGGACCGCGGGACGCCCGGCGGGCACGCCCCCGTGTGAGAGTGGCGGCCATGTACCTGCTCGAGTACTCCCTGGCCGACGACTACCTGGAGCGGCGGGCCGCGCTGCGGGAGGACCACCTCGCGCTCGCCCGCGCGGCGCACGAGCGGGGTGAGCTGCTGCTCGCCGGCGCGCTGCCGGACCCGTTCGACCGGGCGCTGCTGGTCTGGACGACCGACCGCGAGGTCGTGGAGCGCTTCGCCGAGTCCGACCCCTACGTCGTCCACGGCCTGGTGACCGGCTGGACGGTCCGGCCGTGGAACGTCGTCGTCGGGGGGCGGGAGTCGTGAGCGGCTTCCCGACCGTCGCCGAGCTCGCCGCCGAGGAGGACGAGCTGCGGTTCACGACCTTCACCAACGACGACGCCTGGGACCTCGGCTCGGCGCTCGTGGCCGGAGCCCGCCGCGCCGACGCGCCGGTCGCGGTCGAGATCCGGCGCAACGGGCACCGGCTGTTCTCCGCCGCCCTGACCGGCGCCACCCCCGACAACGCGGACTGGATCGCGCGCAAGGCCCGGACCGTGCACCGCTTCGGGCACAGCTCGCTGTACGTCCGGCAGTCCTGGGTGGAGAAGGGCACGACGTTCGAGGAGTCCTCCGGGCTGGACCCCCGGCTATACGCCGCGCACGGCGGCGCCGTGCCGGTGCTCGTGCGCGACGTCGGCCCGGTCGGCGTCGTCGTCGTGTCCGGGCTGCCGCAGCTGGAGGACCACCGGATGGTCGTCGCGGCGATGCGGGCGCACCTCGGCCGCTGAGTACGGGTCGGTACTGGTACCTGTGGGACCCGTGTCACAGGATGTGCACCGTCGACGGCGACGGGGCCGACGACGGGACTCCGGAGGTGCGGGGACGTGACGGTGCGCAGTGCGGTCCGCTGGGCCGCGACACACGGCGCGATGCGGCTGGCGATCCGGGCACGGGCCCGGGCGGGCAACCCCGACGCCGAGGTCCTCCGCGACCCGGTCGTGCGCGAGGACCCCCACGCCCACTACGAGCGGCTGCGCACGCCGGCACCGTTCGCCGGCGGCGCGTTCGCCCGGGTCAGCGTGCACCACGACGTCTGCACCGACGTCCTGCGCAGCGACGACTTCGGCCAGATCGGCGGCAACCGCACCGAGGGCCTGCCGCCGGTGCTGCGGCTGGCGCTGCGCCTGGCCGGCCCCCGGCCCAGCGTCGGGCCGATCGACCCGCCGTCGATGCTCGCCGTCGACCCGCCCGACCACACCCGCTACCGCCGGCTGGTCAGCCGGGCCTTCACCGCCCGGGCGGTGGCCCGGCTGCGCGAGCGCACCGGCGAGATCGCGCACGACCTGCTCGACGACCTCGAGCGCGAGGCCGCGGCCACCGGCGGGCAGGTCGACCTCGTCGCCCGCTACGCCAGCCTGCTGCCGGTCACGGTCATCTCCGAGGTGCTCGGGGTGCCGGTGGCGATGCGCGAGCAGTTCCTCGCCTGGGCCGACGGCGCCACCCCGAGCCTGGACATGGGCCTGTCCTGGCGCACCCACCGCGAGGTCGAGCGCAACCTCGGCGAGCTCGACGCCTGGTTCCGCGGCCACCTGCGCCGGCTGCGCCGCGAGCCCGGCGACGACCTGCTGTCCGGCCTGGTCACCGCGGCCGACGACGACGGCGCCGCGCTCACCGAGCAGGAGCTCATGGCCACCGCCGCGCTGGTGTTCGGCGCCGGCTTCGAGACGACCGTGAACCTCGTCGGCAACGGCGCCGCGCTGCTGTTCGCGCACCCGGCCCAGCGCCGGCTGCTCGCCGAAGACCCGTCGCTGTGGCCGAACGCCGTCGACGAGGTGCTGCGCCTGGAGTCGCCGGTGCAGCGGACCGGCCGGCGGGCCCGGCGCGCCACCGAGGTGCACGGGGTGCCGATCGCCGAGGGCGACCTGGTGCTGCTGGTCCTCGCCGCGGCCAACCGCGACCCGCGGGTGTTCGACGACCCGCACGCCTTCGACGTCACCCGCCGCAACGCCCGCGACCACGTCGCCTTCTCCAGCGGCATCCACTTCTGCCTGGGCGCCGCCCTGGCCCGGATGGAGGGTGAGGTGGCGCTGCGGGCGCTGTTCGAGCGGTTCCCCGACCTCGCCGCCGCCGGCGCCGGGCGCCGCCGGAGCACGGTCATCCTGCGCGGCTGGGAGTCGCTGCCGGTCGCGCTGACCCCGGCGCTGTCCCCCGCCGCCGGCCTCGCCCGTTGAGGGCGCCGCGTAGCGTGCCACCGGTGGAGACCCCGCTGCGGACCTGGGCCGGCAACCTCACCTACCGCGCCGCGCGGGTGCACCGGCCGCGGACGGTGGCCGAGGTGCAGGAGGTCGTCGCCGGCAGCGAGCGGGTCAAGGCCCTCGGCTCGCGGCACTGCTTCAACGACATCGCCGACACCACCGCCGACCTGGTGGTCCTCGACGACCTGGACACCGGCGTCGAGCTCGCGCGGATCGACGACGACGGCGGCGGCGTGCTGTGGGTGCCGGCCGGGATGCGGTACGGCGAGCTGGTCCGGGCGCTGGCCGCGTCCGGGCGGGCGCTGCACAACCTGGCGTCGCTGCCGCACATCACCGTCGCCGGCGCGACCGCCACCGGCACCCACGGCTCGGGCAACCGCAACGGCTCGCTCGCCACGTCGGTGGCGGGGCTGGAGCTGGTGCGTTCCGACGGCGGGGTCGTCGTGCTCGGCGAGGACGACGCCGACCTGCCCGGCGCGGTCGTCCACCTCGGCGCGCTCGGCGTCGTCACCCGGGTCGCGCTGCGGGTCCAGCCGACCTTCGACGTCGCCAACACCGTCTACGTCGACATGACCTGGGACCGGCTGTTCGCCGACCTCGACGGCGTCGCCGACGCCGCCTACAGCGTCAGCGTCTTCACCGACTGGCACCGGGTCACCTCGGTGTGGGTCAAGTCCCGGCCGGAGGACCCGGCGGCACCCGAGGACTTCTTCGGCGCCCGCGCGGCGACCGAGCCGACGCACATGCTCCCGGACACCCCGGTCGAGAACCTCACCGAGCAGCTCGGCGTCCCCGGCGAGTGGCACGAGCGGCTGCCGCACTTCCGCGCCGAGTTCACCCCCAGCAAGGGCGACGAGCTGCAGAGCGAGTGGTTCGTCCCCCGCCGGCACGGCCGCGCCGCCCTCGAGGCGCTGCGCGGGCTCGCCGACCGGGTCGCGCCGCTGCTGCAGGTCAGCGAGATCCGCACCGTCGCCGGCGACGAGCTGTGGCTGAGCCCGGCGTCGGGCGGCGACGTCATGGCGCTGCACTTCACCTGGCTGCCCGACCAGCCCGCCGTGACCGCGGTGCTGCCGGAGATCGAGGCCGCGCTGCGCCCGTTCGGCGCCCGCCCGCACTGGGGCAAGCTGTTCACCACGGAGGCCGCGGAGCTGGCCGGGCTCTACCCGCGGATGGCCGACTTCCAGGCGCTGGTGCGCCGGTACGACCCGCGCGGCGCGTTCCGCAACGACTACCTCGACCGGACGGTCGCCGCGTTCGCCTGACGGGCCGGCCGGCTCCGGGGGCCGGCCGGCCCGCCGACGTCAGGCGGTCCGGGACTCGCGGTCGTAGTTGCGGCCGAGGAACTCCGGCACCTTCGCCCACCGGAAGGCGAACACCATCACCAGCAGGGTGGCCACGTAGGGCACCACCAGCAGCACCTGGCTGGGGATGTCGATGCCGGCCACCTCGGCGCGCAGCGCGACGACGTCCATGGCCGCGAAGAACAGGGCGCCGAGGGCGATGAACTGCGGGCGCCACCCGCCGAAGAAGGTCAGGGCGATCGCCAGCCAGCCGCGGCCGCCGACGATGGTGTCGGTGTAGGTCCCGGTGTAGACCAGCGGCAGGTACGCCCCCGCCACCGCCATGAGCGCGCCTCCCGCGGTGGCCGTCCACAGCCGGTTGCGCACCACCGGGATGCCCAGGCTGTCGGCCGCCCTGGGGTTCTCCCCCACCGACCGCAGGTCCAGGCCGGCGCGGGTGCGGTAGAGGAAGAACCACGCGCCGACCGTGAGCAGGGCGGTGAGGTAGACGAGCACGTTGTGGGAGAACAGCGCGGTCCCGAGGACCGGGATGTCGCGCAGCAGCGGGATCTCCAGCCGCGGGAGGGTGTCGACGCGCGGCGTCGTCGCCCCCTGGCCGATGACGATCCGGTACAGCAGCCCCGCCAGGCCCGTGGCGGCGAAGAACAGCGCCAGTCCGACCACGAACTGGTCGAGCCGCAGGATGGTCGTCGCCCACCCGAGGGCGGCGCCGAACACCGCTCCGATCCCGGCCGCCAGCAGGATGCCGACCGTGGTGCTGCCCGTGCCGTAGCTGACGAGGAAGCCGACGGCCGCCCCGAGGAGCATCACGCCCTCCTGCGACACGCTGAAGACGCCGGTCAGGCCGCCGATCATCGTGCCGAGGGAGGCGAGCAAGTAGGGGACCATGGCCACGACGGTGAGCTGGGCCAGGGACGCGAACTCGGTCATGCCACCCTCCGCGCCAGCCGCCCCGCGATCACGTCGGAGAGCAGCAGGAAGATCAGGATCAGCGCCTCGATGATGAGCACCATCTCGGCCGGGACCCCGACGGTGCGCTGCATGGAGCTCGCGCCCACCTCGAGGATCGCGATGCCGAAGGCCACCACCGGCACCCAGAGCGCGCTGCCCCGGGCGATCAGCCCGATGATGATGCCGAGCAGCAGGAAGTTGGACTGCATGCCCTCGATGGCGCGCCCGTGCACGCCACCCACCTCGAGCGCGCCGGCCAGTCCCCCGAGCGCGCCCCCGACGACCAGCGCGAGGACGGCGACCTTCTCCACCCGGATGCCGTTGATGGCCGCCGCCCGCGGGTTGACCCCCGCCGCCCGCAGATCGAAGCCTGCGGCCGTGCGCCGCGTGACCACGACCGTCACCGCCGCCACGAGCAGCGCGAGCAGGATGCCGGCGTGCACGCCCGGCGGCCCGCCCAGGACCGGCAGCTCGGCGCCCTCACCGACCCGCTGCGTGGCCGCCACCCCGGCCGCGGGGTCCGGCCACACCTCGGTCGCGGCGTAGTCGAGCACCTGGAAGGACACGAAGTTCAGCAGGACGGTGCTGAGGATCTCGTTGACCCGGAAGCGCCCCATCAGCAGCGCCGCGATCCCGGCCCAGACCGCGCCGGAGAGCACCCCGGCCAGGACCACCAGGGGCAGCAGGACGGCGGCCGGCAGGTCGGCGTAGACGATCCCCACCCCGGCCGCGGCCGTGGCCCCCACCAGGAGCTGGCCCTCACCGCCGATGTTGAACCGCCCCACCGCGAGCGGGATGGTGAAGCCCAGTGCGAGCAGCGTGAGCGGCACCCACTTGGTCAGCGTCTCGGTGAAGCCGAACCCGGTGCGGAACGACGTGGTCAGGATCGTCCGGTACGCCTCGACGACGTCGTAGCCCAGTGCCGCGATGACGACGCCGGAGACGGCGAAGGCCAGCACGAGCGCGAGCGCATAGGGCAGGAGCCCGCGCAGCAGCCGGGCCAGGGGCCCCGAGGGCGCTGGGGCCGGCGCGTCGGTGTCGGTCAGGACGGGGGCGCTCATGCGTCCTCCTGCACCCCGGCCATGAGGCGGCCGAGCTCGTAGACGTCGTAGTCCCCGCGGGCCCGTTCCCCGACGACCTCCCCGGAGTAGAGGACGACCATCCGATCGGCGAGCAGGCTCAGCTCGTCGAGGTCCTCGGAGATCAGCACGACCGCGCAGCCCCGGTCGCGGGCCTCGTGGACCCGGTCGTAGACGAAGCGGGTCGAGCGCAGGTCCAGCCCGCGGGTGGGGTTCTGCAGCACGAGGACCGCGGGCTCCCGGTCGAAGGCCCGGGCCAGCACCAGCCGCTGGATGTTGCCCCCGGAGAGGTTCCCGGCCAGGGCGTCGGGACCGGGTGCCTTGATCGAGTACCGGTCGATGGTCTCCCGGGCGTGGTCGCGCACCCGCCGCCAGTCGATCAGCCCGGCACGACGGTGCTCGGCGCGCCTCTGGGCGCCCAGGAGCAGGTTGTCCGCGACGGTGGCCGCCCCCAGGATCCCGTCCCGGTGCCGGTCCTCGGGCACGTAGGCGACCCCCGCGGACAGCCAGCGGTGGGTGGGTGCACCGGCCAGGTCGGTGCCGTCGACGGACACGCTGCCGGCACGGACCGGCCGGACGCCGGCGAGCACCTCCGCCAGCTCGACCTGCCCGTTGCCGGCCACCCCGGCGACACCCAGCACCTCGCCCGCCCGGACCTCGAGGTCCAGCCCGCGCAGCGCCGGGACGCCGTGGTCGTTGTCGGCCGTGACGCCGGAGACGGCCAGCCGCACCCGCCCGGCGTCGGGGCGCCGCTGCTCGGCGGGCGGCGCGGCCGGGGTCTGCCCGACCGCGCCGACCCCGAGGGCCGCCGCGACCTCGGAGGTCCGTTCCGCGGCCAGCTCGCCGACCATGAGGGAGGCCAGGCCGGTGGCGTCGGTCGAGGACCGGGGCACCGTGGCGATCCGCCGGCCGTCGCGCATGACGGAGATCCGGTCGCAGATGGCCAGCACCTCGCGCGCCTTGTGCGAGATGAACACGACGCTGGTGCCCTCGGCGACGATGCCGCGCAGGGAGACGAAGAGCCCGTCGACCTCCTGCGGCGTGAGGTTGGTCGTCGGCTCGTCGAGGACCAGCACCCGGGCCCCGCGGTAGAGGACCTTGAGGATCTCCACCCGCTGCCGCGCGCCCACCGACAGCCGGTCGGTGCGGGCCCGCGGGTCCACCGCCAGGCCGAAGCGGTCGGAGAGCTCGGTGATCCGGCGTGCGGCACCGCGCAGCCCACCCGTCCCGGCGGTGGTCCCCAGCACCACGTTCTCGAGGACGGTGTAGCTCGACACCTGGAGCAGGTGCTGGTGCACCATCCCGATGCCGAGGGCGATGGCGTCGCGCGGGGACCGGATGTGCACGGTGCGGCCGTCGACGCGGATGTCGCCGGCGTCGGCCCGGTACAGGCCGTAGAGGACGTTCATCAGCGTCGTCTTGCCGGCGCCGTTGCCCCCGACCAGCCCGTGCACCTCTCCCGGCGCCAGCTCCAGGTCGGCGTCGACGAGGGCGCGGACGGTCCCGAAGGACTTGGTGATCCCGCTCATCGTCAGCGGGCGGTCCCGGCCGGGGGCGGCACCCCCGGCCGGGCCCGCCGCGATGGCGCCGCTCACTCGACCGGGGTCACGTCGCGCTCGACCTCGATCTCGCCGGACCGGAGCTGCTCGACGACCTGGTCGACCTGGTCGACCACGGCCTGGTCGACGTTGGTCGGCGGCTGGAGCGAGATGCCCTGCTCGTAGTCCATGCCGAGGTAGCCGCCGGTCTCGCCGTCCTCCACCGAGGTGAGGATCTCGTCGAGCATCGGCGTGAAGTCGTAGAGCACCGACGTCAGGTAGTGGTCGGGGGCGAGGTTGGACTTGTCGGTGTACTTGGCCGTCATGAGGACGCCCGCGGGAGCGTCGGCGACGCCCTCGAAGGCGCCGACGGCGCCGAGGTTCAGCGAGGTCAGGACGACGTCGTTGCCGTCGGCGAGCAACTGGCTGGTGAACTGCTGGGCGCGCGTCGGGTCGTTGAAGTCCCCGGTCCACACGGGGGTCAGGGTCGCGGTGGACCCGCTGTCGGCCAGCGCCTGCTCGACCGCGTGCACCTCGGAGTAGGAGAAGGGCAGCGTCACGCCACCGAGGTAGGCGATCCGCCCGCTCTGGCTGGCACCGGCGGCCAGGACACCCAGCGGGTAGAAGGCCAGGTGGAAGTTGCGGTCGAGGACCCAGACGTTGTCGGGGACGTCGGAGGGCTGGGTGTCCTGCTCGGCGATGAAGACGACCTCCGGCGCCTCCTCGGCGACGGCCACCGTGGCGTCGTAGAACTGGCTGCCGTGGGTCCAGATGACGGTGTAGCCGTCGGCGACGTACTCGCGCAGCACCCGCTCGGCGTCGGGCACCTGGACGCTCTCGGAGTAGGTGGTCTCCGCGCCGTGGTCCTCCTCGGCGGCCTGCAGGGCCTGCAGGCCGAGGAAGGTGTAGTCGGCGTCGGTGGTGGTGCCGGAGAAGACGGCGGCGATCCGCGGCGCGTCGCCGTCGCCTCCTCCCCCGCCGCCGCCCCCGTCCCCGCCGCTCGACCCGCCACAGGCGGTGAGGACGAGCACGGCCGCTACGGCCACGGCACTCGCACTGGTTCGAGGAGATCGCATGGGCGGCACATCCCGTCGTCGACCGGCTGGGAGATCGTGCGGGTATCTCAGCGCTGAGACGTGTGGGACACAACACCCCGCGCCGGGCCGTGATCGAGTCGCAGCCTCGCCGACCGCTCTGGCCTGGCTCAGCCGAGCTCGCGCAGCCGGCCGGCGAGGAACTCCCGCTCGACGGCGTTCTCCGTGAGCAGCAGCGCCTCGGCGTAGGCGTCGCGGGCCTCGGCGACCCGGCCGAGGCGCCGCAGCAGGTCCGCGCGGGCCGCGGGCAGGTAGCCGTAGCCGGCCAGCTGCGGCTCGGCGGCCAGCTCGTCGAGGGCGGCCAGCCCCGCCGCGGGCCCGGACGCGAAGCCGACGGCGACCGCGCGGTTGAGCGCCACGACCGGCGAGGGCCACACCGCGGTGAGGACGCCGTAGAGCGCGACGATCTCCGCCCAGTCGGTGTCGGCCCACGACGGCGACTCGGCGTGCACCGCGGCGATCGCCGCCTGCAGCGCGTACCGCGACGGCGGCCGGGCCCGCAGCGCCTCGCGGACCAGCGCGACGCCCTCGGCGATGGCGGCCCGGTCCCAGCGGGTGCGGTCCTGCTCCTCGAGCAGCAGCAGCCGGCCGTCGGTGCCGGTGCGCGTCTCGCGGCGGGCGTCGGTGAGCAGCAGCAGCGCGAGCAGCCCGGCCACCGCCGCGTCGCCCGGCAGCAGCCGGCGCAGCATCCGGGCCAGCCCGACCGAGCGCTCCACCAGGTCGTGGCGCACCAGGTCCTCACCGGCCGGGGTGGTGTGGCCGATGGTGAACAGCAGGTGCACCACCGACAGGACGGCGTCGACCCGCTCGGGCAGCTCCGCGGGCGGCGGCACCCGGTACGGGATGCGGGCGACGGCGATCTTCTTCTTGGCGCGGGTGAGCCGCGCGGCCATCGTCGCCGTCGGGACGAGGAAGGCGCGGGCCACCTCGGCGGTGCTCAGCCCGCACACCAGGCGCAGGGTCAGCGCCACCTGCGCGGGGCGGTCCAGCGCCGGGTGGCAGCAGGTGACCACCAGCCGCAGCCGGTCGTCGGGGTAGCCGTGCGCCTCGTCCACGAGCGCCGGCGCGACGTCCTCCTCGACCAGCAGCGGCAGGTGCCGCCGCTCGACGCCGCGGTGCCGCAGCACGTTGAGCGCCCGCCGCCGGGCGGCGGTGGTGAGCCAGGCGCCGGGCCGGGCGGGGACGCCGTGCGCGGCCCAGTCGGTCAGCGCCGCGGCGAAGGCGTCCTGGACGCACTCCTCGGCGACGTCGAGGTCGCGGGTGACGCGCACCGTCGCGGCGAGCACGAAGGCCCACTCGCGACGGTGCGCGTCGGCGACCGCGGCCGCGACGGCGTCGGCGGTCGGGAGGGCCACGTCAGTCGAAGGTCATCACCGGGCGGACCTCGACGCCGCCGAAGCGGGCCGGCACCGTCCGCGCGACGGCCAGCGCGGTGTCGAGGTCGGGGGCGTCGACGAGGTAGTAGCCGCCGAGGGCCTCCTTGGTCTCGACGAACGGGCCGTCGGTGACCTCGCCGCCGCGCACGCTGGTCGCGGTCGTCGTCGGCTCCAGCGCCTCACCGCCGAGCAGCTTCGCGCCCAGCTGCTCGACGCCCGCGGAGAAGGCCTCGTGCTCGGCCATGATCTCGCCGTAGACGTCGGGGGTCGCGGTGGCGTACTGCGCCTCGTCCTCGTAGATCAGGACCAGGTACTTCGTCATGGTGTCCTCCGGGCTCCGGGGGCCCGCCTGCCGGGCCCTCCACCTCTACGACACGCAGCACCGCACCAGATCGACAGCTCCCGCGGAAGGACTTCCGGGCGTCGTCGTCTCCGGCATGATCTGACAACCGGACGGCCAGGTTCCGCAGATGTTCTGACGGTGCGCGACGGGTCGGGCACTCCGTAACGTCACTGTCAGCAGTCAGGGCGTACCCGTCCGTCACGCACGGGTCACGCCACCTCCCAGACCCCGAGGAGCCCCCCGTGCCGACCTCCCGCCTCAGCCTGATCACCGAGTCCTCCGCGCAGCCCGACGCGCTCGCCGGCTCGGTCTGGAGCGTCCTGTCCGGCGGCGACGCCACCTGGCGGCTGGACGCGCTGTGCGCCGAGACCGACCCCGAGGCCTTCTTCCCGGAGAAGGGCGGCTCGACCCGCGAGGCCAAGCGCGTGTGCGCCGGCTGCGACGTCCGCACCGAGTGCCTGGAGTACGCGCTGGCCAACGACGAGCGCTTCGGCATCTGGGGCGGGCTGTCCGAGCGTGAGCGGCGGCGGGTGCGCCTGGCCCGCCGCAGCATGCGGCTCAGCGCCTGACCGCCTGAGCGGGGCGGCCCCGGTCCCGCGGGTTACGGTCCGACGCAGGTCCCGTGGCCGGACCACCACCCGACGAAGGAGCCGCCCGTGGCCGAGGTCGTGCCGTTCCACCACCCGCCGGGGCCGGCGCCCGGCGTCCCCGCGATCGCCGCGCTGCCCACCCGCCGGGTGCTCGACCTGCCGGCCCGCCGGTGAGCTCGCCCGACGTCGGCGCCGCCCGGGTGCAGGCGGTCCTCGACATCCCGCTGCACCGGCACCTGGGCATGCAGCTGCGCGACCCCGCCGACCCCACCGCCGGCATCTGGTTCCCCGTCGGCGCGCCCGCGCAGAACCAGGCGGCGCTGCTGCACGGCGGCGTCGTCTACACCTTCCTCGACGTCGCGGCCTTCCTGGCGCTGCTGCCCTCCCTGGGCGACGCCGAGCACGCGGTCACCCACGACCTCACCGCCTCGCTGCTGCGCCCGGTGCGCGCCGGTGCGCGGGTCGACGTCACCGGCTCGGTGCTGCGCCGCGGCCGCGGGGTGGCGTTCCTGCGGTCCGAGGCGACGGTGGACGGCGCCCTCGTCGCCTCGGCGCAGGTCACGAAGACGATCGTCCCGGCGGGCTGATCCGCGGCGCGGGGCGGCCCCGGGTCACCGGCGCGGGCTCACCCCAGCGACGTCACCACAGCGACGTCACCACAGCGACATCGAGCGGCGGAAGATGCCGGCGACGTCCTCGGCGGTGACCTCCCGCGGGCAGGTGGCCAGCAGCCGCTGCTGCTTCATCGTGCCCTCGACCAGGTCGTCGACGTCGCCCTCGTCGAAGCCGACCGCGGCGATCCCATTGGGGATGTCGATGTCGCGCATCAGGTCGGTGAGGACGGTGGGCAGGAACTCGGCCGGGTCGTCGGGCTCGCCGGCGTTCGGGGCGAGCAGCTGCGCCGCCCGGACGTGCCGCTCGGGCGCGGCCTCGAAGGTGAACCGGAAGGCCTCCGGCGCGGTCAGCGCCACCGACATCCCGTGCGGCACCATCGGCTCGCCGGCCGGGTAGTCCTTCGGGTGGAAGTCCTTCACCTGCCCGGCGATCGGGTAGGCGTTGGCGTGCGGGACGTGCACCCCGGCGTTGCCGAAGCCCATGCCGGCGAAGGTCGCGGCCATCGCCATGTCCCCGCGCGCGGCGGTGTCGTCGCCGTGCCGCACCGCCCGCCGGAACGAGCCCGCGAGCAGCGACAGCGCCTTCTCCGACCACATGTCCGAGATCGGGTTGGACCCGCAGTAGGGCACCCGCTGCTCGGGGGCCTTGCGGTCGTAGGTCGTGTACCAGCGGGCGGTGTAGCTCTCCAGCGCGTGGCACAGGATGTCCATCCCCGCCGCGGCGGTGACCCCGGGCGGCTGGGTGACGGTGAGGTCGGGGTCGATGACGGCGAGGGTGGGCCGCAGCCGCGCGTGGCTGATCCCGGTCTTCACCCGCTGCGCCAGCACGTCCATGACGCAGATGGTCGTGCTCTCCGACCCGGTGCCGGTCGTCGTCGGGACGGCGACCAGCGGCTTGAGCTGCTCGGTGGGCGCCTGCCCCTTCCCCACCGGCACGTTGACGTAGTCCAGGAGCTCGCCGGGGTTGGTGGTGAGCAGGTTGATCGCCTTGGCGGTGTCGATGCTCGACCCGCCGCCGACGGCGACGAACGCGTCCCACGGCCCGGACTCGCGGGCGGCCTCGATCGCCTCGGTCAGGCTGACGTCGGTCGGCTCGACGTGCACGCCGTCGTAGACCCGCGCCTCGATGCCGAAGCGGCCCATCTGGTCGGCGACCCGCTGCGGCAGGCCGGTGGCCGACACCCCGGCGTCGGTGACCACCAGGACCCGCCGCACGCCGAAGCGGCTGAGGTCGTAGCCGATCTCCTCCGACGCCCCGCTGCCGAACTTCAGCTGCGGCGCCCCGTAGGTGAACACGGACTCGGCGGTCATGTCGGCCTCCTCGGCTCGGGCGGATCCGGTTGCACGGATCGTTGCACCCTCCTTGTGGCGGGGACCACAGCGCGGCAGGGTCGGGTGCGCCCACCAACCTTCCCCTGGAGGTCAGCCGTGACCGCAGAACCCGAGACCACCGCCGTCCCCGCCCTCGACGACCTGCTCGCCGACTCCCCCACCAACTGGGGCAAGTGGGGCGACGACGACGAGGTCGGCGCGCTGAACTACCTCGGCCCCGAGCAGGTGCTGGCCGCCGTCGGGCTGGTCCGGCAGGGCAAGGTGTTCACGCTGCAGCGGCTGATCGGCGACCCGAAGGGCGACCCGGTGTGGCCCGGCCGCTCCCCCGCCGAGCGCACCCAGATCCTCGACGAGTCCACCTGGGACTCCGACGACGCGCCGCAGTACCCCGGCGGCCTGCACTACGCCGACGACAAGATCAACGCCTTCCTCCAGGGCTCCACGCAGTACGACGGCCTCGGCCACGTCTGGTACGGCGGCAAGCTCTGGAACGGCTACGACGCCCGCACCACCGTCGGCGGCATGGACAAGGCCAGCGTCGAGCCGATCGCGCAGCGCGGCGTCGTCGGCCGCGGCGTGCTGCTGGACATGGCCCGCTTCCGCGGCAAGCCGACCCTCGACAAGGGCGAGACCTTCACCCACGAGGACCTGCTCGCCTGCGCCGAGCAGCAGGGCGTGGAGATCCGGAAGCGGGACGTCCTGATCATCCGGACGAACTTCCTGCAGCTGTTCTTCGACCAGGGCGACGCCTTCTACGACGGCTTCAACGAGCCCGGCCTGGTCTACAGCCCGGAGCTGGTGCGGTGGTTCCAGGACATGGAGATCCCCAACCTGGTCACCGACACCATCGCCAACGAGGTCACCACCGACCCGAACAACGGCGTCGCGCTGGTGCTGCACAACGCGCTCATGCGCAACCTCGGGGTCACCCTCACCGAGATCGCCGACCTCGAGGCGCTGGCCGCCGACTCCGCCGAGGACGGGCAGTACGAGGGCCTCTACGTCGCCGCGCCGCTCAAGGTGCACAAGGCCAGCGGCTCGCCGGTCAACCCCGTCGTCCTCAAGTGAGCCCGTCGTGAGCGCCTACGACGACCGCCCCTGGCTGGCGCTCTACGGCGACCAGCCGCCGGACTACGACATCGAGTTCGGCGACGCCCTGTCGATGTTCCGGGCCGGCGTGCAGCGCGACCCCGACGGCGACGCGCTGCGCTACTTCGACGGCACGGTCGTCCGCCGGGACCTCGACGCGATGACCGACGCGATGGCCGCCGGGCTGCTGGAGTCGGGCTTCCGGCCCGGTGACCGGCTGGCGGTCTACCTGCAGAACGTGCCGCAGTTCGTCCTGGCCATGGTCGCCACCTGGAAGGCCGGCGGCGTCATGGTGTCGATCAACCCGATGAGCCGGGCGCGGGAGCTGTCCTACCTGCTGGCCGACTCCGGCGCGACGGTGCTGCTGTGCCTGGACACCCTCTACGACGAGGTCGCCCGCGACGTCGTCCCGGGCACCGACGTCCGCCTGGTGCTCACCACCAGCGGCCTGGACCTGCAGACCCGCGACGACGAGCGGCTGTTCGCCGGCGTCACCCGGCAGCGGCACGAGGGCACCACCGACCTGCTCGAGTTCGTCGAGCGGTACCGCGGGCAGACCCCGCCGCCGGTGGAGCTGGGCCCCGACGACGTCGCGTTCCTGACCTACACGTCGGGGACGACGGGCGTGCCCAAGGGCGCGATGAACACCCACCGCAACGTCTGCTTCACCGCGCAGGTCTACCGCGACTGGACCCACGCCGGGCGGGACGGCGCGATCTTCGGCATCGCGCCGCTGTTCCACATCACCGGCCTGATCGGCCACGTGGCGGTGAGCATGCTGGTGCCGGCGCCGCTGGTGCTGGCCTACCGGTTCGAGCCGCAGGTGGTGCTCGACGCGTTCCTCGAGCACCGGCCGGCGTTCACCATCGGCGCGATTACCGCGTTCAGCGCGCTGCTCAACGCCCCGGGGTTCCGCAAGGAGCACTTCGACTCGTTCACGTCGGTCTACTCCGGCGGGGCGGCGATCTCCCCGGCCGCCGAGCGCGGGTTCTTCGAGGCCACCGGCAAGCAGGTGCACAACGCCTACGGCCTCACCGAGACGACGTCGCCGATGACGGTGACGCCGTTCGGGTCGCCGTCGCCGGTGGACCCGAACTCGGGCGCGCTGTCGGTGGGCGTGCCGGCGCCGAACACCGTCGTCCGCATCCAGGGCGACGACGGGCAGGACCTGCCGCTGGGCGAGGTCGGCGAGATCGTGGCCGAGGGCCCGCAGGTGGTGGCCGGCTACTGGGGCAAGCCCGAGGAGACGGCGGCCAACCTGCCCGGCGGGGCGCTGAGGAGCGGCGACGTCGGGTTCATGGACCCGCAGGGCTGGGTGTTCATCGTCGACCGCAAGAAGGACATGATCAACGCGTCCGGTTACAAGGTGTGGCCGCGCGAGGTCGAGGACGTCCTGGCCGAGCACCCCGCCGTCCGCGAGTCCGCCGTCGTCGGCGTGCCCGACGAGAAGCGCGGCGAGACGGTCAAGGCGTTCGTCAGCCTCAGGCCGGGGGCCAGCACCACCCCGGAGGAGCTGATCGCGCACTGCAGGGAGCGGATGGCCGCCTACAAGTACCCGCGCAGCGTGGTCGTGCTCGACGAGCTGCCGAAGACGGTCACCGGCAAGATCCTCCGCCGCGAGCTGCGGGGGACGTGAGCGGGCCGGGTCCCCGCCCCGCCCCGGGCGGGGACCCGGTCACCGCACCGGCGCGCCCGGCCGGCGCGACCACGTGGGCCGGGCGGCCCGGATCCCGGCCGCGCCGGTGCCCACGACCGCGACCAGCAGGGCCACCCAGGCCCACAGCCACGGGTCGTCGGCCTCGACGTCGCGGCGGTACCAGAGCACCACCACGAGCTCGAGCGCGCCGAACACGGTGTAGGTGACCGCCGCGACGCCCAGCCGGTCCAGGTCCCGCTCGCGGACCGACAGCGCCGCGGCGAACCCGAGGGCGAGCAGCCAGGCGCCGATCACCTGCGAGCTCAGCGGCGTGATCTCCCACGGCCAGAACGACGTGACGGTCTCCACGTGGTGGTGCACGGTGAGCCCGCCGGCGAACAGGACCGCGCCCGCCGAGGCCAGCAGCGCCCCCTCGACGAGCAGCAGCGCGGTGAGCCGGGCCGGCATCGGCAGCCGCACGGGCGGGCGCCGGCCCCGGCGGACCTCCTGCCCGAGGACCACCGCCAGGCACAGCGCCGGGACGACGAGGTAGACGGCCAGCCAGACCCAGGCCGCCGCCCGGGCGACCGGCCCGCCGGTGAGCAGGTGCAGGCGGTGGGTGTGGACCAGCGTCGCGGCGCAGGTGAGGACGGTGAACAGGGTGACCGTGAGGACCGGCACCCGGATCCGGCTCCACCGGTCCTGCCGGAGGGAGAGGACCGACAGCACCGCGCCGGCGGTGTAGGCGGCGCCGAGGAACGCGGCCGTCGCCTCGGTGCGGATGGACCAGGCCCAGAAGCGGTCGGCGACGTCGGCGAGCAGCAGCAGCTCGGAGACGGCGAGCAGCGTGAGCGCGAGGAAGGCCGTCAGCAGCCACCGGGTGCCGGGGCGGACCTCCTCGGCGGGGTCCGGCGTCCGCGGTGCGACGGGTTCCATCGGCTGCCGCCTGTCGGTCGTGCCCGGCCCGCGACGGGGTCGGCTGGGCGCGCACCGGCGCCGGACCCCGGACCGGCGACCCAGGCTGGCACGGCGTCCGCGCCGGGTCGAGGGCCCATCGGCTCCGACTCCTCAGCCGGCGGCGCGCACGTTCTCCGTCCACACGTCCCAGCCGAGCCGCACGACCAGCGCGGTGACCACGACGAGGAATACGACGCGGATGAACCCGGTGCCGCGGGAGGTCGCCGTCCGGGAGCCGACGTAGCCGCCGAGCGTGTTGGCCGCGCCCAGGCACAGGCCCAGGCCCCAGACGACCGACCCGTGCGGCACGAAGAACGCCAGCGCGCCGAGGTTGGTCGCGACGTTGACGATCTTGGCCTTGGCGCTGGCGTTGAGGAAGTCGTAGCCCAGCAGCGACACCAGGGCGAACACGAGGAACGAGCCGGTGCCGGGGCCGAGGACGCCGTCGTAGAAGCCGATCACCGCCCCGACGGCGAGCGCGGTGCCGTGGTGGCGGCGGCCGGTGTGCCGCAGCGCCGTCACCTCCCCCAGCGCCGGGCGGAACGCGGTGAACAGCGCGATGCCGACCAGCGCCACGACGATCACCGGCTTGAACACCGCGGCCGGCAGCAGGGCCGCTACCGACGCCCCGCAGGACGAGCCGACCAGGGCGACCGCGGCCATGGGCAGCGCCGTCCGCAGGTCCGGGTGCACCCGCCGCTGGTAGGTGACCGCGCTGGTGGTGGTGCCGAACACCGACGCCAGCTTGTTGGTGGCGAGCGCCTGCACCGGCGCCAGGCCCGGCACCAGCAGCAGCGCGGGCAGCTGGATCAGCCCGCCGCCGCCGACGACGGCGTCCACCCAGCCGGCGGCCAGCGCCGCGACGAGCACGAGGGCGAGCAGGGAGGGCGTCAGGCCCTCCGGCAGGAGCAGGTCAGTCACGCGCGCGTCCCGGGTCGGTCACGGACAGCCAGCCTCCCCGACGCCGGAGGGGACCGGACGGCCGGGTCCGGGGAGCCGCGTTGCGGCCGGTCGCGTCCGGCGGTGCGATGGTGCGATGACAGGGGGTGGAGCGCGCACCCGGCAGCCGCCCGTCGGCGCGGCGGCCGACGCACACTCACCGCACCGGCTCACCGCCCGCGACTGGCGCCGGGTGCTGCGCCGCGTCGCGCGCCACGTGCTCAGCGACCGGCTCATGGTGCAGGCGTCGGCGGTGGCGTTCTTCGCGCTGCTGTCGGTCGCGCCGGTACTGGTCACGGCGGTGTCGGTGTACGGCGTCGTCAACACCCCCGAAGACGCGCTGCACCAGCTGTCCGGGGTGGCGGGGATGCTGCCGGAGGACCTGCGGTCGCTGGTGGTCGACCAGCTGACGACGATCACCACCGCCTCCACGAACGTGAACACCTGGCGGGGGCTCGGCGGCCTCGCCGCGGCGCTGTGGACGGCGACGACCGCGATGACCTACCTCGTCGACGGGCTGACCCTCGCCTACCACGAGACCGAGACCCGGGGCTTCCTCCGCCGCAGCGCGCTGGCGCTCGTCCTGGTCCTCGGCGGCGCGGTCCTGCTCGGCGGGATCATCGCCGGCGCCGGCGAGGTCTCGGGTGCGCTCGCCGGGGCACCGGACGCCGTCCGGGACGTCGCCCCGGTGCTGACGTGGGTCGCCGCCGCGGTGCTGATGAGCGCGGTGCTCGCCGTCCTCTACCGGTTCGGCCCCGACCGCAGGCAGGCCCGGTGGCGGTGGATCACCCCCGGGGCGGCGCTGACCACCGGGCTGTGGCTCGCGACGACGATCGGCTTCTTCAGCTACGTCCGGAGCCTGGGCGACTACTCCGCGACGTACGGCTCGCTCGCCGGCGTGGCCATCAGCATGTTCTGGCTGTGGACGACGGTCTTCCTCGTGCTCGTCGGCGCGGTCGTCAACGCCGAGACCGAGCGGCAGACCGCCAGGGACTCCACCGTGGGCCCCGAGCGGCCGCTCGGCGAGCGCGGCGCGGTGGTCGCCGACAGCGCGCCGCCCTATCCGGGCGAGCGCTGAGGGCGGTCAGAGGTAGTTGACGTGCACGTGGTCGAAGTGGTTGGCCGTCGTGCCGCCGCGGTCCTCCATCGTCTGCCACGACCCGTTCGGCGAGGACAGCATCCGCTGCTCCCAGATCAGGTAGTCGACGCCGAGCTCGTCCCAGTGCGCGCGGTGGTAGGCGACGATCGCGTCGCCGAGGGCGGCGTCGGTCATGACCATGTAGTCCAGCGCCTTGCCGGAGGGGTGGCCGCCCGGGTCGGCCGCGCTGGCGCGGGTGCCGCCCAGGGTGATCGCGTCCGCCCCCGGCACGTTGCTGACGACGGCGTCCGCGGCGGCCTGCACCTGCGGCTCGACCGGACCGGTGCTGTTGGTGATGCGGGCGACGGCCGAGACGGCGGTGGTGCCCGCGGTCTCCGCCGGGCCGGCCTCCTCGGCCTCGGCGGCCTCGGCGGCCTCGGCGGCCTCGGCGGTCGCGGCGGCCGCGGCGGCCTCCGCCGCGGCGGCGGCCTCGGCGGCCGCGGCGGCCGCGGCGGCCTCCGCGGCGGCGCGGGCGGCGGCCTCGGCCTCGGCCCGCTGCCGGTCGACGGTGGCCTGGTCGGCGGCGGCCTGCGACTGCTGGGCCGCGGTCTCGGCGGCCTCCCGCGAGCTGCGGGTGGCGGCGAGGTCCTCGAGCGGCGCCAGGTCCGGCGGGGTGGTGGCGGTCACCGGGCCGGACCGCGCCGACAGCCCCAGCGCCTCGGCGACGGCGACCGACCCGCTCGCCGTCCCGGCCTCGGCGGTGGCGGCCGGCTGCGGGCCGACCAGGACGTTGACCAGGACCGCGCCGGCGGCGGCGACGCCCAGGTACAGGCCCGGACGGCGGTGCGCGGCCGGCGGGCGGCGGCGGCCGGAACGGTCTGCGGACGCGCCGGGGCGGCCGGGGGTGGTGCTCGAGGGCATGGGTGCAGGTCTCCCGTCAGCCGCCTGCCGAGTTAGCTGACGGGTTCGGGCGGGAAGCAGCCCTACCCGCCCGGACGCACGGGTCCGGTGCGGGATTCACCCCAGTACTGCGGTGGGTCCCCGGCTCGCCCGGGGGGCGACTCGGCGGCGACCGCCCGGGTCCCCTGGCGGGGACGTGGCCGGACGGCCTCGGCCACGGTAACGGCCGTTACGCGTCCGTGACAAACGGCGGCCGCGTTCCGTGGCGGGGACCACACCCCGGTCAGGGGCGGGTGCGCAGCCGCCCGGCGACGCGCAGCGGCAGGCGCAGCCACCACCCGGTCACCCGCCACGGCAGGACCACGGCGGCCCGGACGCCGCGCGCACCGAGGGCGGCGAGGTCGGCCCACTCGGCCGGCCGCGGCGCCGGGGCGGCCGGCGCGGCGGAGGGGGGCGGCCCGGCGGGGGGCGGCTCCTCGTCCTCCTCCGGCGTCCCGCCGGAGGCCCCGTCCGACGGCGCCACCGCCGACGGACCCGCGGGCTCCCCCGGGTCCTCCTCGGGCACGAGGACGTCGAACGCGGTCCGGCGGCGCGGGGCGCGCAGCGAGTCGAACGACGGGATCGCCGGGGACGGCGGCGCGTCGTCCTCGTCGGGCAGCGGCCACAGGCCCACCGCCACGGGCTCGGGGACGACCGCGCGGACGGCGGCCACCATCGCCGGCCCCAGCCCGGGGACGGCGGCCAGCTCGCGGCGGGTCAGCGCGGACAGCTGCTCGACGGTGGTGATCCCGGCGCGGGTCAGCGCGCCCACCGCCCGCGCGGGCAGACCCAGCTCCCGGACGCTCCCCGTCGGCTCGACCCGCGACCTCGTCGACATGGCGTCGGACCCTAGCCCCGGGTTCACCGGGAGGGTCCCGCCGGGGAGCCGTCCCAGGCCCGTTCCGCCGGGACGGTCCCGCCGGCGCCGGCGTCCGGGGCCGGGGAGGTCGCCGGCGCCTCACCGGTCGACGTCGTCCCCGCGTCCGGGGCCGGGGACTCCCCCGTCGCCGGCGGGGCCGTGTCCCCGGGCGTCCCGGTCGCCGGCGCCGGCGGTTCCGGCGTCGTGCTGCCGGACGGGGTGCTCTCCGGGGCCTCGGGCGTGCTCTCCGGCGTCGTGCCCGCGGACCCGGTGCCCTCCGCCGTGGTCGCCTCGGGAGTGGGGGCCTCGGGGGTGGTCGCCTCGGGAGTGGGCGCCTCGGGGGTGGTCGCCCCGGGAGTGGGCGCCTCGGGGGTCGTGGCCTCGGGGGTGGGGGCCTCCGGCGTCGGGGCCCCGGGGGTGCTGCTGTCCGCGGCGGGCGCCCCGGGCGTCGCGGCGGGGGTCTCCGGCGCGGACCCACCGGACGGGCCGGGCCCGGCGGCGGGCGCCTCGGGCCCGGGCACCGCGGTGTCGGGTGCGACGGCGGCGACCACCTGCACCCGGTCGCCGGCGGCCAGCTCCACGTTCACCGGGTCCAGGCCGACGACGGTGCCGGGAGCGGCGTCCGGGGTCTGCTCGCCGCGCTGGGCGACGGTGAGGCCGAGGGCGGTCAGGTCGTCGGTGACCTCGGCCACCGGGCGGCCGAGGAAGTCCGCGGCCCGCAGCACGATCCCGGCCTGCTGCGTCTCGGCGGCGTCGGCCACCGGCACGTCGCCGGCGCGGGTCGTGGTGAACAGCACGCCGCCGACGACGAGCGCGACCAGCAGCAGCGGCAGCAGGACCAGCGCCCGCCGGCGCCGGCGCGGCTCCGGCCCGGGGACCGGCTCGGCGGCGGGGGCCGGCCCGGGCGCGGGGGCGGCGGCCGCCACCTGGCGGGTGGGCGGCGCGGGGGCGGCCCGGGGGTCCAGGGCCTCCTCGACCGCGGCCAGGAAGGCGGCGCCGTCGGGCAGGCGGGCGCCGGGGTCCTTGGTCAGGGCGGCACCGATGAGCTCCTTGACGTCGGGCGGCAGGTCGTCGGGCAGCGGCTCGGGCTGCTCGCGGACCTGCTTGAGCGCGACGGTGACCGGGTTGGTGCCGGTGAAGGCGGCGTGGCCGGTCAGCGACTCGTAGCCGACCAGGCCGAGGGCGTAGACGTCGCTGGCCGGGCCGACCCGCTCGCCGGCGGCCTGCTCCGGGGACATGTACTGCGCGGTGCCGATGACCTGGCCGGTCTGGGTGAGCGGCACGCACTCGGCCGACCAGGCGATGCCGAAGTCGGTGAGCTTCACCCGCCCGTCGGGCCGGACGAGGATGTTCGAGGGCTTGACGTCGCGGTGGACGACGCCGCTGCGGTGCGCCTCGGCGAGGGCGGCCGCGGCCTGGCGCAGCACCGAGAGGGCGGCAGCGGGGTCCAGCGGGCCCTCGGTCTCGATGAGGGTGGACAGCGGCGCCCCCTCGACCAGCTCCATCACCAGGTAGGCCAGGTGCTCGCCGGTGGCGTCGTCGGTGCCCTCGCCGTAGTCCAGGACGGTGGCGATGTTCGGGTGGGTGAGCGCCGCCGCGTGCCGGGCCTCGTTGCGGAAGCGGGCGAGGAAGGTCGGGTCGTCGGCGTACTCGCTGCGCAGCACCTTGACCGCGACCGGCCGGGCGAGCAGGTGGTCCCGGCCCCGCCACACCTGGCCCATGCCGCCGGTGGCGATGACCTCCTGCAGCTCGTAGCGGTCCCCCAGGGTCCGGCTCCCCCGCTGCACCGTGGTCACTGCCCGACTCCGTCCCGTCCGACGCGGGCGGGTGCGCCCCGCCTCCGGCCCCCACCGGGAGCTGCGCGGCCGCTCCCCCTGCCGGGTGGGCGACCCCGGGTGGGTTCCCGCCCGGACGCCCCGTCAACCACGGACCGCCCACGGCGGCTCCCCCGGACGCGTGCCGGTGCTCGCGCGGCCGGCCTCCGGTCCGCCAGGATCCGGGCGATCCGCGGCGACGGGGCCGCGGCCGTTCCGGAGGTCGCCCGTGGACTCGGCCCTCAGCACCGTCGCCCTGCCCGCCGCCCTGGCCGTGGTCATGTTCGGGCTGGGGCTGTCGCTCACCGTCGACGACTTCGCGCGGGTCACCCGCCGGCCGCGCGCCGCCGTCGTCGCCCTCGGCCTGCAGCTGCTGGTCCTGCCGGCCCTGTGCTTCGGCCTCGTGGTGGCCACCGGCCTGGAGCCCGTGCTGGCGGTGGGGATGGTGCTGCTGGCCGCCTCGCCCGGCGGGACGACGGCGAACCTGTTCAGCCACCTGTTCCGCGGCGACGTCGCGCTCAACGTCTCGCTGACGGCCGTCAACTCGCTGCTCGCCGTCGTGACGCTGCCGCTGGTGACCAACCTCGCCGTGACCGTCTTCGACCCGCCCGGCGCCGGGTCGATCGGCCTGCAGTTCGGCAAGACCGTGCAGGTGTTCGCGATCGTGCTGGTGCCGGTGGCGCTCGGCATGCTGGTGCGGCGGGCGGCGCCGGCGTTCGCCGAGCGGATGGACCGGCCGGTGCGGGTGCTGTCCGCGGTCGTGCTCGCCCTGGTGATCGCCGGGACCGTGGTGGCCGAGCGGGAGGACGTGGCCGGGTACCTGCGCGAGGTCGGGCTGGTCGCGCTCGCCTTCTGCGCGCTCAGCCTGCTGGCCGGGTTCGCCGTGCCGCGCGCGCTCGGCGTCGGCCACCGGCAGGCGGTCGCCTGCGCCTTCGAGATCGGCGTGCACAACAGCACGCTGGCGATCACGGTGGCGATCAGCGTCCTCGGCAGCGTGGAGCTGGCCGTCCCGGCGGCGGTCTACGGGGTGCTGATGTTCCCGGTGGCCGCGCTGGCCGGCTGGGCGATGACCCGGTCCTCCCGGTCGGGGGCGCCGGAGCGCGTCGCGTCCTGACCCGGCCACCGGCGGGCCAGGGCCGGGACGACCTCCGCGCCGGCGGTGCCGGCCGCGGCCCAGCCGAGGACGACCAGCCAGGACAGCGGGTCCAGCGGGGTGCAGCCGAAGAACCGGCTGAGCCCGGGGGTCTGCACGACCGCGGCCAGGGCGACCAGCGACCCGGCCGCGGTGGCCAGCACCAGCGGGCTGCGCCGCCCGGCCCAGGCGGTCTGCCCGAGCTGGGTGGCGATCAGCGCGGCGAGCCCCATCGTGCTGGCCCGCCGGCGCAGGCCGGTGACGCGGCCGGTGGCCCACGCGCCGGTCGCGCCGGCGGCGGTGGCCACCCCGCGGACGGCGACCAGGCGGCGCACCGCGTCGGCGAAGCCGCGGTACGGGCCGGCGAGCAGCACCGGGGCGAGCGGGTGGCCGGCCAGCGGCCCGCCGTCCGCGGCCGGGGCGGCCGCCCGCGGGCGGGCCACGGCGACGGCCAGCGCCGGGAACATGTCGGTGAGCAGGTTGACCAGCAGCAGCTGCCGGGTGCCCAGCGGCGCGCGACCGCCCAGCGCGGAGCCGAGCACGGTGAACGCGACCTCGCCGGCGTTGCCCCCGACGAGGATGGCGACGGCGTCCCGGACGCGGGACCACAGCGCGCGGCCCTCGGCGACGGCGTCGACCAGCCGGGTCAGGTCCCGGTCGGTGATCACGAGGTCGGCGGCGCTGCGGGCGGCGGGCGACTCGGCGCCGGCCACCCCGACCCCGACGTCGGCCAGCCGGATCGCGGCGGCGTCGTTGATGCCGTCGCCGGTCATGGCCAGCGTGGCGCCGGCGCGGCGCAGGGCGCCGACGAGCAGCACCTTCTGCTCCGGCGTCAGCCGGGCGAACACCGCCGCCTCGCGCACCAGCGCGGTCCGCTCGGACTCCGACGCCCGCGCCAGCTGCGCGCCGGTGACCACCCGGCCGGCGTCGGGGACCCCGGCCTCGGCGGCGATCGCGGCGGCGGTCTCCGGGTGGTCGCCGGTGGCCACGAGCACCCGGACGCCCGCCGCGGTCAGCTGCTCGACCGCCGCGGCCGACGAGCCGCGGACGGTGTCGGCCAGGCCCACCAGGCCGCGCAGGGTCAGCCCGGTCGCCGCCTCCTCGAGGTCGTCGGGCCGGCCGTCCACCGCGCGGTCGGCGACGGCGAGCACCCGCAGCCCGTCGCAGGCCAGCTCCCGCACCCGGTCCGCGGCATCGCCCGGGTCGGTGCACAGCCGCAGCACGACCTCCGGCGCGCCCTTGACCACCAGCCGGCCCGAGCGCAGCGCCGCCGAGAACCCGCGGCCGGTGGCGAAGGGCACCGAGGCCTCCGGCTCGCCGCCGCCGGCCACGCCGCGGTCGGTGGCGGCGGCGTCGACGGCGCGGTCGGTCTCGTGCGCGTCGGTGTCGCCGGCGCCGATCCCGGCCGCGGCCAGGCGCAGCAGGCCGTCCTCGCCGTCGTCCGGACCGTCCCCGAGGGGCAGCAGCCGGGCCACCCGCAGCCGGTTCTCGGTCAGCGTGCCGGTCTTGTCGAAGCAGACGGTGTCCACCCGGCCGAGCGCCTCCAGCACCCGGGCGCTGCGCACCACCACCCCGTCCCGCGACAGCCGCCGGGCCGCCGCCTGCTGGGCGACGGTCGCGACCAGCGGCAGCCCCTCGGGGACGGCCGCGACGGCGACCGCGACCCCGGAGCTGACCGCCTCGCGCAGCGGCCGCCGCCACAGCACGCCGAGCGCGGCGACGGTCCCGCCGCCGGCCAGCGTCAGCGGCAGCACCGAGCGGGTGAGCTCGGCCAGCCGGGCCTGGACGCCGGCCGGCGGCGCCCCGCGCCCGGCCGCCCGCGCCGCCCGGCCCGCCTGGGTGGCCGGGCCGACGGCGACGACGACCGCGCGGCCGGTGCCGGCGACGACGGTCGTGCCGTCGAAGAGCATGCAGCGCCGGTCGGGCACCTCGGCGCCCGGCGTCGGGGCCACCGACTTGGCCACCGCGAGGGACTCGCCGGTGAGGCTGGACTCGTCGGCCTCGAGGTCCTCGGCGGCCAGCAGCCGCGCGTCGGCGGTCACCACGTCGCCGGAGCCGACGAGGACCACGTCACCCACCCGCAGCGCGCTCGACGGCACCTCCTCCTCACCGCCGTCGGCCTCCCGGCGGACGCGGGCGTCCTGCTGCAGCAGCAGCGAGGCCAGCGCCGTCTCCGCGCGCATCCGCTGCGCCGCGCCGAGCAGCGCGTTGCCGACCGTGACCCCGCCGACCAGGAACGCGTCCGCGGTCTCGCCCAGCACGGCGGTGGCGCCGGCGCCGGCGCCCAGGACGGGGGTGAGCGGGTCGGCGAGCTCCGCGGCGACGGTGCGGCCGAACCGGACGGGCACCCGGACCACGGGCGTGCCGCCCGCCCGCCGCCACGCGCGGGTCAGCGGGCCGGGCGGGGCGTCGTCGTCCCGGGGCAGGTCCGCCAGCCGGCGGAGGACGTCGTCGGGGTCGAGGGCGTGCCACGGCGTGTGCACCGACGGGGGCGGCGGGGGCCGGCGGGCGGCGCGGACCGCCGTCACGGTGCCGTCGAGCATCGTCCACAGCGTCGCGGACTTGCCCGGGGTCGTCGCCCGCCGCTGCCCGCCGCGGGCCGAGCCGACGGCGGCCAGCAGCCCGCCCAGCACGTTGCCGGTGACCGCGCTCTGCACCGACCGGCGGGCCAGCCGCCGGGCGTCGGTCACGGCCCGCACCACCCGGCAGGCGTCGGCCAGACCGGTCCCGGTCACCAGGTCCGCCGCCCAGGCCGGCGCCCGGTCGGGCCGCACGGGGGCCACCGCGACGTCGGCGGCCAGCAGCGCGGCCGCGTCGGCGGAGGACACCAGCAGCACCCCGTGCCCGTCGGCCTGCAGCCGGCGGACGACGCCGGCCAGCGGCTCGTCCGCGGGCGCGATCTCCCCGGCGACGCCGGCGATCTCCCGGCTGCCGGCGTGCGCGGTGAGCACCAGGCGTGCGCCGGTGCCGGCGGCGGTGGTCAGCAGCGCCTCGGCGTGCGGGTCGAGCTCGGGGGCGACCAGGACGGTGCCCACCCGCCGGCGCCCGGCGTACAGCGCGCGCAGCGCCGCCCCCGGCGCGTCCGGCGCTCCCCGCGGCGGGCCGAGCCGGGTGCCGCCCGCGCCCTCGCCGTCGCCGTCGGCCAGCAGCCGCGCCGCCGCCGTCCACACGGCGGCGGGATCCCACCCGTCGGCCTCGGCGGTGGCCTCCAGGACGACCGGCGGGCCGGTGCACAGGGTCGCCCCGTCGACCACCACGCAGTCGACGCGGTCGAGCCGGCGGTAGGCCGTGCCGTCCAGGGGCAGCACGCCCGCGCGGCACAGCAGCCAGTCGAGGGTGGCGGCGAAGGACTCGCGGCCCGCCAGCGCGGCCTTGGGCGTGAGCGCCTTGACCAGGTCGGCGGCGCGGCCGGGGCGGCCGGTCAGGGCGAGGACGGCCAGCACGGCGCCGGTCGTCGTCGGGCCCATCCGGCCCTGGTAGCGGTCGACCGCGCCGGGCGGGAGGGGCACCGGCCGCTCCCCGGCGCGGGCGGCCGGGGCCGGGTCCTCCGGCTCGGTCCCGTCCGGCTCGGGCCGGCACAGCTGCTCCTCCCGGCGCCGCCACACCTGCCGGCGGGCCCGGACCTCGAGCACCTGCTGGGCGGAGGCGGCCGCGTTGAGCGCCGGGACGACCGGGCTCTGGGTGGCCGAGTGCAGCACGGCGGAGAGCCCCTCGAGGACCAGGCGGGTGCCGTACCGGCCGATCCGCCGGGCGAGCAGCTCGGTGATCCAGTCCTGGGTGTCGATCAGCGTGACCGCGAGCGTGGCGTGCCGCGACAGGGCGGGGATCGGCAGCGCCCGGGCGGTGAGCGCGGTGAGCACGCCGAGGGCGTCCACCGCCAGCGCCGTCGCCGTCGCCAGCAGCGGCTCGAGGTCGGCGGGGTGGTCGGCCGGCTCGCGCAGGACGTCCCGCCGGTCGCCGGCGTCCTGCAGCGTGCGCACCGTCCCGACGACGTCGTCCACGCCCACCCGCCGCGTGTCGACGGCGACCAGCGCCCGGCCGAGGACCTCGTTGACCGTGGCCCACTGCACGCCCTCGAGCCGCTCGAGGCGCGCGCGCAGCGTGCGGCCGGCGTCGGGCGGCGCGCCGGGGGCGCACTCGGGCAGCTCGACCTGCACCAGGTCCCCGTCGGCCCACACCCGCGGCGTGTGCCGCCCGCCGTCGGGCTCGAACATGCCGGCGGCGACCCGCGCGAGCTCCCGCAGCCGGCCGGTGGGCAGCGGGTCGGCGCCGGTGAGCAGCGTGCCGGCGGCCCGGACGCCGGAGACGGCGGCCTGGGTGAGGTCGACCGGCCGGCCGGCGACGCGGCTGGTCAGGTCCTCCGCCGTGCGCACCGCGGCGCGGGTGGAGACGCCGAGCAGGCCGGCGGTGAGCACGGCCGGCGCGGCGGCGACCTGCGCGCCGGTCACCGCGAGGCGCGCCGTGGCGGCCAGGGCGCGCCGGGCGGTGGCGGCTCGGTGGAGGACGCTCATCCCGGGGCTCCCCCCTGCGCGACACCTGCTGTCCGCCCATCGTCCACCTCGGAGTGACGCACGTCACGACCCCGGACCGGTACGCGTCGGTCCGCTCCGGCCGGGCGTCAGTCCGCCGCGCCGCGCCAGCGCAGCACCTCCAGCGCCGCGGCCACGCCGAGGACGTTCTCGGCCAGCGGCCGGGGCAGCAGCTCGTCGGCGCGGGCCAGCCGGCGCAGCACGGTGTTGCGGTGGGTGTACAGCCGCTCGGCGGTGCGGGAGGCGTTGCCGAGCTCCCGCACGTAGGTCAGCACCGCCTCGCGGGTGTCGGGGTCGGCGGTGGCCAGCCGGCCCAGGGTGCCGGCGAGGAACTCCTCGAGCTGGGTCGGCTCGGTGGTCAGCAGCGCCACCAGCTGCACGTCCTCGTAGCGGGCCACCTGCTGCGGGGAGGTCAGCCGCGCCAGCATCCGCTGCGCCGTCGCGGCGTCCAGGTGGCTGCGGCGGAAGCCGTCGACGTCGCGGCCCGGCCGGCCCACCGCCACCCGGACGTCGGGGTGCGCGGCCAGCGGCCCGGCCAGCTCCGCCGCCCGCGGCGCGGTGCCCACCGGCAGCCACACCCACAGCGCGGCCGCGCTGGCGACGACGGTCAGCCGCCGGGTCGCGCCGGCCGCCCGCATGACCGCCTCCGCGGCGGCCTCCAGCTGGCCGGGCGCCGCGCTGCCGGACCCGGTCCACACGACGGCGGCGGTGTGCGGACCGGTCAGCCCGTAGCCGAGCTGCGCCTCCGCGCGGGCCCGGCCGATCGGCGCGCCCTCCAGCAGCAGCGTGACCGTGGCCCGGCGCTCGGCGTGCGCGCCGCGGGTGAGCTCGGCCCGCTCGGCGGCCATCCGCTCGGACAGCGCCGCGACCGTGTCGTCGATGAACGTGGTGATCGACAGCGCCGACACGTCGAGCAGCTCGCGCAGCTCGGCCGGGTCGCCGGTCAGCTCGAAGCAGATCTCCATCCACCGCCGCCAGGCCACGCCCTGCGCCGTCCGGTAGGCGTCCAGCCCGCTCTGGTCCAGCCCGCGCCGGACCAGGTCGCGGGCGGCGTCCAGCACCTCCCCGCCGGTGTTGGCCGGCACCCGCCGGCCCGGGTGCTGCACGTTGGCCGCCGCCCAGTGCAGCAGGTTGGCCAGGTTGGCCCGCCGGGTGGCGGCGGCGAGCACGGGGTCCTCGGCGACGGGGCGCATCCGCTCGGTGCCCAGCGACGCCCGGTGCAGCTCCTCGATCCAGTCGGCGCGGGGGTCGAGGGCCACCTCCGCGCCCCGGCGGAACAGCTCCCGGATCCGAGGAGAGACGGCCGGCCAGTCGACGCCCTCTGCTGCAGTCTGCACCACGTAAGTATCGGGATGGTGCAGTTCGTCATTGCACCGGGTGACCGGGACCACGCAGTCTCGTAGGCCGCTGCACCCGTGTCCCGAGGACGGAGCACCGCATTGACCACCACGCAGACGCCGGTCGAGCACCTCGATGTGCTGATCGTCGGCGCCGGGATCTCCGGCATCGGCGCCGGCCGGTACCTGACCACCGAGCTGCCGCAGAAGAGCTTCGCGATCCTCGAGGCGCGCGGCGCCTCCGGCGGCACGTGGGACCTGTTCCGCTACCCCGGCATCCGCTCGGACTCCGACCTGTCGACCTTCGGCTACGAGTTCAAGCCGTGGCGGGACCGCCAGTCGATCGCCGACGCGCCGAAGATCCTGGCCTACCTGCGCGAGACCGCCACCGAGAACGGCCTCGACGAGAGGATCCGCTATCACCACCGGGTGCTGGCGGTGGCGTGGTCCAGCGAGGACGCCCGCTGGACGGTCGACGTCGAGCGCACCGACACCGGCGAGCGGCTGCAGCTCACCGCCGGCTGGGTGTTCTGCGCCGGCGGCTACTACCGCTACGACGAGGGCTTCACCCCCGTCTTCGAGGGCCGCGACCGCTTCCGCGGCGAGATCGTCCACCCGCAGTCCTGGCCCGAGGACCTCGACCTCGCCGGCAAGCGGGTCGTCGTCGTCGGCTCCGGTGCCACCGCCGTGACGATCGTGCCGGCCGTCGCCGGCACCGCCGCGTCGGTGACGATGCTGCAGCGCACCCCCACCTACGTGCTGCCGGTGCCCCGCGAGGACAAGGTCGCCGCGCTGCTGCGGAAGTGGTTCGGCGACGAGCGCGGCTACGCGCTGACCCGCCGCAAGAACATCGCCCAGCAGCGGGCGATCTGGAGCTTCTGCCAGAAGCACCCGAAGGCCGCCCGCAGGGTCATCCGCTGGGTCAACACCAAGCAGCTGCCCGAGGGCTTCGACGTCGACACGCACTTCAACCCGCCGTACGACCCGTGGGACCAGCGGCTGTGCGCCGTCCCGAACGGCGACCTGTTCCGCGCCATCCGCGAGGGGAAGGCCGACGTCGTCACCGACCGGATCGTCACCTTCGACGAGACCGGCATCCGGCTCGCCTCCGGGCGGCACCTGGACGCCGACGTGATCGTGACCGCGACCGGGCTGAACGTGCAGGCCTTCGGCGGCGTCGCGATCACCGTCGACGGCGCGCCGGTGACCCTGTCGGAGACGGTCTCCTACAAGGGCATGATGCTGTCCGGGGTGCCGAACCTCGCCTACGCGATCGGCTACACCAACTCGTCCTGGACGCTGAAGGTCGGCCTGCTCTGCGAGCACTTCGTCCGGCTGCTCAGGCACATGGACGAGCGCGGCCTGGACACCGCGCGGCCGGTGCTCGCCGACCCGGACATGCCCACCCGGCCCTTCCTCGACTTCGCCGCCGGCTACATCCAGCGCGCCGTCGGCCGGCTGCCGCGGCAGGGCGACCGGATGCCGTGGCTGACCTCGATGGACTACCACTCCGACGTCAAGCTGCTCCGGGCCGACAGCGTCGTCGACCCCGAGCTCCGGCTCACCCGGGCGGCCGACCGCGTGACCGCCGCGGCGGTGCCCGCGTGACCGCGGCCGAGGCGCCGGCCCGCGTCGCGGCGGAGGACCGCTTCGCCGACCTGCCGGCCGGCCCGCGGATCTGCCACCGCGTCGACGGCCCGGACGACGGCGAGCCGCTGGTGCTCGTCGCGGGCCTCGGGCTGGACCTCACCTCGTGGCCGCAGCGGATGGTCGACGGGTTCACCGGCCGCGGCTTCCGCGTGGTGCGGATGGACAACCGCGACGCCGGCCGGTCGGGCCGGATCGCCACCCCGCCGCCGGGCCGCGCGCGGCAGCTGCTGGCCCGGCCCCGGCCGGACGCCTACGACCTCACCGACATGGCCGCCGACACCGTCGGCCTGCTCGACGCCCTCGGCCTGGGCCGGGTGCACCTGGTCGGCATGTCGATGGGCGGGATGATCGCGCAGGTCGTCGCGGCCCGGCACCCGCACCGGGTGGCCAGCCTGACCTCGATCTTCTCCACCACCGGGTCGCGCCGGGTCGGGCAGCCGGCCCGCTCCACGATCCTGCGGCTGGCGCGGGCCGCGCCGCGCACCGTCGAGGAGTCGGTCGAGCGGCACCTGGCGATGCTGGGCCACATCGGCGGCCCCGGCTTCCCGCCCGACGACGACCTCGAGCGCGCCTGGGCGGCCGCGGTGTGGGAGCGCGGCGGCGGCGACCGGTCGCGGGAGGTGGCCCGCCAGATCGGCGCCATCCAGGCCTCCGGCGACCGCACCGCCGACCTCGCGCGGATCACCGCGCCCACGCTGGTCGTCCACGGCGACGTCGACCGGATGGTCCACCCCAGCGGCGGGCGCGCCACCGCCGAGGCGATCGCCGGTGCCCGGCACGTCGAGATCCCCGGCATGGGCCACCACCTCGCGCCCGGCGTCGTCGACCGGCTCGTCGAGCTCACCACCGACCTCGCCCGCGGAGCGGGCCGCGACGACACCGCCCGGTCCGCGGGCGCCGACCTCCCAGGGGGGAACCGATGAGCAGCGTGCGCGGCAAGGTCGCCGTCGTCACCGGCGCCGGGTCCGGCATCGGCCGGCAGCTGGCCTTCGAGCTGGCGAAGCGGGGGGCGCGGCTGGCGCTGTCCGACGTCGACGAGCTGGGCCTGGGCCAGACCGCCGACCGGGCGAAGGCGCTGGGCGCGGAGGTGCACACCGCCCGCCTGGACGTCAGCGACCGGGCGGCCGTCGTCGCGTACGCCGACGCGGTCGCGGCCCACTTCGGCGTGGTGCACCAGGTCTACAACAACGCCGGGATCTCCGGCGGCGGCCGCTCGGTGCTCGACACCGACTGGGAGACCTACGACCGCACGCTCGGGGTCAACCTGCACGGCGTCATCAACGGCACCAAGGCGTTCCTGCCGCACCTGATCGCCTCCGGCGACGGGCACGTGGTCAACGTGTCCAGCCTCAACGGGTTCATGGCCCAGCCGACGCTGTCGGCGTACTGCGCGAGCAAGTTCGCCGTTCGCGGCTTCACCGAGGTGCTGCGCACCGAGATGATCGCCGGCGGCCACCCGGTGCGGGTCACCGTCGTCCACCCGGGCGGGGTGAGGACCAACATCGCGTCGGCGACGGTGGCCGAGGCCCGGGCGCAGGGCCTCGAGCTCTCCCCCGCGGAGCTGGCCCGCAACCGCGTCTACAACGAGAAGCTGCTGACGATGCCCGCCGAGCAGGCGGCGCGGATCGTCGTCGACGGCGTCGAGGCCGGGAAGCCGCGCGTGCGGGTCGGCAAGGACGCCGTCCTGGTCGACCGGCTGGTCCGGCTGCTGCCGGCCCGCTACCCGGTGCTGTCGGCCTGGTACGACCGCAAGCTGTTCGGCCGCGCCTGAGGCCCGGGGCCCCGGCCGCCGCCCGGCGGCCGGGGCTCAGGCCCGGTGCAGCCCCGCCGGCTGCGGGGCCAGGCGCCAGCCCGCCGCCCCGGTGAGCGCGATCGCGGCCGCGACGGCGACGTAGAGCCAGGCGGCCGGCCCGTCCCACACGACGTCGCCGCGGTGCAGCAGGACGACCACGAGCTCCAGGACGCCGAACACCGTGTAGGCGATCGCCGCGGTGCGCAGCCGCTCGAGGTCCCCGGCCAGCGCCGCCAGGGCGGTGGCGACGCCGAAGGCGACCAGCCAGGCCCCCACCACCCGGGCGGTCAGCGGGGTCAGCGGCCAGGGCCACAGCGTCGTCGCCGACGACGGCGCGATCGAGATCGCGGCGCCCACGGCCAGCAGGACCAGCGACTCCACCGCCAGCGCCGTCCGCAGGACGACCGGCACCGGCCGGGTCCGCGGCGGGTCGGTGCCCGGCGCCCGCTCCTGGACCGGCAGGACGACGAGCATCGCCAGCGGGATGACGACGTAGACGGCGGTCCAGAACCAGGCGGCCCCGCGGGCGAGCAGCGGCGCCGCCGCGAACTCGTCCTGGAAGTGGAACCGGTCGACGTGCACCAGCGTGGCGACCAGCGTGAGCACGGTGAACACCAGGATGGTGAGCACCGGCACCCGGCTGTGCGCCCACACCGGGTCGCGCAGCGACAGGACCACGAGGGTGAAACCGGCCGCGTAGCCCGCGCCGAGGAAGGCCGCGGTCGCCGGCGGCTGGATCGTCCAGGCGAAGCTCTCGCTCGTCCGCGTCGACAGGACGAACAGCGCGACGAAGCCGAGCGCGGTGAGGACGCTGAAGGCGAGCAACAGCGCCCGCATGGCCGGCAGCAGCTCGCGCCGCCCGGTCGCGGGCCGCACGGCCGTGGGGACAGGGTCCACCGCGGACCTCCGTGGTTCCTCCGCCCCCGTGCGGGCCCATTGGAGCACCGGCGCCGGGGACTGTCACCGGACTTCCGTCCCCGCCCGGTACCGCCCTCGGGACCTACGCCTCTACGGCACGGCGGCCCGTCCTGCGGATGCTCGACCCGGCAGTGCTCGACGCGTGCAGCGAGGCGGGTTCCCATGACCCCACCGCTCCCCGCTCCCCCGGGCGGCCGGGCGTGACCGCCGGGGTGGCGCTCTCGGCCGAGACCCGGCTCGCGCGCCTGCTCGAGCGGCTGCTCACCGCCGCCGAGGCGTCGCTGGCCGCCGGGGACCTGGAGCCCGCGCGGACCACGGCCGAGGAGGTCCGCGCCGTCGACCCGGACAACCGGCGCGCCGCGCTCGTCCTGCAGCGGGTGGCGAGCCGCCAGGTCGGCCCGGCCGGCGAGCGGGCCCTCATGACCCTGCTGTTCTCCGACCTGGTCGGGTCCACGCTGCTGTCCGAGCAGGTGGAGCCCGAGCAGCTGCGGGACCTGTTCGCCTTCTACCGGGCGGCCGCCCGCGAGGCCGTCGACCGGTACGGCGGCACCCTCATGCACTACTCCGGCGACGGCATCCTCGCCGGCTTCGGCCACCCGGTCCCGCACGAGGACGACGCCCGGCGGGCGGTGCTCGCGGGCCTGGACCTGGTGGTGGCGCTGCACGACGCCCGGGAGCGGCTGACCGACCGGTTCGGCGTGGCCCTGGACGTCCGGGTCGGGATCCACACCGGCCGGGTGGTGGTCACCGACCTGGTCGACGACGGCGCCGTCGCCGAGCGGGACTCCGTCGTCGGCCTGGTGCCCAACCTCGCCGCGCGGGTGCAGCAGACCGCCGACCCGGGCACGGTGGTGATCAGCGACGTCACCCAGCAGCTGGTCGACGCCGACTTCTACCTGCAGTCGCTGGGCGAGCGCGCGCTCAAGGGGATCAGCCGGCCGGTCGAGGTGTTCCGCGTCGACCGGCCCCGCTACGCCGCGGCCCGCTTCCAGTCCGAGCGGTACCGCAAGGGCGGCCTCGTCGGGCGGGACGAGCCCCGCGCCCGCCTGCTGGGGGCGTGGGACGCCGTGCGGCGGGGCGACACCGGCGCCGCGTTCCTCGTCGTCGGCGAGCCGGGCATCGGCAAGTCGCGGCTGGCGGCGGAGGTCCTCGACCGGGTGGAGGCCAGCGGCGGCCGGGTGGTCGGCGCCGCCTGCCTGCCCTACCACGCCAACGTCTCGCTCTGGCCGATCGCGCGGATGATCGAGCGCCTGGTGAGCCGGGCGGGCGAGGGCGGGGACCGGCTGCGCCCGCTGGTCACCCACCTGGAGTCCCTCGGGCTGGACCCGGCGGTCGTCGTCCCGCTGATCGGCCCGCTGGCCGGGCTGCCCCCGACGCCGGAGTTCCCGGCACCCGAGCTGGACCCGGGCGCCCTCCTCGACGAGACCCTCGACCGGCTCGTCGAGTGGATGGCCGCGGCCGCCGTCCGGCGGCCGCACCTGCTCGTGGCCGAGGACCTGCACTGGGCCGACCCCTCCACCGTCGACCTGCTGGGCCGCGTCGCCGCGCGCCGCCCGCCCGGCCTGCTGCTGCTCGCCACCAGCCGCGACGAGACCGCGGTCCCGTGGCGGGGCGCGGCCCGCGTGGTCCCGCTCGGGCGGCTCGACGACCGGGCCGCCGACCGGCTGGTCGGCAACCTCACGGCCGGCCGCGACCTCGACGACGCGGTGCGGTCGGCCATCGTCGAGCACGCCGAGGGGATCCCGCTGTTCGTCGAGGAGCTGACCCGCTCCGGCCTCGAGGCGCGGCGCGCCGAGCCGATCCCGCTGCGGCTGCAGGAGCTGCTGACCTGGCGGCTCAAGGCGCCCGGGGTCGACCTGCGGGTGGTCCAGACCGCCGCCACGATCGGGCCCACCTTCGACCCGGCGACCGTCGCCGCGGCGGTCGGCGACCCGGACGCCGTGGACGAACAGGTGCGCGTGCTCTCGGACCTCGGCGTCATCGAGCGGGCGGGGCTGGCGACGGGCGCCTACCGGTTCCGGCACGCGCTCATGCGCGACGCCGCCTACGAGACCCAGGTGCTCGACGTGCGCCGCCGCACCCACGCCGCCGTGGCCGAGGCGCTGGCGGCGCAGGGGGCCGAGCCGGCGCTGGTGGCGCAGCACCTGGACCTGGCCGGTGCGGCGATGCCCGCCGCCGGCCGCTACGTCGAGGCCGCGCAGGCCGAGCAGGCCCAGGGCGCCCACGCCGAGGCGATGCGGCTGCTCACCCGGGAGCTGGAGCTCGTGGCGCCCCTGCCTCCGTCCGAGGAGCGCGACCTGGCCGAGCTGGGCGCCCGGATGCTGCGCGGCCTGTCCAGGAGCGCGATGCGGGGCTATGCGGATCCCGAGGTGGAGGCCGACTACCGGCGGGCCCAGGAGCTCGCCACCCGGCTCGGGCGCCCGGAGGCGCTGCCCGCGCTGATCGCGTTGTGGGCGTACTGGCTCACCAGCGGCCGGCTGACCACCGGTCGCGGCGTGCTCGACCAGCTCGCCGCCATGGTCCGCGAGCCCGCGTTCGCGGCCTTCGGGCCGGAGCTGGACGCGGTCACCGGCGTCCACGAGTTCTACCGGGGGCACCTGGTCACGGCCCAGGAGCACCTGGAGCGGGCGCTGGCCGGCTTCGCCGCCCGGCCCGCCGGGGGACCGGTCTCCCCGATCTGGCCGCTGCCCAACGACCCGGTCTCCGGCGTGGCCGCCGCCCTCGCCGCCGTGCTCACCGCGCGCGGCGAGGTGGCCGAGGGCGAGCGCGTGCAGCAGCAGGCCCTCCGGGGGGCCGAGGCGCTCGGTCCTCCGCACGGTCCGTACAGCCGCGCCTTCGCCCGGGTGGCCTGGGGCGCCTGGGTCCGTCGTCTGCTCGGCGACGACGGGGAGGCCCGGCGCCTGGGTCAGGAGGCCGTCGCCATCGGCCGGGAACACGGTTACGCCCTGTGGACGGCGCTCGGCTCGGCCTGGGCGGCCACCGGCACCCCCGGCGGCGCACCGGACCGGGAATTCCTCGAGGAGTCCCTCGCGGCCCTGGCGCTCATCGGCCAGCGGGCCTTCGCCGCCTGCCACCTGGCCCTCCTCGCCCGGCTGGACGAGGAGGCCGGCGAGCCGGACCGGGCCGACGAGCACCTGGCCGCGGCGTTCGCCGCGGCCCGGGACAGCGGCGAGGACCTCCACCTGCCCGAGCTGTTCCGTCAGCGCGCGCACGCCACGCTGGCCCGCGCCGGGGACCCCGCCGACGCCGCGGCCGACCTGACCGAGGCGCTGTGGATCGCGACGGCGCAGGGTGCCCGGCTGTCCCGGCTGCGCGCCGCCCTCGACCTCGCCCGGCTGCCCGCGGACGTCCGGCCGCAGGACTGGCGCACCTTCGTCGCGGAGGCGCGCGCGGACCTGCCGGCCACGACGGCGACCCCCGAGACGGCCGCGGCCGACGAGCTGCTGGCCGGCTGACCGGCGCTCAGCGGCGGCGCGGCAGCACCACCCGCGCCCGGGTCACGCCGTCCTCGGAGGTCAGCGTCAGCCGGCCGCGGTGCTTCTGGGCGACCACCGCCAGCGACGTCGCCAGGCCCAGCCCCGTGCCCTGGCCGACCGGCTTGGTGGTGAAGAACGGGTCGAAGGCGCGCGCGAGCACCTCCGGCGGCACCGGCGGCCCGGTGTCCTCCACGTCGACCACCACGGCGTCGTCCTCCCCGCGGGTCCGCACCGTGACCGTGCCGTCCGGGTCCACCGCGGCGAGCGCGTTGTCGAGCAGGTTGGTCCACACCAGCGCCAGGTCCGCGGCCCAGCCCTGCACCGTCTGGGGCCGCGGGTCGAGGTCCACGACCACCCGGACGCCGGGGGGCACCTTGTGGCGCAGCAGCACCAGCGACTGCTGCAGGCTCGCGTGCACGTCGACGTCGGCCAGCGACTGGTCGGAGGAGTAGGCCAGCGGGCGCACCCCGGAGACGATCCGGGACAGCTGGTCGGCGCCGGCCGCGACCTCCTCCAGCAGGGCGGCGACCTCGGCCGAGCGGGCCAGTCCGCGCACCGCCCGGCCGCGCCCGGCGGCCGGCAGCGCGGCCAGCGCGGCGGCCAGGCCCGCCGGGTCGACGCCCAGCCGCACCAGGTCGGGGGCGACCGCCCAGCCGCGGTCGACGCCCGCCGCGGCGAGGACGTCGGCGAGCGCCCGCTCGGCGTCCCCGCGCGCCAGCGGGTCGTCCGGGACGGGCACCGCACCGGCGAGCGCGCGCAGCGGGGCGTCGGGGTCGTCGTCGCCGGACAGCAGGGTCCGCAGCCGGGCGACGCCGCGCTGGACGGCGGCCGCCGGGTTGTTGAGCTCGTGCAGCAGGCCCGCGGACAGGGCGCCGAGCGCGGCCATCCGCTCGTGCTGGCGGACCAGGCCCTCCTCGCGGTCCAGCCGCCGGGTGGCGGCCAGCAGCATCGCCCGGGCCGACGCCGGGTGGGTGAGCAGCCGGTCCAGCGCGTCGGCGCCGATCCGCTGGACGCGGCTGGGCGTCCGCGCCCGCACGGTGGCCGAGCGGGGCCGGCGGTGGGCCAGGCCCAGCTCGCCGACGAGGTCACCGGCGCCGCACACGTTGAGCAGCACCTCCGAGCCGCCCACCTCCCGGCTCACCTCGAGGTCGCCCTCCAGCACGACGTACATGGCCTCCGGCGGCGAGCCCTCCGCCATGAGCACCTCGCCGGCCGCCAGGTCGACGCCGCGGCTGGCGTCGGCCAGGGCCGCGAGGTCGTCCTCCGGGAGGTGCTCGAACAGCCGCGAGCGGCGCAGCGCCGCGGCGACGTCGGCGTCCGCGGCGTCGGGGGCCGCGGCGTCGGGGGCCGTGCGGGTCACCGGGCGCCCAGCCGCTGGTGGGCGAAGCGGACCGCCATCGCGCCCTCCCCCACGGCCGCGGCGATCCGGTTGCCCGACCCGTGCCGCACGTCGCCGGCGGCGAACACCCCCGGCACGGACGTCTCCAGGGGCAGCGGCGGGACCTCCAGCGGCCACTCCGGCGTCGGCCCGAGGTCCACGCCGGTGAGCACGAACCCGCCGTCGTCGCGGCGGACCAGGCCGTCCAGCCACCCGGTGCGCGGTGCCTGCCCGATGAAGACGAACAGGGCGTCCGCGGCGACCTCGCGCTCCTCGGTCCCGGTCCGCAGCCGCAGGCCCTCCAGCCGCCGCGTGCCCAGCGCGCCGGCCACCTGCGTGTGGTACTCGACCGCGACCTTCTCCGAGGCGATCAGCCGGTCGACCAGGTAGCGGGACATGGAGGCGGCGAGGTCCCCGCCCCGGACCAGCAGCGTCACCGACGCGGCGAACGTGGCGAGGAACAGCGCGGCCTGCCCGGCCGAGTTGCCGGCGCCGACGACGAACACGTGGCCGCCCGCGTGGTCCACCCCCTCGGCCCGCCCGGCGCCGTAGTAGACGCCGACGCCGGTGAGCCCCGCGGCGCCCGGGACGTCGAGGGTGCGGTACTCGACGCCGGTGGCGATGATCAGCGTGCCGGCGCTGACCTCCCCGCCGTCGTCCAGGCGCACCACCGTGTACGGGTCGGCCCGGCGCACGCCCACCACCTCCGCCGGCACCAGGATCTCCGCGCCGAAGCGGACGGCCTGCTCGCGGGCCCGCAGCGTGAGGTCGGCGCCGGAGAGCCCGACCGGGAAGCCCAGGTAGTTCTCGATCCGGCTGCTCGTGCCGGCCTGCCCGCCGGGCGCGCTGCACTCCAGGACCAGCGTGGCCAGGCCCTCGGAGGCGCCGTACACCGCGGCGGCCAGCCCGGCCGGCCCGGCGCCCACCACCACGAGGTCGTAGGCCGCGCGCTCGGCCCGTGCCCGCAGCCCGATCCGCGCGCCGACCTCGTGCAGGTCCGGCTGCACGAGCACCTCGCCGTCGTCGAGCACGAGGGCCGGCAGCGACCCGGCGTCGACGCCCGCCACCTCGAGCAGCTCCCGCGCCTGCGGGTCGGCCTCGACGTCGAGCCAGCGGTAGGGCACCAGGTTGCGGGTGAGGAACTCGCGCACCGCGTGGCTGGCCTGCGACCAGCGGTCACCGACCAGGCGCAGGTTGGCCACCGGCGGGGGCCGGCGCCAGGTCTGCAGCAGGTCGTCGAGCACCGGGTAGAGCCGGTCCTCCGGCGGGTCCCAGGGCTTGAGCAGGTAGTGCTGGACGTCGGCGTCGTTGATCGCCTTGATCGCGGCGTCGGTGTCTGCGTAGGCGGTGAGCAGCACCCGCCGGGCGTCCGGGTACAGCCGCCGGCTGGCGGCCAGCAGCTCGACGCCGCTCATCCCGGGCATCCGCTGGTCGACCAGCAGCAGCGCCACCGGCTCCTCGCGCAGCCGCAGCCGGCGCAGCAGGTCCAGCGCCTGGTCCCCGGAGGACGCCGTGTACACCTGGTACTGCTCGCCGTAGCGCTCCCGCAGGTCGCGCTCGACGGCGGCCAGCACCGGGCCGTCGTCGTCGACGGCGAGCAGCGCGGGCCGGCTCACGGCTCGTCCCGCGGGGCCGGGGTGCGCGCGCGGCGGCTGGGGACCGGGCCGGACGGTGCGTCCACGGGCCCACCTCCCGGTGGAGTGGCTGGCGGCCGTTGGGCGCGGAGTCTAGGGCGACCGGCGGTGACCGACCAGCGCCGCGGCCGTCCGGTCAGGTCACCGTGAACGTGCCGTGCATGCTCGGGTGCGGATCGCACAGGTAGCGGTACTCGCCCGGCCGGAGGTCGACCACCCAGGTGGTCTCGCCGGTCTCGAGGACGCTCGTCTTCTCGTCGACCGCGCCGTCCCCGCCACCGAGGTGGAAGCCGTGGACGTCGCTGTGGTCGGTGACGACGACGTTGTACTGCCCGGCGGGCAGCTCGGTCACCGGCGCGCCGTCCTCGTCGACCAGGGCGATCTCGAAGGCGTCCGGCGAGTCCTCGGTCCCGACGCTGCCCTGCAGCGTCGGTGCGCCGGCGACCGTGCGGTCCGCCGCCTCCACGTCGCCCTCCCCGGAGCCGCCGCAGGCGGCTGCCAGGAGGAGCACGGTCAGGGGAACTGCGACTGGAGCCCTCATCGCCATCACCCGGCACTGCACTCCGGCACCGGGGCGGTCCTGCATCCCGACGTGGTGCCGGTGCGGGAAACGGTAGTACGCCCGCGCCCGTCCGAGGGACGTCGCCGTCCGGTCCCCGCGCGCGCCCGGCGGGCCAGACTGTGGCCCGCCGTGAGCCCTGCCCCGACGTGCGGAGGAGCCAGCGATGCCCGGTCCCGGAACACCCCGGACGGGCGGCCCGTCGGCGCCGGTGGCGGAGGCGCCTCCCCCGGGGCCGGCCGCCGGGCCGCCCGCCGTCCGGGGCGCGGACCCCTCCGAGGAGGAGGTCACCGGCTACGAGCGGTCCCCCAGCGACGTGCTGCGCACCGCCGTCCTGACGACGGTCACGCTGCTGCTGGGCCTGGTCGCGGCGTGGTCGCGCGAGGCGGCGGCCGCGCTCGACGCCGACCTGGTGGCGCGGCTGACCTCGGCCGCCCCGGCCCTGGAGCGTTCCCTGACCGGGGCGGTGACCGTGCTCGTGGCGGTCTCGCTGGCCGCGGCGGCGACCGCCCCGCTGCTGCTCCGCCGTCCCCGGCTGTTCGGCTACCTGCTCACCGGCGCCGCCGCCGCGGTCCTCCTGACCCGCGCGGCGGCGGAGGCCCTGGGCGGGGAGCCGGGGGACCTGCGCGGCGCGCTCGGCGTGCACGGGCCGGCGGTGACCGCGGCGTCGTTCGTGGTGCTGGCGCCGTTCGTGTCCCGGCGGTGGCGGCGGGCCGGGGCCCTGGTCCTCGCGCTCACCGTCCTGCTGCAGCTGCTCGGGCCCCGCGCGTTCCCGGCCACCCTCGCCGTGTCGCTGGTGCTCGGCGCCGCGGTCGGCTCCGCGACCCTGCTGGCCTTCGGCCGGCCCGTCGCCCGGCCGACGCGGGGCGCCGTGGCCGCGGCCCTGGCCGGCAGCGGGCTGGACCCGGTGGAGGTGGCACCGGCGGTGGTCGACGCCCGCGGCTCGGTGCCCTGGACCGCCCGGTTGCGCGACGGGGACCGCGTGTTCGCCAAGGTGATGGGTGCGGAGAACCGGGCGGCGGACCTGCTGTTCCGCGCCTACCGGTTCCTCCGGCTGAAGGACGTCGGCGACGAGCGCCCGTTCTCCTCGCTGCGCCGCACCGTGGAGCACGAGGCGATGGTGTCGCTGCTGGTCCGCGACGCCGGCGGCCGGACCCCCCGCCTCCGCACGATCGCCCCCGTCGGCCGCGACTCGTGGCTGCTGTCCTACGACCTCGTCGACGGCGCGACCCTGGACCGGGTGCCCGACGCGGCCGTGACCGAGCGGGTGCTGCGCGGCATCTGGGAGCAGGTGGCCGTGCTGCGCCGGCACGGGGTGGCCCACCGCGACCTGCGCCGGGCCAACGTGCTGCTCGACCCGTCGGGCACGCCGTGGCTGATCGACTGGGGCTTCAGCGAGGTCGCCGCGGACCCCGCGCTGCTCGACGCGGACGTGGCCCAGCTGCTCGTCGCCCTCACGCTGCAGGCCGGGGTGGGACCGGCCGTGGACACCGCGGTCGCCGTGCTGGGGCCCGACGCGGTGGCCGCGGCGCTGCCCCGGCTGCAACCGGACTCGCTCAGCGGCGCCACGCGCGACGCGCTCCGGCGCGACCGGCACCTGGCGGGCCGGCTGCGCGCCGCGGTCAGCGAGCGGTGCGGCGTCCCGGAGCCCCCGCTGGCGGACCTGGAGCGCGTCCGGCCCCGGACGCTGCTCGTCGTCGGCGTGCTCGCCCTCGCCACCTACCTGCTCGTCCCCCAGCTCGGCGACGTCGCCGGGATGGCCGAGCGCGTGCGGGACGCCGACTGGGCGTGGGTGCCGCCGGTCCTGGTGGCCTCGCTGCTGACCTACGTGGGCGCCGCGGCGAGCCTCGCGGGGGCGGTGGCCGTGCGGCTGCGGCCGGTGCCGACCTTCGTCGCCCAGCTGGCCTCCTCGTTCGCCGGCCGGCTGGTGCCCGCCGGGCTGGGCGGGATGGCGCTGAACGTGCGCTACCTGCAGCGGTGCGGCCTCGACGTCGCGGTCGCCACGTCCGGCGTCGGGCTCAGCTACGCGGCCGGGACCGTCGTCCACGTGGTGCTGCTGCTGGTGTTCGGGATCTGGGCCGGCCGGTCGCTGCCCGACCTGGCCCGGCCGGTGGAGTCACCGGCCCTCGTGTGGGGCGCCCTCGCGGTGCTCGCCGTCACCCTCGCCGCCGCGGCGGTCCCGGCCGTGCGGCGGTTCGCGGCCGTGCGGCTGGTGCCGCCGCTGCGCCGCTCGGCCCACGGCCTGGCCGGCGCGCTGCGCAGTCCCGGCCGGGTGGTGCTGCTGCTGGGCGGTTCGGCGCTGACCACGCTCGGCTACCTGTCCTGCCTCTACCTGTCCACGCGGGCGCTGGGCGGCGACGTCGGCCCGGTCGCCGTGGGCGCGGTCTACCTCCTCGGCGCCGCGGTCGCCGCGGCCGCGCCGACGCCCGGCGGTCTGGGCGCGCTCGAGGCCGCCCTGATCGCCGGGCTGGTCGGCGTCGGGATGGACCACACGGTCGCCGTCCCCGCCGTGTTCCTCTACCGGATCGCCACCTTCTGGCTGCCGGTCCTGCCCGGCTGGGCGGCCTTCGCCTGGCTCCGCCGGGAGCACTACGTGTAGCCCTCAGAGGCCGAGCGCGCCCGAGGCGGGGTCGGCCCAGCGGCTGGAGTCGTCGTAGGTGCGGACGACGAGCGACCGCCACCGGCCGGTGCGGCTGATCTCCTTCTCCGGCACGCCGCGGGCGTAGGCCGTGGTGGCGAAGCCGCGGCGCAGCGAGTGCGGGGACAGGCCCTCGGTGGGGACGCCGGCCCGCTCGGCGGCGCGCTCCAGGACCAGGTCGACGCTGCGGGTGGTCAGCGCGGTCGCGCCCAGCCGCGGGGCGCGGCCCTTGCCCAGCGACCGGAACAGCGGGCCGGAGGTGACGCCCCGGTCGGCCAGCGCGGCCAGCCAGGCCCGCGCGGCGCGCACCGGGCAGGTGGCCGCGCGCACGCCCGGCGCCAGGGCCAGCGTCTCCCCCGCGCCCTCCTGGTCGGTCTTGGAGAACCGGAGGAGGACGTCGAGGCCGCCGTGCCCGGCCGGGACGAGGTCCTCGACCCGCAACCCGACCAGGTCGGAGGCGCGCAGGCCGAGGGCGTACCCGAGCAGGATCAGGGCCCGGTCGCGCACGCCGGCGAGGGAGTCCGGGAGGTCCTCGACCAGCGCCCGGACGGTCGCGGTGTCCAGCGCGCGGGCCCGGCGCGGGCGGACGCCGGCGCGGGCGGCGGTGCGGCGGATGCCGCTGAGCGTGCGGCGCACCCCCTCGCTGTCGCCGGGCGCGGGGTGCCCGGCGGTGCGGGAGGCGTCGTTGAGCGCGGACAGCCGGCGGGCGACGTAGCGCGGGCTGTGCCCGGCGTCGGCCATCGCGGCGAGCCAGGCGGCGACGGTGAGCGGGTCGGCCGGCAGCGCGGACGGCAGCGACCGGCTGCGGCACCAGTCGGCCCAGGCGGCGAGGTCGCGCGCGTAGGCCGCCCGGGTGCTGCCGGCGAGGGACGCGGCGAGGTAGGTGCCGACCGCCGTCATGTCCGTCGCCGGGACGACCCCCCTCTCTCCGGGGTGGGGACCGGCCGGTACGGCCATGCCGGGCCCCTCCGTCCGCCGTCGGATTTCACTTCGCAGAGTAGGGGCTTCTCGGAAGTGACGGCATCCTCCGCCTCGTGGATCCGGATACATGGATGGGTGCCGTCCATCTATCGTCAACCCATGACGGAGGCACCCGGCGGGACGACCACCTCCACGTGCGCCTATCCGGGGTGTCCGTCACCACCGCGGCCGCGCACGCCCGGACGCAGCGGCCCCTCCCCCCGGTTCTGCGAGCGGCCCGACCACAACCCCGAGTCCGCCCGGCAGGCGCGCGCCCGGGCGGCCGGAACGGCGGCCGCCCGGCTGGCGGCCACCACCGCCGCCCTGGTCCAGGACCTGCCGCCCGAGGGCCGGGTCCGGCAGCTGGTGGGCCGCTGGGCCGACGCCACCCGGGAGGCCGCCCGGACGGCCGAGACCCAGGCCGCGCTCCTCGCCGCCGCGACCGAGGCGCTGGAGCAGTACCGCGACGAGTCGTCCGTGGAGGCCCGGCTGGCCCGCGCCTCGGCCGACGTCGACGCCGCGCACGCCGCCCGCCTCGACGCCGAGGAGCGCGCCCGCGCCGCCGAGGCGCAGCGCGCCGACGCCGAAGAGGCGCGGCAGGCGGCCGAGCGGGAGGCCGCGGCCGCCCGCGCCGACGCCGAGGACAGGATCGCCGCTGCCGAGGCGGAGGCCGCGCGCCGGGTCCGGGAGGCCGACGGGGCCCGCCGGGCCGCCGAGACCGCGCGGGAGGAGGCGGAGGCGGCGCGCGACCGGGCCGGTGGGGAACGCGACGTCGCCCGGCGGGAGGCCGCGGAGGCCGCGGACCGGCGGCGGGCGGCCGAGCGGGACGCCGCGGCGGCGCGGGAGGACGGGCGGCGTGCCCGGGCGGACGCCGCCCGCGAGCACGACGCGCTCGTGGCGGCCCGCGCGCGGTGGGACGTCACCGAACGCACGCTCACCGCGGACCTGGAGACGCGGACGCGGGAGCGCGACGAGGCGGCGGCCGCCCGGGACGAGGCGCGCGCCGCCACCGCCGCCGCCCGGGAGCAGGTCCGCGACGCCGAGCGGGACCGCGACGCCGCCCGGCGCGCCGAGCAGGACGCCCGGACCCTGGCGCGGGAGGCGGCCGACCGCGCGGCCGCGGCCGAGCAGGGCCTGCGCGAGGCGCTGACCGGGGCGGCGCGGAGCGCGGAGCGGGCGGAGGACGCCACCCGCCGCGCCGCCGAGGCCGAGGCCGCAGCGCGGCGGGCCGCGGAGCAGGTCGGCGCGCTCACCGCCGAGGTGGAGGCGCTGCGCGCCCGCCCGGCCGGCCGGCCGGGCGGGGACGCTCCGGACCAGGGACCTCGGACCGGCGCGCGGGGACCCGGCGGCGCGTAGCCTCCCGGGGCACGGAGCCGCGCGGGCGGGTGTCGCCGTCGGGAGGCCGCGCCCCGGCTCCGCTCCCCCGCCGAGCACCCGGCCCCACCCCCCGTCCCGGCGGCCTCGCCGGGCGGCGACCGAGGGACCCCGCCATGAGCGACCAGTGGCAGTACCCGGAACCCACCGTCCCCGTCCCCCGGGGGACGACCGACGTCGTCGGGCCGATCGCGGAGGAGGTCGCCGACCTCGAGGAGGACCGGCGCCGGCTGACGGACCTGGAGTACGCCGAGCTGGGCGGCGAGGGCTGAGGCCCGCGCGCCTCAGGGACGGGCGCGCAGGCCCTCGAACGCCGTCCGGACCAGCGCGTCGGCCAGCGCGTCCGGCGACAGGCTGCCGCCGGGGCGGTACCACTCGGTCAGCGAGTTGACCGTGCCGAACAGCAGCCGGCTGGTGACGGCGGGGTCGACGTCGGGGCGCACGTCGCCCTCCTCCTCCGCGGCGCGCACCAGTTCGGTGACGATCCGGTCGAACTCCCGCCGGCGCTGCAGTGCAGCCTGCTCGACCGGGGAGTTGCCGCGCACCCGCAGCAGCAGGGTGACGAACGGCAGCTCGGCGGCCAGCACCCGCACCGACCCGCGGACGACGTGCTCCAGCCGGTCGATCGCCCGGCCGGTGCGCGCGCCGGGCTCCCGGGTGACGGCGAACAGCGCGTCCAGCGCCCGGTCCAGCGCCAGCCGCAGCAGCTCGACCTTGCCGGGCACGTGGTGGTAGATCGCCGACTTGGTGACGCCGAGCCGGCCGGCCAGCTCGTCCATGCTGGTGGCGTCGTAGCCACGCTCGTTGAACACCGCGACGGCGACGTCCAGCAGCGAGTCCAGCGAGTGCCCGGGGCGCCCTCGGCGGGCCCTCGCGACTTCCGTCACGGACGGTCGCGGTTGTCGGTCATGCGCTGCAGTTTGCCCATCGAGCGCGGCAGCGTCTCCGGGTCGACGACGAGGACCTCGACGGTGCAGCCCACGGTGTCCTTGACGCCGGTCGCCACCTCCGCGGCCGCGGGCTCCCGGCGCTCCGGCGGGCAGTCCGGGCGCGCCTCGACGCGGCAGACCAGGTGGTCCATCCGGCCGCGGGTGACCAGCTCGAGGGCGAAGTGCGGCGACAGGCCCGGCGTCCGCAGCACGACCTCCTCGATCTGCGTGGGGAACAGGTTCACGCCGCGCAGGATGATCATGTCGTCGGTGCGGCCGGTGACCTTCTGCATCCGCCGCACGCCCGGCCGCGCCGTCCCGGGCAGCAGCCGGGTGAGGTCGCGGGTGCGGTAGCGGACGACGGGCATGGCCTCCTTGGTGAGCGAGGTGAACACCAGCTCGCCCTCCTCGCCCTCGGGCAGCACCTCGCCGGTGACCGGGTCGATGACCTCCGGGTAGAAGTGGTCCTCCCAGACGTGCAGGCCGTCCTTGGTCTCCACGCACTCCTGGGCGACGCCGGGGCCCATCACCTCGGACAGCCCGTAGATGTCGACGGCGTGGATGCCGGCGCGCTCCTCCATCTCGCGGCGCATCTGCTCGGTCCACGGCTCGGCGCCGAAGACGCCGATCTCCAGGCTCGAGGCCCGCGGGTCCAGCCCCTGCTTCTCGAACTCGTCGAGCACGGTGAGCATGTAGCTCGGGGTCACCATGATCACCCGGGGCGCGAAGTCGGTGATCAGCTGCACCTGGCGCGGCGTCATGCCGCCGGAGACGGGGACGACGGTGCAGCCCAGCGCCTCGGCGCCGTGGTGGGCGCCGAGGCCGCCGGTGAACAGGCCGTAGCCGTAGGCGTTGTGCAGCACGTCGCCGGGCCGGCCGCCGGCGGCGCGGATGGAGCGGGCCATGACCGCGGCCCAGGTCGCGAGGTCGCGCTCGGTGTAGCCGACGACGGTCGGCTTGCCGGTGGTGCCCGACGAGGCGTGCACGCGGCGCACCTGCTCGCGCGGGACGGCGAACATGCCGAACGGGTAGTTCTCGCGCAGGTCGGCCTTGCTCGTCGTCGGGAAGCGGGCCAGGTCGGCCAGCTCCCGGCAGTCGTCGGGGTGCACGCCGGCGGCGTCGAAGGCGCGGCGGTAGTGCGGCACGTTGTCGTACGCGTGCCGCAGCGACCAGCGCAGCCGCTCGAGCTGCAGCGCCCGCAGCTCGTCGGCGCCCATCCGCTCGGCGGGGTCGAGGGTCGCGGGGTCGGGGGCCTCGCCCAGCCGCTGCGCCGTCGTGGTCGTCCTGGTCGCCGTCATGACCGCCGTCCTCGTCCCGCGCTTGAACTCTCCCGGTGTCCTGGGTCACACTATTCCTGACCGCTCGGTCAGTAAATGGGAGGAAGGCCATGGCCGCACCCGTCGTGGACCGCGCCGCCGTCGACGAGACCGCGCTGCAGCAGCAGTTCGACGCGACGGTCGCCGCCGACCGGCGGATCGAGCCGCGCGACTGGATGCCCGAGGGCTACCGCAGGACGCTGGTGCGCCAGATCGCCCAGCACGCGCACTCGGAGATCATCGGGATGCAGCCCGAGGGCGACTGGCTGCTCGCCGCCCCGAGCCTGCGCCGCAAGGCGATCCTGCTGGCCAAGGTGCAGGACGAGGCCGGCCACGGCATGTACCTCTACTCGGCGGCCGAGACGCTCGGCGCCGACCGCGCCGACCTCACCGACAAGCTGATCGAGCGGAAGCAGAAGTACAGCTCGATCTTCAACTACCCGACGCTCACCTACGCCGACGTCGGTGTGATCGGGTGGCTGGTCGACGGCGCGGCGATCTGCAACCAGGTGCCGCTGTGCCGCTCCTCCTACGGGCCCTACGCCCGGGCGATGATCCGCATCTGCAAGGAGGAGTCGTTCCACCAGCGGCAGGGCTACGAGCTGCTGATGACGATGATGGGCGGCACGCCCGAGCAGCGGGCGATGGTGCAGGACGCCGTCGACCGGTGGTGGTGGCCGTCGCTGATGATGTTCGGCCCGCCCGACGACGACAGCCCGAACACCGCGCAGTCGATGGCGTGGGGCATCAAGCGGCACACCAACGACGAGCTGCGCCAGCGGTTCGTGGACATGACCGTGCCGCAGGCGCAGGTCCTCGGCGTCACGCTGCCCGACCCCGACCTGGCGCTCGACGAGGAGACCGGGCACTGGCGGTACGGCCCGATCGACTGGTCGGAGCTCAAGCGGGTGATCAGCGGGGACGGGCCGATGAACGCCGTCCGGATCGCCCGCCGCCGCGCCGCCCGCGACGACAACGCGTGGGTGGTCGAGGCGGCCACCGCCTACGCACGCAAGCACAGCGGCGGGCGACCGGCCGGGGAGCACGCGTGAGCACCGACCTGACCGCCGAGGGCGGGCACGGCGCGGTCCCGACCGGGCCGGAGGTGCCGACGACGCCGGCGCCGTCGGTCAGCCGCCGCGACTGGCCGCTGTACGAGGTGTTCGTGCGCGGCAAGCGCGGCCTCAACCACGTGCACGTCGGCTCGCTGCACGCGCCCGACGACGAGATGGCCGTGCACGCCGCCCGCGACCTCTACACCCGGCGCAACGAGGGCGTGAGCATCTGGGTGGTCAGGGCCGCCGACATCACCGCGTCCAGCCCCGACGAGAGGGACCCGATGTTCGCCCCGAGCGGCGACAAGGTCTACCGCCACCCGACGTTCTACGAGATCCCGGAGGACGTCCCGCACATGTAGGAAGGACCCCCACCAGGGCGGGGGGCCGACCGCTGCGCACGAACTCAGGGAGGGGTTCCGTCGGCATGGGGCACGAGGAGACGGTGTACGACGCGTTGACCAACGCGCACGACGACGCCGGGCACTGGGCGTTCGGCACCGGGTTCGACGACCCGCTGGCCGGGGTGGACACCACCGTCCCCGACGGCGTCGACCCCGCCGACCTGGGCGCCTACTGCCTGATGCTCGGCGACGACGCGCTGGTGCTCGCCCAGCGGCTGACCCAGTGGATCACCGCGGCACCCGAGCTCGAGGAGGAGGTCGCGTTCGGCAACGTCGGCCTGGACCTGCTCGGCCAGGCCCGGCTGCTGCTGGCCCGCGCCGGGTCGGCCGGCGTCCTCGGCCGGTCCCGCGAGCGGGCCGGCGCGTCGATCCCCGACGAGGACGCGCTCGCCTACTTCCGCGACCCCGACGAGTTCCGCTGCACCGGCCTGGTCGCGGCCGGGAACGGCGACTTCGCACGGACCATGGTCCGGCTGCTCGCGGCGTCCACCGTCCGGCTGGCGGTGTTCGCCCGGCTGCGGGACTCCCGCGACCCGGTGCTCGCCGCGATCGCCGCCAAGGGCGTGCACGAGCTGACCTACCACCGCGACCACGCCGCCCGCTGGGTCCTGCGCCTCGGCGACGGCACGGCCGAGTCGCACCGCCGCGCGCAGGCCGGCGTCGACGCCGTGTGGCCGCACCTCGCGGACCTGTCCACCGCCACCGACGTCGAGACCCGGCTGGTCGCCGCCGGGGTGGCCGTCGACCCGGCCGCCGTCCGCGACGAGGTGCGCGACGTGCTCACCACCGTGCTGCAGCGGGCGACCCTGACGGTCCCGGACTGGCCGGCCGACGCGCCACCGCGCGGCCGGGTCGGCGAGCACGGCCCCGAGCTGACCGACCTGCTCGCCGGCCTCCAGGGCCTCGCCCGCCGGCACCCGGCGGCGACCTGGTGACGGGGATGGCCGCCACCGCGCACGTGGACCCCCGGGCGGTCGCCGAGACCGTGACCGACCCGGAGCTGCCCACGCTCACGCTCGCCGACCTCGGTGTGCTGCGCGACGTCCGCGTGCACGAGGACACCGTCGTCGTCGACATCACCCCGACCTACTCCGGCTGTCCCGCGATGGGCGTCATGCGCGCGGACCTGCTGCACGCCCTGCACGCCGCCGGGTTCGACGACGTCGAGGTGCGCACCGTGCTCTCCCCCGCCTGGTCCACCGACTGGATCACCGAGGAGGGCCGCCGCAAGCTCGCCGCGGCCGGCATCGCGCCACCGGGCAGGGCGCCCGAGCGCACGGCCGGGCCGATCCCGCTGCAGCTGGGCCCGACCCGCCGGACCGCGTCCTGCCCGCTGTGCGGCTCCCCCGACACCGTCGAGATCAGCGAGTTCGGCGCGACGGCGTGCAAGGCGCTGCGCCGCTGCCGGGACTGCGGCGAGCCGTTCGAGCACGTGAAGGAGGTCTGAGTGAGCGCACCGGCCCGCCGGCGTCCGCGGTTCCACCCGCTGCGGGTCGCCGGCGTCGAGCGGCTCACCGACGACGCGGTGGCGGTCACCTTCGACGTCCCCGAGGACCTGGCCGAGGACTACGCGTTCCGCCCCGGTCAGGCGCTCACCCTGCGGCGGGTCGACGGCGACCGCGACGAGCGCCGCTCCTACTCGATCTGCGCGCCGGTGGGCGCCGCTCCGCGCGTCGGCGTCCGCGAGGTGCCCGGCGGCTTCTTCTCCTCCTGGCTGGTGCACGAGGTGCGGCCCGGCGACACGATCGAGGTGCTGCCGCCGTCGGGCACGTTCACCGCCGACCTGTCGCAGCCGGCCGACCACGTGTTCGTCGTCGCCGGCTCCGGGATCACCCCGGCGTTGAGCCTGGCGAGCACCGTGCTGCGCGACGGCGAGTCCACCGTCACCGTGTTCTACGGCAACCGGCGCACGAACACGGTGATGTTCGCCGACGAGCTCGCCGACCTGAAGGACCGGTTCGGTCCCCGGCTGCAGCTGGTGCACGTGCTGTCCCGCGAGCCGCGCGACACCGAGCTCACCAGCGGCCGGCTCGACCGGGACCGGCTGCGCACGCTGGTCGGCGCCCTCGTCGACGCCCCGCACGTGGACCACTGGTGGCTGTGCGGCCCGCACGGGATGGTCAGCGACGCCCGGGCGCTGCTGGCCGAGCTCGGCGTCCCCGCCGAGAAGGTGCACCAGGAGCTGTTCTACGTCGACGACGTCCCGCCCGAGCCGGTGCGCGGCGACGAGGAGACGGTCGCGGGCCCGAGCGCCCAGGTCACCGTGGTGCTGGACGGCCGCTCGACGACGCTGGCGCTGCCCCGCGACGTCCCCGTCCTGGACTCCGCCCAGCGGGTGCGCTCGGACCTGCCGTTCGCCTGCAAGGGCGGCGTGTGCGGCACGTGCCGGGCGCGGGTGACCGACGGCGAGGTCGAGATGCGCCGCAACTACGCGCTCGAGCCCGCCGAGGTCGACGCCGGCTACGTCCTGACCTGCCAGTCGCTGCCACGGTCGGACGCCGTCACCGTCGACTTCGACGCCTGACGGCCGTGCGCCCGGTCGCCGTCGGCGAGACCGCGGTCCTCGACGTCGTCGTCACCGCGGCGATGACCGTGCACTTCGACGAGCTCGGCCCGGTGCACCCGGTCTACGCCACCTACGCGATGGCCAAGCACTTCGAGGAGGCGGGGCGGAAGCTGCTGCTCGGCCACCTCGAGCCGGGCGAGGCCGGGGTCGGCACCGCGGTGTCGGTCGAGCACCGGGCGCCGGCGTGGGTGGGCGACCGCGTCCGGGTGACCGCCCGCTGCACCGCGGTCCGCGGCAACCGGCTGACCTGCGCGTGCCGGGCCGTCGACGCGAGCGGCCGGGAGCTCGGCCGCGGCTCCACCGAGCAGGCGGTCCTGCCCGAGGAGGTCCTGGCGGCCCGCCTGGACCCCCGGGTCCGGGACTAGTCGTCGCCGCGGCGCACCAGGTGCACCGCCGCCTCCTCGGCCGACGCCGCCCCGCCGTCGATGCCGAGGTCCTCGCCCAGCAGCTCGTCCTCCCGGTCGACGACGCCGTCGTCGCCGACCTCGGCCAGCCGGCCCGCGCGGGCGTCGCCCACCTCGTCGTCGAGCAGCTCGCCGTCGCCGCCGGTGAGGTCACCGAGGCCGTCGCCGTCGGCGTCGTCCCAGGACCGGTCCGGCAGCTCCCGGGCGAGCCGCCCGGCGAGGCTCTCGCCGGTGGCCTCCTCCCGCTCGGTGGTGCCCCAGTCGGCCACCCCCCAGGGCCGCTCCGGCGGCGACCAGCCGGTGTCCAGGTCGCGCGGGCGACGGGGGTCCTCGAGGGTGTCCTCGGCCTCGAGCAGGCCGGTGGCCTCCTCGGGGTCGGTGCCGTCGGTGCCGTAGAGGTCGCGGTCCACGGTGGGGCTCCTCGGGTGCGGGCGGGGCGGACGGCGCTGTCGGGGCGGACCCACCCTGCCACCGCGGCGGGCGGGGCGGGAGGGCCGCGCGTGTGACCGAACGAGCAGTCCGGCCTGCGACCCCGCCGCCCGGACCGGCGGACACTGGAGGCAGCCGACCTCCAGGGAGACCGCCGTGGACACCACGATGACCACGCTGCACGAGCACTACGTCCGGCGGGTGAACGCCGCCGTCGCCGAGGACCGCACCGACCTCGTGCGCGACCTCTACGAGGAGTACTTCGAGGAGGCGCTGCGGCGCCTGCTCGAGACCTCCGCCCCCGCCTGACGCTCGGCCCCCGTCGGACACGGGACCTCTGGGGACGACGACCCCGGACCCCTGCCCGCCGCGCGCCCCGTCACGCGGCCGGCTCAGCCCGCGTCGGCCCAGGACCGCACGACCGCGACGTCGAGCGGGAAGTCGAGCGGGAACTCCCCGAACAGCAGCCGCCCGGCCGTGGCCGCGGCGGCCCGGACCTCCGCGACGACGTCGTCGGCGAGGTCGGCCGGGGCGTGGACGACGACCTCGTCGTGCAGGAAGAACGCCAGGTGCGGCCGCTCCTCCAGCCGCCCCTCCCCCAGCTGCCAGAGCCGGTTGCGCAGGTCGGCCAGCCAGCACAGCGCCCACTCCGCGCCGGTGCCCTGCACGACGAAGTTGCGGGTGAACCGCCCCCACGCGCGGCGGGCGCGGTCGGAGTCGCGGCCGCGGGGCTCGGGCGCCTCGCCGAGGTCGGCGTCGCGCTCGGCCCACGCGGCGCCCGGCGGCGGGGAGCCCCGGCCGAGCAGCGTGGACACGACCGCGCCGCGCTCCCCCGCCCGCGCCGCCTCCTCCACCAGCCCGATCGCCCGCGGGTAGCGGCGGGCCAGCCGCGGCACCATCCGCCCGCTCTCACCGCGGGTCCCGCCGTAGAGCGCCCCCAGCACCCCGACCTTGGCCTCGGCGCGGGTGGCCACCACCCCGGCGTCGACCATCCCGGCGTACAGGTCCCGCGAGCGGGCCGCGGCGGCCAGCGCGGTGTCGGCGCTCATGCCGGCGAGCACCCGCGGCTCGAGCTGGGCGACGTCGGCGACCACCAGGACCCACCCGTCGTCGGCGACCGCGGCCGGGCGCACCTGCACCGGCACCGACAGCGCGCCCCCGCCCGACGACGCCCACCGCCCGGTGACCACCCCGCCGGGGAGGTAGACCGGCCGGAACCGCCCGCCGCGCACCCAGGCGTCGAGCCAGCTCCAGCCGTTGGCCGCCAGCAGCCGGGCCAGCCGCTTGTACTCCAGCAGCGGCGCGACGACCGGGTGCTCGACCCGCTCCAGCGTCCACGACCGGGTGTCCTCGACCGGCAGCCCCGCGACCTGCAGCGCTTGCAGCAGCGCCGCCGGGGAGTCCGGGTTGAGCTCGGGGGCGCCGAGCGTGGCGCGGACCTCCCCCGCCAGCGCCTCCAGCACCGCCGGCCGCAGGCCCGCGGGCGGGCGCGGGCCGAGCAGCCCGGTGAGCAGCGCGTCGTGGGCGTCGGCCCGCCACGGCAGCCCGGCGTGCGTCATCTCCGCGGCGGCCAGCGCGCCCGAGGACTCGGCGGCCAGCAGCAGGCCCAGCCGCGCGCGCTGCGGGGAGGCGGCGAGCACGGCCTGCTGGCGGCGGTCCTCGGCGACCGGGTCGAGCGCGTCGGCGGGGTCGGCCAGGTGGAACAGCGCCGGGTCGTCCGCGGTCACCGGCTCCAGCGCCGCCCAGCCCGGGTCCGCCGCCGGCCCGGGACCGGCGTGTGGGGAGCCGCGCAGCACGGCGGCGCACAGCCGCAGGTCGGCGCAGCGCGCCACGCGGACACCGGCGGCCAGCAGCGCCGGGTACCAGCGGGTGGTGTCGTCCCAGACCCACCGGACGCCGGCCCGCTCGCGCTCCCGCACCAGCGCCGCGAGCCCGTCCGCGGGGACCTCGGCGACGGCGCCGTCGGCCTCGTGCACCGCCACCGCGTCCCCGCGGCGGCGCAGCAGGACCCGGTCCACCGCCGCAGTCTCCCCGACCGGGCCGACGGTCCCGCGGACCGCCGCGGGGGTCAGGACCGGTCGCCGGCACCCTCCGCGGCCACCTGGGCGGGTGCGCCGTCGGCGGACCCGGGCCCCAGCGACTGCTCGCCGAGCAGCACCGCGGCGGCCTCGACCGTGGGTGGTTCCTGGGCCGGGGCGGGCCCGGCCCCGGCCGCCGGGGCCCTGGGTGGCGGGGCCGGCCGGGTCACCGGGGCCCTGGAGTCCAGCACCGGCACGGCCGTCGGGTCGGCGTGGCCCCAGGCCCGCTCCACCTCGCCGATCAGCGCCTCCAGGTAGGACCGCAGCTGCGTCCGGCACGCCTGGCCGAACGCCTGCAGGTAGGCGACCTGCTCCTGCAGCTCCTCGGCGGTGCGGGCGTCCCCCGCGGCGGCCGGTGCGCCGCCCTCGGCGACGATCCGGGCCGCGGCCTCGTGGGCGGCCTGGATCATCGCGCCGACCTTCTCGCGCGCGGACTGCAGCTGCTCGTCGTACTGCTGCTGCGCCTCGCTGACCATCACCCGGCTGAACGTCTCCGCCTCCGCCACGTACTGGTCGGCGGTCTGCTGGGCGACCGCGAGCAGGCTCACCGCCTGCGCCGTCGGCTCCTCCCGGGGCTTCTCCTCGCCCACCTGGGCCTGCAGCTCCTGCACCCGGCCGCGCAGCTCGGCCTTCTCCGCGTGCAGGCGGGCCAGCTCCTCGCCCACCCGGTCCAGGAACCGGTCGACCTCGGCGTCGCTGTAGCCGGGGTGCAGCATCGACGACCGGGCGAACCGCACCTCGCGCACGTCCGCGGGCGTCAGCCGCCGGCCGTTGGAGGCCACCTGCTCGGTCGTCATGACGTCACCTCTCCATCGACATCGGGTCCGGGACGGCTGGGGGCGAACACCTCGGTGCGGATGCGGTCCCGGGGCAGGCCGTGCCGCAGCAACCGCTCGACGGTGTCGTCGACCATCGCCCGGGGACCGGCGACGTAGGCCTCGCGACTGCCCCACGGCCCGGAGCGCGCCACCACCTCGCCGACGTCGCCGTGCGCCCACTGCGAGTTCCCGTCCTCGGAGACGGCGACGGTCACGGTGAGCCAGGGGTTCTCCCGCTCGAGCCGCTCCAGGTCCGCCCGGTCGTACAGGTCGCTCTCGGCGCGGACGCCGACGAACAGGTCCACCCGCCGGGGCGTGCCGTTCCGGGCGACGTGGTCGACGATCGCCTTGAGCGGCGCCAGCCCCGTGCCCCCCGCCACCAGCAGCAGGTCGCGGTCGGAGTCGGCATCGAAGCGCAGGTGGTCCACCGGGGGCCCGAGCCGCAGCACGTCCCCGACGTCGACCTGCCGCACGAGGGCGGTGCTGACCGGCCCGCCGGCCTGGGCCCGCGCGTGGATCTCCATCTCGCCGTCGGGCCGGCAGGCGTTGGCCGGCGAGTAGTAGCGCCACAGCCGCGGCCGCAGCTCGGTCTCCAGCGAGATCGACTCCCCGGGACGGTAGGACAGCGGGATCTTCGTCCGCAGCCGCAGCACGGCGGTGTCGACGGTGCGCCGCTCGTGCGCCACGACCTCGGCGTCCCACCACGGCGGCTCGTCGGCCATCTCGTCGGCGGCCGCGACCATCACCGAGGCGACCAGCTCGTAGGCCGCCGCCCAGTCCGCGGCCAGCGCGTCGTTCCAGTCCTCGTCGAAGTGCTGCAGCGTGGCGAGCAGGCTCGCTCCCACCGCGGGGTAGTGCTCGGCCACCGTCCCGAACTTGCGGTGGTCGCGCCCCAGCTGCTGCAGGATCGGCACGAGGGAGTCGAGGTCGTCGACCCGCCCCACCACCTCGCCGAGCGCGGCGAAGAGCCGGTCGCGCTGGTGCGCCATCGAGACCGGGAACATCTGCCGGGTCTCGGGATGGGCGAGGAACAGGTGGGAGTAGAACCACAGCGGCGCCTCGTCGCCGGCAGCCGCGGCCTTGGCGAAGTTCGCGCGCATCGCAGGAATGTCCACAGTCGCCCCCCGTGGGCCGTCCGCTCGGCCGTGTGACCTGGCGCACACTAGCGAGCCCTCCGGACGGCGGCTAGCCCTCCGCGGCACCGCTCCGGTCGATTTCCGGACCCGCTCCTGGCAGGGTCGGTCGCAGGGGCGCCGGTGGGGGCACCCCTGCCCCGCGGACGGCGACGACGGGCGGGCACGGACACGGGGACCCAGCAGGTCACCGCGCCCGTCGGCCGGCCGAGGAGGACCGCATGCTGTCTGACCGCTCCCGTCCCGTGATCGAGGCGACCCTGCCCGTGGTCGCCGACAACATCCAGGAGATCGCCCGGCGCTTCTACGGGCACCTGTTCGGCGCCCACCCCGAGCTGTTCGACGGGGTTTTCAACCGCGGCAACCAGGCCACCGGGGAACAGCAGGTCGCGCTGGCCGGCTCCGTCGCCGTGTTCGCCAGCACCCTGGTGAAGACGCCGGAGCAGCTCCCCGAGCAGCTGCTGTCGCGCATCGCGCACAAGCACGTCTCGCTCGGGATCACCCCCGCCCAGTACGACGTCGTCCACGAGCACCTGTTCTGGGCGATCGTCGACGTGCTCGGCGACGCGGTCACCCCCGAGGTGGCCGCGGCCTGGGACGAGGTCTACTGGCTGATGGCCTACGCGCTGATCCACCAGGAGCGCGGTCTCTACAGCGCCCGGGGGGTGCGCCCGGAGACGGTGTGGCGGGACTGGGAGGTCGCCGAGAAGGTCGAGGAGACCCCCGACGTCGTCACGTTCCGGGTGCGGCGGATCGACCACCGGCTGGTCAAGACGTCGCTGCCCGGCCAGTACGTCACCGTCCAGGTGCCGCTCCCCGACGGCGTGCGCCAGCCGCGCCAGTACAGCCTCACCCGCGCCGACGACGGCGAGCACCGCCAGTTCTCGGTCAAGCGGGTGCGCGGCGGGGACAAGCCCGACGGCGAGGTCTCCAACCACCTGTGCGACCGGGTGCGGGTCGGTGACCGGCTGACGCTGTCGGCGCCCTTCGGCGACGTCGTCCTCGACGACTCCGGCCGCCCGGTCGTCTTCGCCAGCGCCGGCATCGGGATCACCCCGATGGCCGGGATGCTGTCCCACCTGGCCGCGGCGGGCTCCTCGCTGCCCGTCACGCTGCTGCACGCCGACCTGGACGAGGAGTCCTTCGCGCTGCGTCACCAGGTCCTCGAGGACCTCCGCACGCTGCCGGACGCCACGGCGCACGTCTGGTTCGAGCGGGGCGCGCAGACCTCGCTGCCCGTCGACGGCGTGCACGACGGGACGATGGACCTCGACGAGGTCGACCTGCCCGAGGGCGCCGCGTACTACCTCTGCGGGCCCCTGCCGTTCATGCGCGCGGTCCGCAGCAGCCTGATCGACCGCGGCGTGCCCGCCCGCGACGTCCAGTACGAGGTCTTCGGCCCCGACCTGTGGCAGGCCGACTTCACCTCCGAGCCGGCGCCGGGCGCGACGGCGGAGCCGGCGGGCGCGGGCCGGTAGCCGTCCCGGGCGGCACACTGGGCGGGTGCCCCCGACCGCAGCCGCCCGCCGCGGGGTGGTCCGCCTGCTCAACTCCTCCGCCGGGCGGGTCCTCTGCCTGGCCGGGGTCGTCGACGCGGACGCCGTCGAGGCGTTCTGGCGCTGCTACGGCCCGGAGCCGGTGCGCGTCGACGTCGTCGACGCCCGCTCGGTGACCGCCCTGTCGGCCTCCGGCCGCGAGCTCGTCGCCGACGTCCTCGAGGCGGCGGCGTGGCGCGGTCTCGAGGTCGTGCTGCGCCCGTCGGAGCCGGTGCGGCGGTCGCTGTCCGGGCGGCCGGCCTGACGCGACGAGCGTCACGGCCCGCGTTCACCTGGGCTTCACGCGCGGCGGGGACCGTGGGAGACGGCCGCACCCGCGGCCGACGGACGACGACGTCCCCCCGGACCACCTCGAGGAGACGCCATGAGCACGACCACGAGCACGACCACGAGCACGACCACGAGCACGGCCTCCCGCCGCACCCTCCGCAGCTGGCTGCGGCGCTTCGACGCCTACACGCTGCAGGTGTTCAACGCCGGGACGCCCGCGCGGCCCGGGACCCGCTGACCGACCGGGGCGGGGAGGCCCGGCCTCCCCGCCCCGCCGGTCACGCCCGCCGGCCCGCCGCGCCCTCGAGGATGCGGTGCGGGTCGGTCGCCGCGGCCAGCGCGGCCAGCCGGTCCCGGACGGCGGGCGTCGGGGTGCGGGCCAGCACGTCGGGCGCCGCCCCCCAGCCGTGCGCGGGCGCGCGGCCGCCGAGGTCGCCGCCGAGCGCGGCGGCCAGCTCCTCGGCGCAGGCACGGGTGGCCGCCCGGTCCTCGGCGCCGGCGCCGCCGACGACCCGCACCGCCAGCCGCGCGTCCCGGTGGCAGACGGCGCTGGGCCGCTGCGGCACCCAGCCGAGCGCGCCGCCGAGCAGCCGCACCTCGACCGTGCGCGGCCGGCTCCCGCCGGCCGCGCGCACCAGCTCCGCGACCGCGCCGTCGGAGAGGCGGTCGAGCAGCAGCGAGGACTCCACCCCCGCCCCGAGCGCGGGCGTGGCCAGGCCCGCCGGTCCGCGCGGCGCCAAGTCGGCGGCCCCGGGCGGTGTGGCCGCGCGCAGGACGTCCAGCAGCCCGTCGCCGTCGTCGGCCTCGCCGGTCCAGGCGAACCGGACGGCCACCGTCCCCTCGCCCCGCGCCGGCCGGGTGAGCACCAGCGAGGTGCCCGCCTGCGGCGGCAGCGCCACCGACCAGGTCCGCCACGCCTGCGCCACCCGCGCGCCGTCGGCCGCTTGCCAGCGCAGCTCGCCGCCGTAGCGCGGCCCGGCGGCCAGCAGCTCCAGCTCCACGGCGGTGACGACGCCGAGCGCCTCGCCGCCGCCGCGGACGCCCCAGTACAGGTCGGCGCCGTCGGCGGGGGTGACCCGGCGCAGCACGCCGTCGCCGGTGACCACCTCCACCGCCCGCACCCGGTCCCCGGCCAGGCCGTAGGTCCGGGCCAGCGGGCCGACGCCGCCGCCGGTGACCGTGTCCGCGACCCGCTCGGCGGCCGAGGACCCGGTGATCGGGGTCAGCCCGTGCCGGGTGGCCACCGCGGCCAGGTCCCGCCAGCGCACGCCGGCGCCGACCCGCGCCCAGCCGGCGGGCGACACGCTCACCCCGGCGAGCCCGGCGGGGTCCACCTGCAGCGCGCGGGCGCCGGCGCCGGTGCGGCCGGGCCCACGGACGGCCACGGCCACCCCGTGCCGGCCGGCCAGCCGCAGCGCGGCCACGACGTCGGCGTCCTCCGCGGCCCGCACCACCGCCCCGTCGGCCAGCACGGCCGCCGGCGAGAGGCGGGCGCGCAGGGCGGCGGTCAGGTCGGGCGGCAGGACGGCCGGCCGCGGGTCCGCGGCGCGGGCCGCGGGCGTGGAGGGGACGGACAGGGTGCTCACGGGGCTTCTCCAGGTGCGGGGGTCGGTGCACCCGGAGGGTCGTCGGCGGTCCTTGGTGCGCCCTTGGCGGCCGCTTGGGCAGCAGGTCACGGCCGCGACCGGGAGGTCACCGGCAGGTCACGCGGCGTCGCTGGCGCCCCCGCGGGCGTGTCCGGGCCCCTACCCTGCCCGGCGATGACCGCCACCTCGTACCGCGTGCTCGGACCCGTGGAGGTCTGGCGCGACGGGCAGCTCCTCGCGCCGCAGTCCCCGCGCCACCGCGCCGTCCTGGCCGCGCTGCTGGTCGACGCCGGGCGCACCGTCCCCGTCGACCTGCTCGTCGACCGCGTGTGGAGCGGCCGGCCGCCCACCGCCGTGTCGGCCACCCTGCAGTCGATCGTGTCCCGGCTGCGCCGGGAGCTGGAGCCCGACGTCACCGGCGGCCGCTGGACGCTGCTGGTCACCCGGGAGCCCGGCTACCGGCTCGAGGTCGCCCCCGAGGACGTCGACGCCGTCCGGTTCGTCCAGCTGCTGCGCACCGCCCGCGACCTGGCCGCCCGTGGGGAGGCCGAGGGCGCCCGGGCGACGGTGGCCGAGGGGCTGGCGCTGTGGCGCGGCCCGGCCTACGCCGACGTCGCGGCCACCTTCGCCGCCGAGGAGTCCGAGCGGCTCGAGCAGCTGCGGCTGGCCGCCCGGGAGCTGGCCGCCGAGCTCGACCTGCGGCTGGGCCGGCACGCCGAGATCGTCGACGACGTCCGGGAGCTGCTCCGCGCCGAGCCGCTGCGCGAGGGCCTGCGCGCCTCGCTGATGCTGGCGCTGTACCGCAGCGGCCGGCAGGCCGAGGCGCTGGAGGTCTACGACGAGGGCCGCCGGCTGCTCGCCGACGGGCTGGGCGTCGACCCGGGCCGGCCGCTGCAGTCGCTGTACGAGCAGATCCTGCGCCAGGACCCGGCGCTGGCCGAGCCCGTCCCGGTGCCCGCCGCGGCGCCCGCCCCCGTGCCGGAGCCCGCGCCGGCTCCCCCGGCGCCGGCGGTGCGCGCCCCGGGCCCCCTGCCGGTCCCGCTCACCGCCTTCGTCGGCCGCGGCGCCGAGCTCGCCCGGCTGGCCGCCGCGCTGTCCGGGCAGCGGCTGGTCACCCTGGTCGGGCCCGGCGGCAGCGGCAAGACGCGGCTGGCGCTGGAGGCCGCGCGCCGCCGGCCGGCCGGGTCGCCGCCGGCCGCGCTGGTCGAGCTGGCCGGCGTCGAGGACCCCGAGCTGGTCGCCGGGCAGGTGGCCACCGTGCTGGGCGTGACGCTGGCGGGCGGGGACCCGCTGGGCGCCGTCGCCACCGCCCTGGAGGACCGCCCGCTGCTGCTGGTCCTGGACAACTGCGAGCACGTCGTCGACGCCGCAGCCGCGGTGTGCGCCGCCCTGCTCCCCCGCTGCCCCGAGCTGCGGGTGCTGGCCACCTCCCGCGAGCCGCTCGGGCTGCCGGGTGAGGCGGTGCTGCCCTGCGGCCCGATGCCCGCCGACGCTCCCGGCAGCGACGCCGAGCGGCTGTTCCTCGACCGCGCCCGGCTGGCCGCCCCGCACCTGGCCGACCCCTCCGCGGAGGACCTGGCCCACGTCCGGGAGCTGGTGGCCGCCCTCGACGGCCTGCCGCTGGCCGTGGAGCTGGCCGCCGCCTGCCTCACCACCCTCCCGCTGGCCGAGGTCGCCGGCCGGGTCGACGACCGGTTCGCCCTGCTGTCGGGCGGCTGGCGCACCGCCGTGCCGCACCAGCGCACGCTCGCGGCCACCGTCCAGTGGAGCGTCGACCTGCTCACCCCCGCCGAGCTGGCCGTCTTCAAGGCCGTCTCGGTGCTGCCCGGCACCTTCGGCCCGGACCTGGTCGAGGCGGTGGCCGGACCGGAGGTCGACGGCCGGGCACTGGAGCTGCTGCGGGTGCTGGTGGCCAAGTCGCTGGTCGAGCTCGACCACGCGGCCGGGCGCTACCGGATGCTCGAGACGCTGCGGCAGTACGCCGAGCAGGCGCTGGACGAGCCGGCGTCCCGGCGGCTGCGCGACCGGCTGACCGGCTTCGCCGTCGCGCTCACCGAGCGGCTGGAGCCGACGCTGCGCAGCCCGCTGTGGACCGGGAGCGCCCGCCGGCTCGACGCCGAGCAGCCGGCGCTGCGGGCGGCGCTCGGGCACGCGCTGGCCACCGGGCAGGGCGAGGCGGCGCTGCGGATCGGCGGGGCGCTGGGCTGGTACTGGTACCGCCGCGGCCACGTGCAGGAGGGCCGCCGCTGGCTGGCCGCCGCGCTGGACGCCACCCCCGGCGCGCCGGCCGGCGTCCGCAGTGGCGCGCTGCTCGCCGACGCGCTGCTGGCCTACCTGTCCGGCGACGTGCCCTCGCTGTGGGCGCGGACCAGCGAGATCGCCGGGACCGCCGACGACGCCGACCCGGTGCTGCCCCTCGCCCTGGTGCTGCGCGGCTTCGTGCGGGCGCTGCTCGGCCAGCCCGACCCCGACGGCGAGGTCGGGGCGGACATCGCCCGCGGCCTGGCGCTGGCACAGGCGTCGGGCATCGAGTGGGTGCAGGTCGAGATCGCCATGACCCTCGGCCAGTTCTCGCGGGCCGCCGGCGACCTCGACGGCGCGCTGGAGCACCTCGGCCGCGCCGAGCGGCTCGCGCTGCGGCTGGGCCACTCGTGGGCGCACTCGTCGGTGCTGTGGATCCGGGCGAAGGCGCTCACCGACGTCGGCCGGGCCGCGGAGGCGCTGGCCGACCTGTGGGCGATGGTCGAGCTGACCCACCGCGAGGGCGACGCCACCGGCACCCTCGCCGGACTGCTGGCCGCCGTCGGCGCGGTCACCGCGTCGGGCCGGCCCCGCACCGCCGCGGTGCTGCTCGGCGCGGTGCAGGCCGTCGCCCGACAGGTCGGCTACGACCCGCTGCGGATGGACCCGGTCGACGGGCAGCGCTACGTCACCGCCACCCGCGAGGCCCTCGACGAGGTCGAGTACGACACCGCGCTGGCCGAGGGCGCGGTCCTCGACCGCGGCGAGGCGGTGGCCATGGTGGGCAGGCTCGCCGCGGAGACCCGCACCGCCGACCCGGTCCCCTAGCCGCCGGGCGGCCGCAGCCCGGCGTACAGGCGGGCGAGGTCGGGCAGCTGGAAGTGCGCGTTCAGCCCGCTCGGGTTGGGCAGCACCCAGGTCTCGGCGCCACCGACCGACACCGGCTGGCGGCCCCAGCCCGCGCGGGGCGCGCCGGTGGCGAGCCGCCAGGCCGTGAGCCCGAGGACCGCCAGCACCCGCGGCCGGCAGCGCGCGACCAGGCCGGCCAGCGCCGCCGCGCCCGCCCGCAGCTCCTCCGGGGTGAGCTCGGCCGCCGTCCGCGTGGGCCGGTCGACGAGGTTGGTCACCCCCAGCCCGTAGCGGGGCAGCTCGCGGTCCTCCTCCGGCGTCAGCCGACGGGGGGTGAGCCCGGCCAGGTGCAGTGCGGGCCAGAACCGGTTGCCCGGGCGGGCGAAGTGGTGGCCGCGCTCGGCCGACAGCAGCGACGGGTTGATCCCGCAGAACAGGACGTCGAGGCCAGGGGCGACGACGTCGGGCAGCGGCTTGCCCGCTCCCCCGGTCAGGGCTCCATCGCCCGCACCGCCAGCGCGGCCCCGCCGTAGACGACCGAGCTGGCCACCGCCCGCACCGTGGTCGACCGGCCCGAGCCGCGGGCCGCGACCAGCGCGGTGAGCACGTCGAGGAGGTTCGCCGTGGCGACCAGCAGCAGCCCCCGGTCCACCTCCTCCTGGGTCCGCGCCGTCAACCCCGCCACCGAGAGGGCCAGCGCGCGGCTGCCGAACAGCCGCTGCAGCTGCAGCCCCTGCGGCGTCGGGGGGACGCCGTACCCCGCGGCGACCGCCCGCGGGGCGAGGACGCTGACCGCCCCGAACGCCATGCCGGCGCCGCCGAGCGCCCGCGCCGCCGTCTGCTTGGACATCCCTGCGATGGTCCTGGCCACGGTGGTCTCCACTCCCCGACCCCGGCGGCCGGCCTGCTGGGCCGCCTGCCGCGAGCCAACCAGCCGCCCGCACGTCGCGCACGCGGGAGGGGGCGCGGTCACACTGGTCCGTGACCGCGCCGAGTCCTCGCGCGCGCCGTCCGGCCACCGGGGGTGCCAGCTGTCGACCGACCTCCTCCCGGCCGACCGGGAGACCCCGCTCGGGCGGATGCACAGCCGCTCGGCGGGCACGCCGCGCGACGGCGTCGCCGAGGTGGTGCTGGTGCAGGGCATCGGCGTGAGCGACTACCTCGTCCCCGCCCTGCGCGCGCTCGGGGCGTGGACGCGGGCGCACCTGGTGGAGCTGCCGGGCTTCTCGGGCAGCGGGGAGCCGCCGCACGAGCTGGACGTCGCCGAGTTCGGGGACGCGCTGGTGGCCTGGCTCGCCGGCGCGGGACTGGACCGCGTGGTGCTGGTCGGACACTCCGGCGGCACCCAGGTCGCGGCACGGGCCGCGCTCCACCGCCCGGCCGGCGTGCGGGGCCTGGTCCTGGCCAGTCCGACGGTCGACCCGGCGTTCCGCAGCCTCGGCGGGGTGCTGCGGGCCTGGTACCGCAACCACCGGCGGGAGCCGCCGGACCTCGACGAGGCCCACCGGCCGGAACGGCAGCGGGCCGGCACGCGCCGGGTCCTGCACGCCGTCCGGGCCCACCTGGCCGACCGGCTCGAGGACGTCGTCCCCCGGCTGGCCGTCCCGGTGCTCGTGCTGCACGGCGCGGACGACCTGCTGTGCACCGCGGAGTGGGCCCGCGCGCTGTGCCGGCTGGCCCGGGACGGCCGGTTCGCGTCCGTGCCGGGGGCGCACAGCTTCGTCTGGACCCACCCCGGGGCCTGGTCCGGCCCGCTCCGCCGGCTCGCCGGGGAGGTCGGCTGACGGCCGGTCAGTCGCCGGTCCCGCCGAGCCGGTCGACCGCCTCCCGGGCGACCTCGGGCGGGACGACGTGACCGCCGGCGAACTCGCGGTAGGTGACGTCGTACCCGTCGTCGCGGAGCGCAGGGACGATCTCGCGGCTGGTCCGCTCGACCGGCAGGACGTCGTCGGCGGTCCCGTGGGACACGAAGACCGGCGGCCGCCCGGTGCGCGCCGCCGGGGGCACGAACCCCGGTGAGAAGGCGACGACCCGCCGGAACAGCAGGCCGTTGGCCAGCCCCAGCCCGAGCGCGTAGGACGCGCCGTCGGAGAAGCCGGCGACGGCCACCCGGCCGGCGTCGACCGGCACCCGCCGGAGGACGGCGGTCAGCGCACGGTCGATCCCGGCGACGTCGGGCCCGTAGCCGCGCAGGACGGCGTCCCAGGTCGAGCCCCGGGAGGCCGGGGCGAGCAGCACCAGGCCGCGCTCGTCGGCGAGGGACTGCAGCAGCCCGAGCCCGGCGGCGGCGTCACCCCCCGCGCCGTGCAGGACGACGACGAGCGGCGCCGGGCCGGGGACCCCGGCGGCCGGGACGTGCAGCAGGGGGTCGCGCGTCTCCTCCAGGCCCAGCGCGGAGGTGCCCGGTGGCGGCGGCGGGAGGTCCGGTGGCGCGGTCGGGCGTGCGGTCAGGACGGCGGCCCCCTCGGCGCCGGGTGCGCCGGGGAGCCGGACCGCGCAGCCGGTCAGGACGGCCGCCCCGGCGACCCGGCCCGCCGCCAGGAGCAGCCGCCGGCGGGTGAGCGCGGTGCACGGGTGCCGCTCAGGCACTGACCTCCTCGTGGGTGTTCACCCCCGGGATCCGGCGGACCGACCCCCAGCCGAAGCGGGCCCACGCCACCAGCAGCGCCGCACCGACCAGGGAGCCGAGGGTGTCGCGGACGAGGTCGCCGTTGGTGTCGTCGTTGCCCTCCGACAGACGCGTGCCGAACCACGCGTCGGACCGCCACTCGTACACCTCCCACAGCGCCCCGATCGTGACGCCGAGGGCCGTCGTGACGACCGCGATCCCGACGTAGTGGCGCAGGTGGGTCTCGTCGCGGGGGTCGGGGACGACGTCGAGGCGGGCCAGCGCGATGTAGACGACGGGCGCGGTCAGCATCGGCAGCGTGACGTGCACCAGGTCGTCGAAGCGGACGAACCGGTCGTAGAGGCCCAGCGTCTCGCCGAACCCCTGCAGGACCATCCCCAGGGTCAGCGCGAGGTCGTACACCCGCGGCAGGTCGACCAGCCGCGCCAGGACCGTGACCGCCCCCAGGAACAGCAGGACCGCCGCGTCCCCCGCCCGCCCCGCCGCCGCGTAGGCGAGCCCGCCCGCGAGCAGCACCAACCGCAGGACGTCGATGCCGTCCCTCAGCACGGGCGTCCAGTCGCCCATCACCAGCCTGCGCACGTCCACGTCCCCGTCCCCGTCCCCGCCCCGGCCCGCCCGGTGGACGGGCCCCTCCGTCGGCGCCCGACCCACCGCGGGCGGCTCAGCGCGGCGGGTCGGCCTCCGCGCCCATCGCGTCGTCGACCGAGGTCTCGCCCTCGGTGCGACCGCCGCCGGCGTGGGCGACGTCCGGGCCGACGCTCGCGTGCGAGCCCTCGTCCTCCGGGCCGGCCTGCGGGGTCGGGTCGGTCTCGCTCATCGGTCCTCCTCCGGTCTGGTGGTGTCCCGCCCCCTACCCCGCCGGCGGCGCGCCACGCCGCCGGCGGGGTGCGGGAGCCGGGTCAGCCCAGACGCAGCACCGACATCACCCGGGCGGCCATCTCCGCCTCGCCGAGCGCGTTCGGGTGCACGACCACCGCGTTGGTGCCCTGCAGCACGGGCTCGACCCAGCGGACGCCGATCGGCTGACAGGCGTCGTGCCCGGCCGAGGCGCGGGACAGGTCGACGTAGGTGACACCCGTGGCCGCGGCCGCGCGCCGGACGGCGTCGTCGAGCGTGGTCTGCAGGGAGTGCAGGTAGGGGACGTCGCCCTCGGCGATCGGCATCCGGTCGAAGCAGCCGCCGGTCGGCGGGAGGATGGCGGGGTAACCGAGGATCGCGACCCGGGCCCGCGGCGCGGCCTCGCGCACCGCCGACAGCGCCTGCACCAGCGCCGGGTAGGTGGTGGTGCGGACGGTGTCCTCGAACGAGGTGCCGTAGGTGTCGCGGCACGGGCTGCCGCGGCCCAGCGTCAGCAGCCCGGCGGTGCCGCAGCGCAGGATCGACTCGATGAACACCCCGCTGTCGTTGCCGCCGATGGTCATGGTGACCAGCTGGGTGTCCGGGGACAGCGCCTGGAGCTGGGGCGGCACGCCGGGGTGCTGCGCGGTGGTGAGGTCCGAGGTGTCCGCGCCGCCGCAGGTGACGTCGGTCAGCTGCGCGCCGGTCGCCTGCGCGATCAGGTGCGGGTAGTTGCGGGTGGAGCGCAGGCACTGCGGCGCGGCGGTGGGGTCCGGGGGCAGCACGCCGGAGGCCGCGCTGTAGGAGTCGCCGAGCGCGACGTAGCGCAGCGGCCCCGGGGGCGCGGCCGAGGCCGGGGGGACGACGAGCAGGACGCCGGCGAGCGCGGCGAGCAGGACGGTCAGCAGTCGGCGCACGGACCACTCCATCGGGGCCGGGGGCAGGTCGCCGGGCTCAACGACGCCGGCCCGAGCGGGTGACGGCGGTCACCCGGTCCCGACGAGCGGCTCGACCCGGTGGGTCCGCACCCACGCCGCCGGGTCGTGGCGGCGCAGCACCAGCGGCAGGACGGCGTCGCGGACGGCGCGGCCCACGGCCGGCGGCGGCTTCGCGCTGCTCCGGCGGAAGCCCTGGGCGACCACCCGCTCCGCGCGCGCCCGCCGCCGCTCCTCGAAGGCGCGCAGGGCGTCGTCGAGCGGCAGGTCGCGCAGGCACGCGGCGAGGACGACGGCGTCCTCCATGGCCAGCGACGAGCCCTGGCCCGAGGCCGGCGAGGTCGCGTGCGCGGCGTCGCCGACCAGCACGGTGCGGCCGCGGGACCAGCGGGGCACGGTGGGCACGTCGTGCGTCGTCCACCCGCGCAGCGGCCCGGGGGTGGCCTCCACCAGGTCCACCAGCGGCGACCGGTCGCCGCGGAGCAGGTCGTAGAGCAGCGCCCGCCACCGCGGGTCGGGCGTGCCGGCGACCTCGCCGTCGGCCGGCTCCCGGGTGAGCGGCGGGTTGGCGAACCACCACGTGCCGCCGTCCGGCGCGGCGAGGTACCCGGCGAAGCAGCGGCGGCCGAAGACCATGGTCAGCCGGCCCACCTCGGCGTCGGCCGGCACGTGCGAGGAGTACCCGGCGGTGACCAGCACGGGCACGAACCGGGGCGGCGGGGCGTCCGGGGCGACCAGCGGCCGCACCGCCGACCGCACGCCGTCCGCGCCGACGAGCAGGTCCGCGGTCTCCGTGCGGCCGTCGGCGAACTCCGCGGTGACCCCGGCGGCGGTGTCCTCCGCCCCGGTCAGGCGGGAGCGGTAGCGGATCTCCACGCCCCGCCGGAGCGCCTCCGCGTGCAGGGTCCGGTAGAGGTCCGAGCGCTTCACCGAGATGCCCGCGTCGCGCCGTCCCTCCGTGTCCCCGGTGGTGGACGAGCCCAGGACCCGGCCGGTCCCGCTGCGGAACTCGATGGTGTGCGTGGGGAACCCCGCCGCCCGGACGGCGTCCTCGGCGCCGACGGCGCGCAGCGCGTCCAGCCCGTTGACCTGCACGCCGAGCCAGGTCCCCACGTCCCCCTCGGGAGCCGGGTGGGCCTCGTGCACCGTCGCCTCGATCCCCACCCGCTGCAGCGCCATGGCCGTCACCGGCCCCGCGACCCCGCCGCCGACCACGATCGCGCGCGTCATGCCCGGGATTGCCTCACACCCGGCGGCGCGCGCCAAGCCCCTGCCGTCCTCCCGTCTGCCAGCATCGGCGGGCACCGACCGCAGCACCGGGGGAGGCCGCCCGTGACCGACGCCCAGCGGATCACCCTGACCGGCGTCGCGATCCCCCCGGGTCCGGGCGGGACGCCGGGGCTGCGCGGGCTGCTCGCCGTGCCCGACGGCCCGGGGCCGTGGCCCGGTGTGGTGCTGCTGCACGAGGCCTTCGGCGTCGACGGCGTGGTGCGGCGGCAGGCGCAGCGGATGGCCGCCGCCGGCTGCCTGACGCTCGTGCCGGACCTGTTCACCGACGGCGGCGCGCGGCGGGCCCTGGTCCCGACGTTCCGCGCGGTGGACGCCGGCGGGGGGCGCCCGTTCGCCGACGCCGAGGCGGCCCGCGCCCACCTGGCCGCGCGACCGGACTGCACCGGCCGGGTCGGCGTGCTGGGGTCCAGCGTCGGCGGCGGACTGGCGCTGCACCTGGCGGCCCGCGGCTTCGACGCCGCGGCGGTGTTCTACGCGCGGCTGCCGCGGGACCCGCACACCGCGCTGCTCGGCGCCTGCCCCGTGGTGGCCGGCTACGGCGGCCGCGATCCGGGCCTGCGCGGCACCGCCGCGGAGCTCGCGACGGTGCTGACCCGGGTCGGCGTCCGGCACGACGTCCGCGAGTACCCGGGCGCCGGCCACGGCTTCCTGCACGACGCCCCGGTCGGCCCGCGGGTGCTGCGCCCCCTGCTGCGGGACGCGCTGCGGATCCGGCCGGACCCCGCCGCCGCGGCCGACGCCTGGGCCCGGACCGACGCCTGGTTCGCCGAGCACCTGCGGGGGCGGCCCCCGGCGGAGGTCCCGGCGCTCAGGCCGTCGGCACCGTGACGGGGGAGTCCGGCTGCCGCGGCGCCGGGACGACCGGCGCGCCGACGGCCTCCGGCGCGGCCGCCGGGCGGGCGGGCCGGCGGGGGAAGCCCGCGGCGAACACGTCCGGCAGCACGAACACGACGCGCTGCGGCTGCTCGGGGCCGGCGTCGACCAGGGCGCGGATGCGGGCCAGCTCGTCCTCGGCGGCCCGGGCGTCCTCCCACACCTCGTAGACCATCACCGACCGGGGCTGCCGGACGTGCCGGCGGGACAGGCAGTGCGGCGGCCGGTCGACGTCCTCCGGCAGGGCGCGGCGCAGCACCTCGTACTGCGCCGGCTCGACGTCGTTCCACCGCAGGTGCAGCACGAGGAGAGACACGGTTCCCCCTGGTAGTCGGTCCGTAGGTGCGGCACGGACGCTAGGGACGGCCGATCGGCACCGTCTGTACGCACTTGTGCGTATGCGCCGGGGTGCGGCGCCCCCTTGACGGCGCGGGGATCTCCGTTGACGCCGACCCGCGGGAGCGGCCACGCTCGTCCTGCACAGAGGGCTGCACACGCGACCGACGCGGGACCGGCGGGGGCCCGCGGGATCGTCGGAGGCCGGCGATGGAGCCTGTGGTCCGGGAGCTCACCGACCTGGTGGTGGGCCTGCTCGACGGCATGGTCGGCCCGCAGCTGCCCGCCGGCCCCGTGTTCGCCGTCCTGTGCCCCCGCCTGGAGGCGCCCGCCGCGGTGCTGCAGCGCACCGACTGGCGCACCGGCGCCACGGAGATCACCGCCACCGGCCTCGCCGGTGACCAGCTCGAGCTGCTGGTCGACGCCACGCACCGCATGCGCTCGGCGCACCCCCTGCTGACCGCCGTCGCGGCCGGGGACCTCACGCCCGCGACGGCGCAGGAGGCGGCCGGCGGCTGGCAGAGCTGGCGCCGGTCCCCCGCCCGGGGCGTCATCGCCTCGGTGTGCGGCTGGGACCAGCTGGTCAGCCTGCCCCTGCGGGGCGGGCCGGCCGAGGTCTGCGGCTTCGCCTTCGGCCGGCCCCGCCGCGACTTCACCGCGGCCGACCTCGAGCTGCTCGACGGCGTCGCGCCGGTGCTGCGGGCGCTGGACCGGCACGTGCGGACGGTGCGGGCCTGGCAGGACGGCGACGGGGACGGCGGCGCGCACGCCCGCGCGGCGGGCCTCACGTGCCGGGAGACGGCGGTCCTGCTGTGCCTGGCCGAGGGGCTGACGGCGACCGCGACGGCGCACCGGCTGGGCTGCTCGACCCGCACGGTCACCACGCACGCCGCGCGGCTGTACCGGAAGCTCGGCGTCCACGACCGGCTGACCGCGGTCCTCGAGGCGCAGCGCCGGGGCATCCTGCCCGCCCCCGCCGTGCCGGCCGGCTGAGCGGGGGGGTCAGCGCGGTGTCCGCCAGGGCAGCAGCCGGGGGTCCAGCGGCGCCCCGAACCAGCAGGCCATCCACCGCAGCCGGGCGCCGGTCGGCGACGGCCGACGGGCCGGACTCGGGGTCGGGGTCGGGGTCGGGGTCGGGGTCATGGCGTCCTCCCTCGGAGCGGCTGCCGGACGAGCCTCCGGCCGGCGGCGGCGCCCTCGCGTCGGGGGAAACCCGCGACCTGGTGGGCCGGGCGGCGGAGCTCGCGCGCGTCGACCGGCTCCTCGACGACGCCCGCGCGGGCCGGCCGGGCCTGCTCGTCGTCGAGGGCGAGGCCGGCATCGGCAAGACCGCCCTGCTGGAGGCCGCGGCCGCGCGGGCCGCCGGGTGCACGGTGCTGCGCGCCCGCGGGATCGAGTCCGAGGCGACGCTGCCGCAGGCCGTCCTGCTGGAGCTGCTCGGCCCGCTGCGCCCCCTGCTGCCGGAGGTCCCGCCGGGCCAGGCGGCCGCGCTCGCCGCGGCGCTGGGCTGGGGGCCGGCCGACGTCCCGGGCGAGCGGCACCTGGTCGCGGCCGGGACCCTCTCGCTGCTGGCCGCTGCCGCGGCGGCCGCGCCGGTGCTCGTCCTGGTCGACGACCTGCAGTGGGCCGACGCGGAGTCCGCGGCCGCGCTGCTGTTCGCCGCGCGCCGGGTGCACGGGGACCGGGTCGCGGTGCTGGTGGCGCGGCGGCCGGGGGCCGGCCCGCTGCCCGGCGCCGAGGTGCTCCCGGTGACCGCCCTGCCCGCCGACGACGCCCGCACGCTGCTGGCCGGGACCGTCGCACCCGCCGTGGCGCGCCGGCTGGCCGGCCGGGTCGGCGGGGTCCCGCTCGCGCTGCTGGAGGTGGCCGCGGCCCTGTCGCCGGCGCAGCGGGCGGGCACCGAGCCGCTGCCCGCGGACCTGCCGGTCGGCCCGGCGCTGTCCGGGGCGTTCGAGCCGGAGCTGGCCGGGCTGCCGGCCGGGGCGCGGGAGGCGGTGCTGCTGCTGGCCGCGGCCCACGACGGCAGCGCCGCCGCCGTCGCCGCGGCGCTGGCCCGGTCGGGCACCGACCCGGCCGCGGCCCTGGACGCCGCGGAGGAGCGGGGCGTCGTCGTGCGCGACGGGGACGCCCTGGCGTTCCGGCACCCGCTGCTGCGCAGCCTGGTGTGGCGCCGGGCGACGCCCGCCGAGCGCCGGCGGGCGCACCGCCTGCTGGCCGGGACCGCCCGGACCGGCGACGACCTCGCCGCGGTGTGGCACCGCGCGCTGGCGGCCGCCGGTCCCGACGACGCGCTGGCCGGCGAGCTGGCCGCGGCCGCCGGCCGGGCCCGGGCGCGGCGCGGGTACGCGGCGTCGTCGGCGGCGCTGGAGCGCGCGGCCGCGCTGACCGGGGACGCCGCCCGCGCCGCGGAGCTGCTCGCGGCCGCCGTCCGGGACGCCGCCGTCGGCGGGGACGCCGTCCGTGCGCGGGCGCTGGCCGGTGCCGTCCTGCGCGGCGCGGCGCCGGCGGCCGCACGGGCGGAGGTGCTGTACGTCCTGGGCCGGGTCGAGCAGGACACCGGCTCGGTGCCGGCCGCGGGCGACCTGCTGCGCGCGGCCGCCGACCTCGCCACCGGCCGCACCGCCGCCTGGGTGCTCACCGACCTCGCCGTCGTCCAGCACCGGCTCGGTGACGTGACGGGCATGCGGGCGACGGCGCGGCGGATCGCGGCCGCCGCGGACGCCGGCGACCCCCTGCAGCGGGTGCTCGCGGCGTGGGTCACCGGGGTCGCCGCCCTGCACGCCGGCGACCCCGACCGCGGACGGCGGCTCCTGCACCGGGCACTGGAGACGGCGGAGGGCGAGCCGGGGCTGCGCGCCGAGCCCCGGCTGCTGCCGCTGCTCGTCCTCGCGGTGGGCTGGCTGCCCGACCCGCCGGCCGCCGTCCCCGTGGTGGAGCGCCGCCTGCGCGAGGCCCGGGAGCTCGGGGCCCTGGGGGTGCTGGTCGCCGTCCTGTCGATGACCGCCCACGGCCGGGCGGAGCTGCTGGGCGACCACCCGGGCGCCTACGCCGACGCCGGCGAGGCGGTCGAGCTCGCCGAGGAGCTGGGCTACGTCGCCGACGCCGCGCCGGCCCTGGAGCTGCTGGCGGAGGAGGCCGCGGCGCGCGGGCGGCACGGGGAGGCGGCGGCGCACCTGGACCGCGCCCGCGCGCTGGTCGCCCGGGCCGGCACGGCCGCCGTCGCGGCCCACCTGACCCTCTCCGAGGCGTTCTGCGCGCTGTGCCGCGGCGACCTCGCCGCGGTGGCCCGGCTGCTGGAGGGGCGGCTGGCCGCCGACGGCGGGGTCGGCGCGCTGGGCGAGCCGCTGGGCGTGGCGCCGCTGCTGGTCGAGGCGTGGACGGGGCTGGGCCGGGCCGCCGAGGCCGCGGAGCTCGCCGGGGAGTACGAGCGGGTGTCGCGGTCGCCGCTGCCGCCGACCGCCGCGCTGGTGGCCCGCTGCCGGGCGCTGACCTGCCCGGACGACGACGCCGCGACGGCGCTGTTCGAGGGGGCGCTCGCCGCCCACGCGCTCGCGCCGGACCCCTTCGAGACCCCGCACACGCGGCTGCTGTTCGGGGCGAGACTGCGCCGCTCGGGTCAGCGGACGCGGGCGCGGGCGGAGCTCGCCGCGGCGGCCGACGCCTTCGCCGCGCTGGACCTCACGGCCTGGGCGCAGCGCGCCGAGGGCGAGCTGCGCGCCACCGGGCGGACCGCGCGCCCGCGCCGGCCGCTGCCCGAGGAGCCCCTCACCGCGCAGGAGACGCGGATCGCCGTCCTGGCGGCGCGGGGCGCCTCGAACGCGGAGGTCGCCGCGGCGCTGTTCCTCAGCCCGAAGACCGTCGAGCACCACCTGAGCAGCGTCTACCGCAAGCGCGGGCTGCGCTCGCGCGTCGGGCTGGCGGCGCTGTTCCCGCCCGCGGGCTGAGGGCGGGTCAGCCCGCCCGGTCGAGGCGGCCGGCCAGCCGGTCGACGAACCGGTCGACCGGGCGCGGCTGCTCGCCGGGCGGCAGGGGCTCGGCGGGGGTGAGCACCCACAGCACGGCGTAGAGCACCAGGCCGGCGCCGCCGGCGAGGGTCAGGGCGACGGCGGCGGCGCGCCACAGCACCGCGTCGACGCCGGTGTAAGCGGCCAGCCCGCCGCAGACGCCGCCGAGCATGCGCTCGGTGGAGCTGCGTCGCAGCGGCGGCCGGTTGCCGGTGTACGAGGTCGGGATCGTCATGGCACCAGGCTCCCGCCGCCGGGCCCCGCGGCACATCGGGGAAGGCCCGGAGAGCGCACCCGGACCCGACCCTGGTCAGCCCGCGGCGACCTTCGGGGCGACCTCGGTGCCCAGCAGCTCGATGCCGCGCAGCAGGTCCTCGTGGGCCAGCCGCGGGTTGGTCATCTGGATGGAGACCCGGTCCACCCCGCCGAGCTGGGCGGAGATCCGCAGCAGCTTCTCGGCCACGGTGTCGGGGTCGCCCGTGAAGAAGGCGCCGTCGGGCCCGCTGGTGGCGTCGAACTGGGCGCGGGTGGGCGCCCGGAAGCCGCGCTCGCGGGAAACCTTCGTGAACATCTCGTGCCAGCCGGGGTAGATCGTGTCCGCGGCGGCCCGGGTGCTGTCGGCGACGTAGCCGAACACGTGCAGGCCCACCTGCAGCTGCTCGGGGGCGTGCCCGGCCTGCGCGCCGGCCTGCCGGTAGAGGTCGACCAGCGGCGCGAACTGCCGGGGCTCGCCCCCGATGACCGCGACCATGAGCGGCAGGCCGAGGAGCCCGGCGCGGACGAACGACGTCGGGGTGCCGCCCACGCCCACCCAGATCGGCAGCGGGTCCTGCAGCGGGCGCGGGTAGACGCCCTGGCCGGTGAGCGCCGGACGGTGCCGGCCGGACCAGGTGACGTGCTCGGACTCGCGGATGCGCAGCAGCAGGTCCAGCTTCTCGTCGAACAGCTCGTCGTAGTCGGCCAGCGACAGGCCGAAGAGCGGGAACGCCTCGGTGAACGACCCGCGGCCGACGACCAGGTCGGTCCGCCCGCGGCTGATGAGGTCGAGGGTGGCGAACTGCTGGAACACCCGGACCGGGTCGGCGGCCGACAGCACCGCGACGGCGCTGCCCAGCCGGATCCGCTCGGTGCGGGCGGCGGCCGCGGCCAGGATGACCGGCGGCGCGGAGTCGTAGTACTCGGGGCGGTGGTGCTCCCCGATGCCGAAGGAGTACAGCCCGGACCGGTCGGCCAGCTCGATCTCCTCGAGCAGGTGGGCCATCCGCTCCTCGGGACCGATGAGCCGGCCCGTCCGCGGGTCGGTCACCGCCGCCACGAAGCTGTCGACGCCGAGGTGCACGGCGGTCCTCCTCCCGGGGCGGGCGCCCCTCTCGTCGAGCGGTCGGTCGTCAAGCGCTCAACGAGCAGTGAACCAGCCCCCCGGCGCGTGCCGCCCGACACAGGGGGTACCGCACGGCCCGTACCGCACACCCGAGTGATGGAGGGACCGTGTCGGAGTCAGACACCCAGGGTCAGGGCCTCGAGGAGACCGGGACCGGCGACGCCGCCAAGCGGATCGGCCAGGCGCCGACGGCGACCGACGTGGAGGACCCGGACCGGGCCTCGCGCAACACCGCGGCGGGCAGCGGGTCGGAGCCGGGCGAGGGCCCGGTGCAGCCCGCGGCCGACGAGGGCGTGGACCCGTCGGCGAGCATCGAACCGCACAACGAGGGGCAGGTCTAGCGGAGCCCGTGGACGACAGCGCCCCTCCGGCCTCGTGGCCGGAGGGGCGCTGTCGTGCACGGGTCTAGGCGGCGGTGGTCGCCCGGCCGTCGCGCGTGGCGCGGGGGCGGGGCGCCGCAGGGCGGTCCTCGGCGCCGGCGCGGAGGCCGGCGAGGTGCCAGGCGGTGCAGTCGGGGCAGCTGGCGATCCAGACGTGCCGGGGGTGGCGGAAGCAGGCGGCTCGGTCAGCCGGGGTGCTGGACATGGTGCGGGTACTCCCTGCCGCCGGTCTGACGGCGGCTCGTGACTCGTGGGACGGGTGGTGCAACACCCGGGAGGGGGTCCCCCATCCGGGCTGTGCGCGAGGACACCCTGCGTGCCCCGTACCTGCGCGTTCGGCGGAACGTGACGATCACGACCGCACTCTTTGGTGTCCAGCGTCTGTGACCCGGCCACGGGGAGTGCCGATCCTGGGCGCATGTCCGCTCGACTCGTCGCTGCCGGCACCGCCGCCGCGCAGCAGCCGTGGTCCCGGCCCGTTGCCCCGCCGGCGACCCAGGAGCAGCCCTGGTGGCGCTCGGCCGTCGTCTACCAGGTCTACCTGCGCTCGTTCGCCGACGGCAACGGGGACGGCATCGGCGACCTCGCCGGCCTGCGCGCCCGCCTGCCCTACCTGTCGTGGCTCGGCGTCGACGCGCTGTGGATCAACCCGCACTACCCCTCGGGCGGCGCCGACGGCGGCTACGACGTCGTCGACTACCGGGCGGTGGACCCCGAGTACGGCGACGTGTCCGACGTCGAGGCGCTGGTCGCCGACGCGCGCCGGCTGGGCCTGCGCGTCGTGCTCGACGTCGTCCCCAACCACACCTCCGACCGGCACCCCTGGTTCCAGGCGGCGCTGGCCGACCCCGACTGCCCCGAGGCCTCCCGCTACCACTTCGCGCCGCCGTCGGAGGAGCCGCCGAACAACTGGCGCTCGCTGTTCGGCGGGCCGGCCTGGTCGCGCACCCCGGACGGCCGCTGGTACCTGCACCTGTTCGCCCCCGAGCAGCCCGACCTCAACTGGCGCGACCCGGTCGTGGCCGAGGACTTCGAGCGGACCCTGCGCTTCTGGCTCGACCGCGGGGTGAGCGGCTTCCGCGTCGACGTCGCCTACGGGCTGTACAAGGACGCCGGCCTGCGCGACAACCCCGGCGAGTACTCCCCCACCCTGTTCGGCCACGGCCCCGAGCAGGCCATGACGTGGAACCAGCCCGAGGTGCACGACGTGTGGCGCCGCTGGCGGGCGGTCTGCGACGAGTACCCGGACACCATGCTGGTCGGTGAGGTCTGCCTGGCCGACCTCGACGAGGTCGCCCTCTACTCGCGGGCCGACGAGCTGCACCAGTCGCTGTCGTTCCGGCTGCTGAAGTCGGCGTGGGACACCCCGGCCTTCGCCGAGGCGATCGGCAGCGCGCTCGAGGCCTTCGGGCGGGTGGGCGCGCCGGTGTCGTGGGTCCTCGGCAACCACGACAAGGACCGCATGGTCACCCGCTTCGGCGGCGGCGGGACGGGCCTGGCCCGGGCGCGCGCCGCGGCGCTGCTGCTGCTGTCCCTGCCCGGCTCGGCCTACGTCTACGCCGGCGACGAGCTCGGCCTGCCGCAGGCGCACGTCCCCGACGAGGCCAAGCAGGACCCGATCTTCTTCCGCAGCGGCGGCGAGCGCGCCGGCCGCGACGGCTGCCGCGTCCCGATGCCGTGGAACGCCACCACCGGCGTCGGCTTCTCCCGCGACCGCTCCGCGAAGCCGTGGCTGCCGGTGCCCGCGGAGTGGAAGCGGCACGCCGTCTCCCGGCAGACCCGCGAGTCCGGCTCGGTGCTGCACCTCTACCGGCAGGCGCTGGCCGTCCGCGCCGAGCACCCGGCGCTGGGCACCGGCGAGGCCACCGTGAGCACCCGCGGCGACGTCCTCACCGTGCGCTGCACCGGCGGCGGGCGCACCGTCCGCTGCGTGGTCAACATGGGCGCCGACACCGCGCTGGTCCGCTCGCGCGGCCGGGTGCTGCTCGAGTCCGGTCCGGGCGTGCACACGTCGGCCCGGTCGGTGGCGCTGCCGCCGGACACGGCCGTCTGGATCGCTGAGGACTGAGGGCGTGAGCCCGGAGCGCTGCCCCTGCGGCACCGGCCTGGCCTACGCGGAGTGCTGCGGCCGCCTCCACGACGGGACGGCGGCCGCGGCCACCGCCGAGCAGCTGATGCGCTCGCGCTACAGCGCCTTCGCCGTCGGGGACGCCGTCCACCTGCAGGAGACGTGGGACCCGGCCACCCGGCCGCGGTCGCTGACCCTGGACCCGGCGGTGCGCTGGACCGGGCTGGAGGTGCTGGCCACCACCGGCGGCGGCCTGTTCGACGCCGAGGGCACGGTGACCTTCCGCGCGCACTCGCGCGCCGGCGGGCGGGAGCACGTGCAGGCCGAGCACAGCCGGTTCCGCCGCGTCGGCGGCCGCTGGCTCTACGTGGACGGCGACCCCGCCTGAGACCCCGGCAACCAGCGGTCCAGCCAGCCGAGGGTGCGGTCGACGACCTGCTCCAGCGCGCCGGGCTCGGGGAACAGGTGGGTCGCCCCGGGGACGACGGCCAGCCCGGACGGCCCGCCCAGCCGGGCGGCGGCGTCCCGGTTGAGCGCGAGCACCCGCTCGTCGGCACCGCCGACGACGAGCAGCGTCGGCGCCCGCACCCGGGCCAGCGCCGCTCCGGCCAGGTCCGGCCGGCCGCCGCGCGACACCACCGCTCCCACCCGGCCGGGCCGGTCGGCGGCGGTGAGGAGGGCCGCGGCCGCCCCCGTGCTCGCGCCGAACAGGGCCAGGGGCAGGCCGGCGGTCGCCTCCGCGCGGTCGAGCAGGTCGGCGGCCGCGGTCAGCCGGCCGGCCAGCAGCCCGACGTCGAAGCGCAGCTCGCGGGTGCGGGTGTCGACCTCCTCCTCCGCGGGCGTGAGCAGGTCCAGCAGCAGGGTGGCCCACCCCGCCCGCTGCAGCGCGGCGGCCACCTGCCGGTTGCGCGGGCTGTGCCGGCTGCTGCCGCTGCCGTGGGCGAACAGCACCACGCCCCGGGCGGCGGGCGGCACGGCGAGGTCACCGGCCAGCGCCGCCCCGGGTGCCGGCACCTCGACGAGGACCTCACCGGGCACCCCAGCAGGCATGGCCGTCCCTCCCCGGACGCTCGGCTCCCGGGTACCCGGCGGGGACCGGGCCGACGCGCGGGTCCCGGCCGGGTGTGGCGGGGAGCGGGCCGGTGTGGTGGTCTGCCGCGGTGCCCCCGCCCGCTGCCGACGTCGTCGTCGCCGGGGCCGGGCCGGCCGGGCTGTCGGCGGCCGCCGCCTGCGCCGCCGCGGGGCTGCGGACGGTGCTGGTGGCCCCGGCGGCCCGCCCGTGGCCGGCCACCTACTGCCTGTGGGCCGACGAGCTGGCGGCCGCGGCCGCCCCGCTCGGGCTCGACCCGGCCGCCGTCGCGGCCGGGTACTCCCCCACCGTCGTGCGCACCGCGGCCGGCGGCGAGCGGCGGCTGGCCCGCGGCTACGCGCGGCTGCGCAACGACGTCGTCACCGCCGCCCTGCTCGACCGGCTGCGCGCCGGCGGCGGCGAGGTGGTGACCGGCCGGGTGGCGGCGGTGGAGGCCGGGGCGGCCGGAGCCGGGGAGGCCGGAGCCGGGGAGGTCGCCGTCCTCGCCGACGGGCGCCGGCTGGCCGCCCGCACGGTCCTCGACGCGCGCGGCGGCGGCCCGGGGACGGCACAGCAGCGCGCCTGGGGCGAGGTGGTGAGCGGCCCCGTGGACGACGTCGTCCCGCCCGGCGGGGCGCTGCTCATGGACTGGACGGCCCTGGCCGACCCCGCCGCGCCGCCGGCGTTCCTCTACGGCCTGACCCTCGACGACGGCACCGTGCTGCTGGAGGCGACCTCGCTGGCCGCCCGCCCGCCGGTGCCACTGCCGGACCTGCGGGCGCGGCTGGACCGGTTCCTCGCCGCCCGCGGCCTGCGCCCGGCCGGCGAGCCCGAGCGGGTGGCGATCCCCCTGGACGCCCGGCCGCGGGCCGCCGGCCCGGGGATCCCGCTCGGCGCGTCCGCGGGGCTGGTGCACCCGGCCACCGGCTACAGCGTCGCGTCCTCGCTGCGGCTGGGCCCGCGGGTGGCGGCCGCGCTCGCGGCCGGCGGGGACGCGCGCGCGGTGGTGCGGCGGGCCCGGCCCCGGACGACGGCGGCGCTGCTGGGCCTGGGCCTGGAGGTGCTGCTGCCGCTGGACACCCGCGCCACCGACGCCTTCTTCGCCGCGTTCTTCGCGCTGCCCGAGCGGGCCTGGGCGGCCTACCTGGACGTCGGCTCCTCGCCGGCCGCCGTCGCCGCGGCGATGGCCCGGGTGTTCGCCGCGCTGCCCGGGCCGCAGCGGGTGCGGCTGCTGCGCGGGGTGGCCGCCGGCTCGGCCCGCGGTCTCAGGCGGGGGTGGGTGGCGGCGTCGGGTCGATGACGGCAGCGTGCTCGGGCAGCACGCCGGTGCGCCGCCGCTGGCGCAGCAGGTACCACGCCAGGCCGACGGCGACGATCGCCCCGATGAACACCGGCGCGGCCCACTGCAGGTACCAGTGCGGCTCGCCGGTGGCGTTGTAGACCTCCCGCCGCGGCCAGGCCAGGTTGACCGCCATCCCGGCGCCCCACAGCACCGCGAGCACGTTGACCGGCAGGCCGAGGCGGCCCAGGGAGAACCGGCCCGGCGCCGGCCGGGGCCAGCGCCCGCGCAGCCGGGCGACCAGCATGGGGCCGGTCACCAGCAGGTAGGCCAGGTAGATCATCACCACGGCGATGCTGGTGAGCGCGGTGAACACCTGCGGCTGGCGCACGTTGAGCAGCAGCACGCCGACGGCGAGCAGGCCGACCAGGACCGCGGGCACCACGGGCGTGCGCCGCCGCGGGTCGACGTGCGCGAGCCGGGCGGAGGCCGGCAGCGCGTTGTCGCGGGCCATGGCGAAGGTCATCCGGATGGCCGCGGTGTGCACCGCGAGGCAGCAGACGGTGACCGCGACGACGATGCAGACGAGGAACGCCTTCCCGAGGCCGGTGCCGGCCACCGACAGCAGGACGTACTGCAGCCCCCCGCTGCTGGAGGCCAGCTGCGGGTCGGTGAGGTCGGGGGCGGCCATCAGCCCGAACAGCAGGATCAGCCCGCCGAGCACGAAGGACGCGGTGATCGCCCGCAGGATCGCCCGCGGCGCGGTGCGGCCCGGGTCGACCGTCTCCTCGCCGAGCGAGCTGGCGGTGTCGAAGCCGTACATGACGTAGCCCGACGCGAGCGCCGCGACGAGGAACGCGCCGAGGTAGCCCAGCGACTGGCCCTCGCCCCGGCCGCCGGTGTCGAACAGCACGTCCTGCGGCCCGCGGGTGAGCGCGACGGCCAGGACGACGACGATCAGCACCGCGGCCACCAGCTCGATGAACACCCCGGCGCTGTTGATGCGGGCCATCAGCCGCACGCCGAACGCGTTGACCAGCGTGGTGAACGTGATCAGCAGGCCGCCCAGCACGACGGCGTTGACGGCGACGTCGTAGGTGCCGGTGCCGTCGCCGACCAGCTGGAAGCCCGACCACAGCTGGGGCAGCGTGATCTGGTAGGCCAGCGCGGTCGCGGCGAGGGTCACGACCGAGGCGGTGAGCATCACCCAGCCGGCCAGCCACGACGTCGTCGCGCTGCCGAGGCGCTTGGTCCAGTTGTAGAGCGACCCGGCCACCGGGTAGCGGGCGGCGAGCTCGGCGAAGCACAGCGCCACCATGAGCTGCCCGGCGAACACCATCGGCCACGACCACACGTAGGCCGGGCCGCCGGCGCCGAAACCGAAGTAGAAGAGCTGGAACGTCCCGGTGAGGATCGAGATGTAGCTGACGCCGGCGGCGAAGCTGGAGAACCGGCCGATGCTGCGGTCCAGGTGCTGCCGGTAGCCGAACTCCGCGAGCTGGGGTTCGCCGTCGTCGGTGGGGCGCACGGGGGGCCTTCCGGGTGGGAGGTGCGGGCGGGCGGCCCCACTGTGGCCGACGGCGGGGTCCCCGGCGACCCGGGAGGTCATCCGCCGAAGGTGAGCACCTCCGCGACCGGCCGGCGGTTGGTGGACGGGCTGCGGTCCCCGGACGGGTACCCCAGCCGCATCAGCATCTGCGGGTGGCCGACCAGCGACAGCCGCGAGCGCAGCTGCGCGCGGGTGGCCGGCCAGTCCAGCGCCCGAGAGTTCGGCGGTAGAGGGCAAGCCCGCGTCGATGAGGCCACCGCAGTCCGGCTGCGGGCCCCGGGATCATCCCCGGAACTGCAGGCGCCCACCGCGGCTGCCCCATCTCGACCCACGTCCCGCCACCCCTCATCGGGTCACGGGACGTCACGCGGCCGCATCCGGCCATGCGCCCCTGGTGGGAACCGGCGGTCAGCCGCGTTCGGCGTTCGCGGCCTATCCGTCACCCCCGCCGCCGCCACCGTCGCCGCCGCCACCGCCATCGACGAAGCCGCCACCGTCGAAGGCGACGTCGAAGTCCTGGTAGCCCGCGTCGGCTGCGTCGATGTAGTCGAGGCCGTCCAGCGCGGAGGGGCTGCCGGCCAGCCACCCGTCCATCAGGTCGCGGGTCTCGACCCGGACCCCGTACTCGAGCGCCTCGCCACCGGCGGGCGACAGGCCACGCCGCTCGTCGGGTCGGGCGCGCTTGCCGTGCAGGATCCGCAGTTGCGCGCGGAAGTCCTTCCAATCGGCTCCAGCGATGAGGGACAGAGCACCGCTCTCCCGCACCCAGTGCCGCGCCACCTCCGGATGGACGGCAACGCACGTGGCGAAGTGCCGGTGCGCCCACACGAGGTTGGGCCAGTAGTCGGCCTTGAACTGCGCGGCGAGTTCGGGAGCCAGGGTGGTCCACGTCGGCTCTTCGCGGACGATCAGCCCCCGGGTGGCCATCGAGTCCACGACCTGCTGGAAGATGTTCGTCGCGGGATCGGAGGTCAGCAGCTCCCGGTCCAGGGCGGAGCGCAGCGAGGCCGGGAAGCAGCAGGCATTCGGGTCGTCGGGGTCGGTGAAGTGCCGGGTGTAGCAGTCCAGGACGCGCATCATGTAGCCGGGCACGACTCCGCGGGTGACGGCGTCGCGGTACCTGTCCCAGTTCGGCCCCCGGATGACGTTGTCGTGCTGCGATGGTTCCAGCGGCCCGAAGAAGACGTACTTCTTACCCAGCAACGTCTTCTTGCCGACGACGACGGCGCGGCGGACGAGCAGCTCGGTGTGGAGCCAGTGCAGCATGCCCCGCGCCCGTCGCTGGGTGTCCTGGTGTTTGGGCACCCCGCGGGCTTCTGGCGGCAGCATGCTCCATACGACCCAGGTCTCGGGCAGGCTGTGCTGCCACGGCGGCCCGACCCAGCCGCGCCGGTCAGCCGACGTCGCCGACGTCACTGCTGTCTCCGACATCGCTGTCGAAGGACGGGTAGTCCTGCTCGTAGCCGTTGTCGCCGGAGACGAATTCCGAGTACGACGTGTATCCGGTGCCGTCCGCGGCCTCGATCGTCTCGGACGCGTCTAGTTGTCCTTCGTTCCAGGTGGGCTCGGACATGACCTACTCCCGCGGCGGTGCTGCCAGTCGGGCCCGCAAGTTAGTGGTCCCAACGGCCGCATCGCGGTCGCCGCCACACGACGGTCGTGCCGGCGCGGGTGTCTCGGACCGAGCGCGGCGCTGCACTGACGCTCAGCGGCCCCGTTCGGGTAGCGGAGTCTGCGCCGGCACCAGGCGATCGCTGATGCGCTCAGGGCAGGCCGTGGCCCACGGCGCGGCATCCGAGCTGACGCTCGGCGCCGGGATACCGCGCTCAGCACCCTGCCGCGATCGCACGCTCGGAGGCCGTACTGGTGACGCCCGCCGATGGCGTCCCGCAGGGCCGGAGGTCCCGGCCGCCGCTACCCTCCCGGCCGGTGAGCGCCCCTCCGTCCGACCCCGGCCCCGTGGCGGCGCTGCTGCGCCGCTGGCGGACGGCGGCCGCCCTCACCCAGGAGGAGCTCGCCGCCCGGTCGGGGCTCACCGCCAAGGCGGTCAGCGCCCTGGAGCGGGGCGAGCGGCGCCGCCCCCACCCGCACACCGTGCGCGCGCTCGCCGACGCCCTCGGCCTCGACGACGCCGGCCGCGCCGCCCTGACCGCCGCCGCCCGCCCGGCCGGCGGCGGGCCCGCGGCGGACTCCCTCCCGCCGCCCGCGGCGCCGGTGTTCGGCCGCGAGGGCGACGTCGCCGAGGTCGCCGGGCTGCTGCGGTCGGGCACCGCCCGGCTGGTCACGCTCACCGGGCCCGGCGGGGTGGGCAAGACGACGCTGGCGCTGGCGGTGGCCCGGGAGGTGGCGGCCGCGTTCCCCGACGGGGTGACGGTCGTCGAGCTCGCCCCGGTGCGCGAGGCGCGGCTGGTGCTGCCCACGCTGGCCCGCGCGCTCGGCGGCCGTCAGCTGGCCGGGCCGGTCGCTGACGCGGTGGCCGCCCGGATCGGGGACCGGCGCCACCTCGTCGTCCTCGACAACGTCGAGCACGTGCTCGACGCCGCGCCGGAGGTCGCCGGCCTGCTCGGGCGCTGCCCGGGCCTGGCGGTGCTGGCCACCAGCCGGGCGCCGCTGCGGGTGCGGGCGGAGCGGGAGCGCCCGCTCGCCCCCCTCCCGCTGCCGGCGGGCAGCGGCGCGGCGGCCGTGGCCGCCTCCCCCGCCGCCCAGGTGTTCCTCGACCGGGCAGCGGCCGCCGGGCGCCCGGTCGTCCTCACCGGCGCCACGGCCGCCGACGTCGCCGCGATCTGCCGGCGCCTCGACGGGCTGCCCCTGGCCCTGGAGCTGGCCGCCGCGCACGCGCGCTACCTGCCGCCGGCCGCGCTGCTCGGCCGGCTGGACGAGGCACTCGGGTCCGGCGGCGCCCGGGACCTGCCCGAGCGGCAGCGCACGATGCGGGCCGCGCTGGACTGGAGCCACGACCTGCTGACCGCCACCGAGCAGCAGCTCCTGCGCCGGCTGGCGGTGCTCGCCGGCGGTTTCTCCCTCGACGCCGCGCAGGCGGTGGCCGGCGTCCCCGACGTGCTGCCCGCCCTGGGCGGCCTGGTCGAGCAGTCCCTCGTCGTCGCCGAGGACGGGCCCGAGGCCCGCTACCGGCTGCTGGAGCCGGTGCGGCAGTACGCCGCCGCACGGCTGGCCGACGCCGGGGAGACCGAGCCGGCCGCCGACCGCGCGACGGCCGCCGTCCTCGACCTCGCCGCCGGCGCGGAGGCCGGGCTGACCGGGCCCGAGCAGGGCGCCTGGCTGGACCGGCTGGAGCGCGACCACGGCAACCTGAGCGCGGCGCTCGGCCGGCTGGTGGCCGCCGGGCGGTCCGCCGACGCCGCCCGGCTCCTGCGGGCGACCTGGCTGTACTGGGCGGTGCGCGGCGACGTCGCCGAGGGCCTGGGCTGGGTCGCCCGGGTCGACCGCACCGGTCTGGACCCGGTCGACGACGCCCGGCTGCTGCTCGCCCTCGCCGCGCTGCGCCACGCGGCCGGTGACGTCCCCGGCACGGCGGAGGCGGCGGCCGGGGCGGCGGCGGCCGCCGCGGCCGCCGGCGCCGGGGACCTGCGCGCCCTGGCGCTGGTGCTCACCGGCTCGGCCGCGGTGTTCCGCGGCGACCTCGCCGCCGCCGGGCGCGACCTGGCCGAGGCGCTGCGGCTGGCCGGGGAGACCGGGGAGGCGTGGGCGCGGGTGCACGCCGTCGTCGCGCAGGGGCAGCTGCTGCTCCAGGCGGGCGACCTCACCGCCGGGACGGCGACGCTGGCCGACGCCGAGCGGCTGGCCCGCGGGCTCGGCAGCCCGTTCAGCCTGGCGACGCTGCTCAACGTGCAGGCCTCCCTGGCCGCGCTCGCCGGCGACGAGGACGGCGCCCTCGACCGGTGGGCGGAGGCGGCCGGCCTCGCCGCGGAGGTCCGCACCTCGTGGACGCTGGCCTACACGCTGCCCGGGCTGGCCGCCGTCGCCGCCTCCCGCGGGCTGCCCGAGCTCGCGGCGCAGCTGTTCGCGGCGGGGTCGGCGACGGCGGAGGCGGCGGCGGTGGCGGTGGCGTTCCCGCCCGACGTCGCGCTGGCCGCCCAGGAGCTGCCGGCGGTGCGGGCGGCGCTCGGCGAGGAGGCGTTCGCCCGGGCCTGGGACGCCGGCCGGCTGCTGCGCCCGGAGGACGTCCCGGCCCTGGTGGGGGCGATCAGGCGGGCCCGCGGACCGCGCTGACGTAGCGGCGGTACCGGCGCGCGAAGACCGTGCGCAGCAGCACCCGGACCGGGAACGGGACGACCTGCAGCATCATCGCCCGCTCGTCGGGGTCGCACTCCTCCAGCAGCGCGCCGAACAGCAGCGGCAGGTCCCGCACCGACATCTCGCCCTTGCCGTGCTCGCCGAGCTGCGCCCACTCCGCCTGCGTGACGTGCCGCTGCGCCAGCGGCAGGATCTCGCGCTCCTCCTCGGCCAGGTGCTCGGCCAGGACGGCGCCCAGCGCCTCGACGGTGGACGCCACCTCCTCGGCCACCGCCGGCCGGGCCTCCACCTCCCAGCGGTCCAGCGCCGGGCCGAGGGCGCCGATCAGCCGCTCCACCTCGGAGTGCTGGGCCTCCATGCGGTGGACGACGGCGGCGTCGGGCGGGCAGCGCTCGAGCAGCCTCGGCCACAGCAGGTCGTCCTCGGCGGTGTGGTGCAGGTGGAGGCCGAGCAGCACCATCCGGGCGTGCCGGGCGAGGACGGCGGCGCGGGCGGTGTCGCCCGGCTCGACCGCGCGCACGAGCCCGGGGAGCAGTCCGAACTCGCGACGGAAGGCGCGGTGGACGACGTACATGTCGCGGACGTCGGCCATCGGGACGGCGGTGCGGCCGGGTGCGGTGGAGGCGGTGTTCGTCATGACGGCGAGCCTGTCGGCGCCGCTGCGCGCGTCCCACCCACAGCGCCCCCACACCACTCCCACGGTCCGGACCGGTGGACCCGGGCGGCCCGTTCCCGTCCCCGGTGGGACGCCGCGGTCCGGCGCTGCCCGGCCGGCGCGGGGTCAGCTCTCGGAGGCGTGGTGGTGGAACCGCCGCCACGGGTGCCGGCGGGCCGTCGGGGGCTCGGGGTGCGGCGCGGCGCCCGGCGGCGGACCGGCGGGCTCCGCGGCCGCGCCGGCGGCGGAGGGCCGGCGCGGGGTGGGCGGCCGGGTGCTGTCGGCCAGCCGCTCGCGGCTGAGCTGGTGCTGCAGGCCGAGCGGGTCGCAGCGGTGGCCGCGCGCGGCGACGTCGTGCTGCGCCTCCCACTGCGCGATGAGCTTCTCCTCGAGCGACATCTCGCGGCGCTCCGGCGCCGACGGGTCCATGGCTCCCCCTCTCCACCCCCGGGGCCGTCCCGGGGGACGCACGTCGTCAGGGCCGCGCGACGGCGGACCCCACGGCCTCGGCCCGGCCGGGGCGCACCGCGTCGGGCCGCACGACGGTCACCGGGCAGGGCGCCGCGCGCAGCACCGAGGACGCCACCGAGCCGAGCAGCCGCCCGCGGGCGCCGCCCCTCCCCCGCGCGCCGAGCACCACCAGCTCCGCGCCCTCGGCCGCGGCCAGCAGCGCGTCGACCGGCGCCCGGTGCACCGCGCGGCAGGTCACCGCGACGGCGGAGGGCACGCCGGCCGCGGCGACGTCGTCGGCGAGCGCCTGCTCCACCGCCCGCTCCCAGTCGGCCAGCGGCGGCACGTAGGCCGGCTCCCAGGTGTCCGGGCGGGGTGCGGTCGGCACGCTCCACGCGCGCACCGCGGTCAGCGGCATGCCGGTGCGGGCGGCCATCCGGCCCGCCCAGGCGAGGGCGGCCCGGGCGCACGCCGAGCCGTCCACACCGACGACAACGCCGCCGGGCACGGCTCCCGAGGTCACGGCACAGACCCCCTCCACGCCGGTCACCGGGAACCGGCGCGCACCCATGACACGCCGCACCGCGGCCGGGCGGCAGGGTCGGAGGTCCCGGCCGGAGGTCCCGGCCGGAGGTCCCGGCCGGAGGTCCCGGCCGGCGGCCGGCCCGGACCTCCCGAGGTCAGACCTCCTCGGTCTCCAGGTCCCCCGCCGCGCGCTGCGCCCAGCCCACCACGACGACCGTCACGACCAGCGCGGCCAGGGCGCCGACGACCACGGACGCCGGGAGCTCCAGCAGCGCGTCGAGCAGGGCGACGGCCGCGGCGAGCAGCGGCCACCACCAGCCGCGCCGGGCCTTCCCCGTCATCGCCGAGGCGGTGACGCTCGCGGCGACCAGGTAGACCGCCACCCCGCCGGCCACCAGCGACCGGGTCCCCGCCGGCACCTCGCCGGCGGCGGCCTCCACGACCGCGAGCTCGAGACCCGCGCCGACCGTGGCCAGCGCGAGCGTCAGGGGCAGGTGCCCGAAGACGTACGCGTCGTGGGCGTGGGCGCCGTTGTGCTCCCCCGCCTCGCCCAGCAGCCGCTTGGCGCGGGCGCCGGCGAGGTCGAAGTAGCTCCACCACAGCGCCGCGGCGAGGACGAAGGCCAGCACCGCCACCGGCAGCGCCGAGCCCGACCAGCCGGCGTCGTACAGGCCGTGCGCGACCGCGGCGACCGGCTCGCCGAGCACGAGGATGACGAACAGCGCGAACCGCTCGGGCAGGTGCTCGACGTGCAGCGGCAGGTCGGCCGAGGACCGCGTCGCCAGCAGCGGGACCAGCGCCTCGGCCAGCACCGCGGCGGCCCACAGGGCGAACGCGGCCGGGCGGGGCACCGCGAGCGACACCGTCCAGAGCACGGCGCCCGCGGCGGTCCCGGCCAGGTAGAGCCGGGTGATCGGCCGCGCGTCCGGCACGTGCCGGTGGGCGCGGTGGTACTGCAGGAGCAGCATCGCGCGCAGCAGGAGCTGGCAGACGACGAAGACGGCGAACCGCTCGCCGGTCGCCTCCGACGCCGAGGCCGCCAGCCCGACGACGGCGGCCATGCTCCCGAGCTTGTACAGGCGGTAGACGACGTCGTCGTGGTCGAAGCGGTTGGCGTAGAGGGTCGAGCTGACCCAGGACCACCAGACGGTCGTGAACAGGCCGGCGAAGACGAGGAACCCGTGCAGGGTCACGTCCTCGCGCAGCGCGATCGCGAGCTCGGCGACGACCAGGACGAAGGCCAGGTCGAAGAACAGCTCCAGCCGCGAGGCGGACCGGTCGTCGTCCGTGCGCAGCGACGGCGGCCGGACGGCGTCCCGGCCGGTGAGGGCGCCGAGCAGCCGGCGGGCCGGGGCCTGGTCGGGCACGTGTCCCCCCGACGGGGTCAGGGCGCGGGGGCCGCGTCCTCGACCGGCGCCGACCGGCTCAGCTTGCGCCAGATCCAGCTCTGCGGCACCCGCTGGCCGGTGACCAGGTAGTCGGCGACCCCGTCGATGAACAGGGTCGCCTCCACCTCCCGGTGCACCGCGGCCCGGCCGGCGAACAGCAGTTCGTCGCCGGGCTCGAGCACCGTCCCGGGGTCGGGGGTCAGCACCGCCTCCTCGCCGCGCAGCAGGAGCAGCGGCACGGCCAGCAGGGTCTGGTCCCGGTCGGCCGGGTCGCGCAGCAGGTCGCCGAGCCGGAAGCACCCTCCGGCCAGCCGCGGGTGCAGCGCCGGCGCGTCCTCCGGGGTCAGGCGCACCTTCCACAGCGCCTCCAGGTGCGCACCGCACGCGTCCAGCAGCCGCTCGACGACGCCCGCCGACCACTCGTCGCTCTGCCCGGGCAGCTCGCGCAGGAACCGCCACAGCAGCGGCGTGCTCAGCCGGGCGTAGGCGTCGTGCGCGACCACCTCGGTGGGCACGAGCAGCGCGTCGACCTCCATGGCGGCGAACAGGGCGGCGTCGGCGGGCTGGTTCTGGCGGGCGGCGACGAACAGCGAGGGGTTGACCCGCCGCGCCTCGGCCACCAGCGAGAGGTTGGTGGTGTCGTTGTCGGTGCCGGCCACCAGCCCGACCGCCGTGGCCAGGTCCGTCCGCCGGATGACGTCGGGATCGGCGGCGTCGCCCTCCACGACACCGTCGCCCGGCGTCGTGTCGACGACGGTGACCTCCAGGCCCTCGGCGCCCAGGTCGGCGGCGAAGTGCCGGCCGAACCGGCCGTAGCCGCACACCACCCACCGGCCCGGCGCGGGCGCCGTGCCCCGCGGCGGCAGCTCGGCGCCCGGCCCGCTCTCCAGCCAGGTCGTGAGCTGGTAGGACGCGGGCGTCCGCAGCGCCAGCCGCAGGTGGTCGCCGAACCGGTCGAAGGGGTTGATGACCGTCGGCGAGCCGAACCGGCTCATCCGCTCGGCGACCGCGGCCGACGTCGTGCGGGTGACCACCGTGAGGTCCGGGCGCAGCAGGGCGGCGGCCATGGCGACGGCGAGGTTGGCCTCGTCGTCGCCGGTCACGGCCAGCACCCCCTCGCACCACGGGTGGCCGAGGCCGGCGACGCCGAGCACGTGCGGGTCGCGCGCGTCGCCCACCACGCCGGGGACGTCGCCCCGGTGCGGCGCGATCTCCAGGGCGTCGATGCGGCTCTCGGCGATGTCGACGACGGTGAACCGGCGGCCGAGCGCGTCCAGCGACAGCCCGAGCGTCTCCCCGGCCTGCCCGTAGCCGCAGATGAGCAGGAACGGCTCGCGCAGCCGGGTCACCTTGCGCGACACGTGCCGCAGCGCCATCGCCTGGCGGAACGCGCGGTCCTGCAGCAGCGCCAGCAGCGAGCCGATCGCGTACGCCCAGCCGACCACGGTCAGGTAGATCGCGCCGGTCACCCACATGCGCTGCGCGTAGCTGAACGCGTACGGGATCTCCCCGAAGCCGATCGTGGTCGCGGTGTAGCTCATGACGTAGAAGGCGTCGAACGGGCTCAGCCGGGCCGGCTGCCCGTCCGCGTCCACGCCCGGGACCAGCGACAGCCCGAGCACGCTGACGGCGAAGATGACGATCAGCGTGATCAGCGGCGCGCGCATCCGCCGGAGGACGGTGAACACCGTCGCCGAGCCCTCCGCGCGCGGCACCACCGGCGCCCGGCGGCGGATGCGCCGTCCGCGGGTGGTGACGGGGGGCGGCGGCGCGGTCTCCACGGCGGCCCGCCTCAGTGCCGCTGGAAGGACACGGTCTCGACGACGAGCAGCACCACCGAGACCACGTTGGCCAGCAGCGCCCCGCCCGACAGCGACACCATGCTCGCCGTCGTCACGTCGGTCAGCCCCTCGGCGGAGACGTGCACCGCCCAGGCCCAGGTGATCGTCGCCGCGACCAGCTGCAGGTCGGCGACCAGGCTGGTGGCCAGGTGCACCGCGCCGATCTGGGTGCGGTCGCCGAACTTGAGCACCGTGGCGACGAGGCTGACCACGAGCGCGGCGAACAGCTCGTAGACGTTGTGCACCGCCGGGTCGTCGATGTCGCCCAGGAAGAACCCGAAGTTGAGCGTGGCGGCGAGCAGCACGAAGAACCCGAAGACGACCTTCTCGAGGTTCACGCGGGAGCACCTCCTCTCGGCGCGCGGACGACGCTAACGGGATCACGGCACGCGCACCTCCCGGAGTCGTACCGCACTGTCACCATCGCCGCGTGCTGCTCGCCGACGTCGTCGCCGCCTCCGCGGCCGTGGCCGCCACCCGCTCGCGCACCGCCAAGGCGCAGGCCATCGCCGGGGCGCTGCGCGCGGCCGGGCCGGACGAGGCCGGGCCGGTGGCCGCGTGGCTGGCCGGCGAGCTGCCGCAGGGCCGGGTCGGCGTCGGCTGGCGCACGCTGGCGCGGACCGCCCCGCCGGCCGCGGCCGCGCCGTCGCTGACCGTCGCGGCGGTCGACCGCGCGCTCACCGCGCTGGCCGGCACGGCCGGCAGCGGCTCGGCCGCCCGCCGCGAGGCGCTGCTGACCGAGCTGCTCACCGCCGCCACCGCCGACGAGCAGCACCTCCTCGTCCGGCTGCTGGGCGGCGAGCTGCGGCAGGGCGCGCTGGAGGGCGTGGTGCTGGACGCGATCGCCGCCGCGGCCGGCGTCCCGGCACCGGCGGTCCGGCGGGCGATGATGCTGGCCGGCCGGCTCGACGAGACCGCCGTCCTCGCCCTCGGCGGCGGGGAGGACGCCCTCGCCGCGGTCGGGCTGCGGGTGGGCCGCCCGGTGCGGCCGATGCTGGCCAGCCCCGGCTCCTCCCTCGACGCCGCGCTCGCCGACCTCGGCCCCGCGGTCACCGTGGAGCACAAGCTCGACGGCGCCCGCATCCAGGTGCACCGCGACGGCGACGACGTCCGGGTGTGGACCCGCACGCTGCGCGAGGTCACCGGCGGCGTGCCGGAGCTGGTCGAGCGGGTCCGCGCGCTGCCCTGCCGCACCGCCGTCCTCGACGGCGAGACCCTCGCCCTCGACGACGACGGCCGCCCGCGCGCCTTCCAGGACACGATGAGCCGCTTCGGCAGCGACGGCGTCGACACCTCCGAGGACGCGGCCGTGCTGCTGAGCCCGTTCCTGTTCGACGTGCTGCACCTCGACGGCCGCGACCTGCTCGACGAGCCGCTCGACGTCCGCCTCGACGCGCTGGCCGGCCTGCTCGCCGACGACGCGCACGCCCCGCTGCGCATGCCCGGGGTCCGCCGGCCGACGCCGGAGCAGGCGGCCGCGGTGCTCGACGACGCGCTGTCCGCCGGGCACGAGGGCGTGGTGGTCAAGGCGCTGGACGCCCCGTACGCCGCCGGCCGGCGCGGCCGCGCGTGGCAGAAGGTCAAGCCGGTGCACACCCTCGACCTCGTCGTCCTCGCCGCCGAGTGGGGGTACGGCCGGCGCACCGGCACGCTGTCCAACATCTGGCTCGGCGCCCGCGACCCCGACGGCGGCGAGCCGGTGATGGTCGGCAAGACGTTCAAGGGCATGACCGACGAGCTGCTGGACTGGCAGACCCGCACCTTCCCCGCGCTCGCCCGCGCCGAGCACCCGTGGGGCGTGGAGCTGCGGCCCGAGCTCGTCGTCGAGGTCGCGCTCGACGGCGCCCAGCGCAGCCCGCGCTACCCCGGCGGGCTGGCGCTGCGCTTCGCCCGGGTGCTCCGCTACCGGCCGGACAAGACCCCGGGCCAGGCCGACGACCTCGACGCGGTGCGCGCCCTGCTCGCCGGCGGCTGAGCCCGCTCCCGCCCGGGTGGTTCACTGCTCGCGGTCGGTCGGGCGGGCGGAACGGGGGCGGGCGTGGCACAGCCGGTCGGCGGGGGTCCGGTCCCCGGTGGGCTGGTCGCCCTGCTCGACGTCGCGGAGGCCGCACCCGGCCGGTTCCGCGGCGCGGCGCGCGGCGTGCCGGCCGACCGGGCGTTCGGCGGCGCGGTGGTCGCCCAGGCGCTGCTCGCGGCCACGGCGACCGTCCCGGACGACCGGGCGGTGCACTCGCTGCACGCCTACTTCGTCCGCGCCGGCGACCCGGCCGCGCCCACCGACCTGCAGGTCACCCGGGTGCGCGACGGCGGCAGCTACACCACCCGGGAGGTCGCCGCCGTCCAGCACGGGGAGACGGTCCTGGTGCTGACGGCGTCCTTCGCCCGGCCCGAGACCGGCCCCGAGCACCAGGTGCCCACCCTGGACGCCCCGCCGCCGGAGTCCCTGGCCGCGCCGGCCGACGCGGCGGCCGGCGCCCCCGCCTCCGTCCTCGCCTGGCTGACCTGGCTGGACGCGCGGCACCCGTTCGACTTCCGGTTCGACGGCGGGCCGCCCCGGATCGCCGCCGGCCGGGGCGAGCCCGCGCCGCCGCGGCAGCGCTTCTGGTTCCGCTCCCGCGAGGCGCTCCCGGACGACCCGCGGCTGCACGCCTGCGCGCTCGCCTACGCCACCGACATGCTGCTGCTCGCCGTCGCGGTCGCCCCGCACGCGGCGGTCATCGGCGACCCCGGCCTCGTGACGGCGAGCCTCGACCACGCCGTCTGGTTCCACGGCCCGGCCCGCGCCGACACCTGGCTGTGCTTCGAGCAGGAGAGCGCCTGGTCCGCGGGCGGCCGGGCGCTCTGCTCCGGGCGGGTGTTCGACCGCGAGGGGCGGCTGGTGCTCACCGTCGTCCAGGAGGGCGTGCTCCGCCGCCGCCGGGCCTGAGCGGCCCCCAGCGGCAGGCGCCCGGGCGCGCGTCCCCCCGTCCCGGGGTGGCATCTGCTGTGATGGGTGGCACAGCGGTTCGCACGCCCCGCGGAGGTGCCGATGGCCGGCTGCCCGGCGAGCGCCCCCGCGCTCACCCGACCGGGTGGGGATCCCGTGTCCGCCCTGTCGCGGCGGGGCCCCGCTGCCGATGGGGAGTCGTGACCAGTCTCGCCGTCCGTCCGGACGCCGGCGCCGTGCCCGGGGGCTCCCCGCGGCCGCCGGACCCGCTCGCGGTCCTGCTCACGACGCTCGACGAGCTGGAGACCCTCGCCCGCTTCGACTCCGAGGCCGCCGCGGAGCGCGCCGGCGCCGCCGCGGGGACCGCCCGCGAGCTCGGCCGCCCCGACCTCGAGCAGCGGGCGCGGCTGGTGGCCGCCGACCTGCTGCGGCGGCGCGGCTCGGTGGCCGAGGGCGGGCGGATCGCGCAGGAGGTGCACCGCTGGGCCACCGAGGCCCGGTCCCGGCACCTGCTCGCCCGCAGCTCCTTCGTCCTCACCGCGGTGTTCCAGGAGCTCGGCGACCTCGCCGGCGCGCTCGAGCACGCCGTGCAGGGCGTCGACCTGCTCGACGACGACGCGCTCCCGGCCCTGCGCATCGACCACCTGGTCCGGCTGGCCGACGTCCTGGGCCTGTCCCGCGACCCCGCCGCGCCCGAGCGCTACGCCAGCGTCCTCCGGCTGGCCGAGGACCTCGGCGACGTCGACCGCCAGCTGCGCATCCTCAACAACCGCGCCTACACCGACACCCTCGCCGGCCGGTTCGCCGACGCGCTGCGGTTCAGCAGCCGGCTGCAGGAGCTGGCCGCCGCGCACGGCGTCCCGCTCGACGTCGGCCGCCTGGACACCGTCGCCCGCGCCCTCATGGGCCTGGACCGGCTGGACGAGGCCGAGGAGGCGCTGCTGCCGGGCCTGGCGCCGGAGGTGCTCGACAGCTCCCACGACGGCGACGCCGGGGCCGACTACCTCCTCACCCTCGCCGAGGTGCAGCGCCGCCGCGGCGCCGTCGACGCCGCCCAGCGCACCCTCGACGAGTGCGTGCGCCGCTGCCGGCAGCACGGGCTGACCTCCATCCGGGTGCGCGCCCGGGCCGAGCAGGCCGAGCTGCACGCGGCCGCCGGCGACCACCGCGCCGCCTTCGAGGAGCACAAGCGCTACTGCGCCGAGCTGATGGAGCAGCAGTCCGCCCAGCGCGAGTCCCGCGCCCGCGCGCTGCAGGCCATGTACGAGACCACCGAGGCCCGCCGGCAGAGCCGCCGCTGGCGCGAGCTGTCCCTGCGCGACCCGCTCACCGGCCTGCACAACCGCCGGCACGTCGACGACGAGCTGCCGCGGATGCTGGCCGACGGCGCGCTGGTGTGGGTGGCGCTGCTGGACCTGGACCACTTCAAGCGGGTCAACGACACCTGCTCGCACGCCGTCGGCGACGAGGTGCTGCGCACCGTCGCGGGCATCGTGCAGGACCTCCCGGCCCCGGGCACCGCCTCGCTGGTCGCCCGCCTGGGCGGCGAGGAGTTCCTCGTCGTCCTCGCCGGCGCCGACGCCGCGGCCGCGGCCCGGTACCTGGAGGACGTCCGCAGCGCCGTGGCCGCCCACGCGTGGGGCCCGCTCACCGGGGACCTGCCGGTGACCGTGAGCGTCGGCGCCGCCAGCACCAGCGAGGTGCCCGACCGGACGCCCGCGCAGCTGCTCGGCCGCGCCGACGCCCGCCTCTACCGCGCCAAGCGCGAGGGCCGCGACCGCGTCGTCGTCGGCGACTGACGCCCGGGCGGATCCGCGGGACGGTGCGCGCCCCACGCCGCACTCCGGCGTGACGGACGCGGCGCCGGCGCACACGGTCGACGCCGGACCGGCCGCGGGGCACGCTGACGGGGTGACGACCGACCCGACGCCGATCAGCCGCTTCCCCGTCGCCGACCCCGCCGACCTGCCGCCGGACCTGGCCGGGCGCCACGCGGAGGTGGCGGAGAAGTCGGGGTTCCTGCCCAACGTCTTCGCGGCGCTGGCCTGGCGGCCGGCCGAGGAGCGGGCGTTCCTCGCCATGCACGACGCGCTGATGGACAAGGACACCCCGGGCCTGTCGACCGGCGAGCGCGAGCTGGTCGTGGTCGCCACCAGCGCGGCCAACGACTGCGCGTACTGCGTGGTGGCGCACGGCGCGATCGCGCGCATCCGCACCCGCGACCCGTACCTGGCCGACCTGGTCGCCGTCGACTGGCGCAAGGCCCCGCTCGACGACCGGGTGCGCGCCGTCCTCGACGTCGCCGTCCGGCTGGCCACCGACCCCGCCGCCGTCACCGCCGCCGACCTCGACCGGCTGCGCGCGCACGGCCTGACCGAGGACGACGTCTGGGACGTGGGCGCGATCACCGCCTTCTTCGCGCTGTCCAACCGGCTCGCGCACTTCGCCGCGATCCCGCCCAACCCCGAGTTCCACCTCATGGGCCGGCTCCCCCGGTGACCGCGCGCGGGCCGACTACCGTGGGCCCGTGACCAGCGCGGACAGCGGGACCGACGACCCGTCGGGCATCGCCGACGCCGACTTCGACCGGCTGGTCGTCCTGGTCCGCACGCTGCTCGACGTCCCCACCGCGCTGGTGACCCTCGTGGAGCCCGACCGCCAGGTGTTCCCCGGCGCGGTCGGCCTCCCGCCCGAGTGGCAGGCCCGCCGCAGCACCCCGCTGAGCCACTCGTTCTGCCAGTACGTGCGGGTCACCGCACAGCCGCTGGTGGTCCGCGACGCCCGCGAGGTGGAGGTCCTGGCCGGCAACCGGGCGATCGACGACCTCGGGGTGGTCGCCTACTGCGGGGTGCCGCTGGTCGGCCCGGACGGCGACGTCGTGGGCGCGGTCTGCGCCATCGACTCCCGCCCCCGCGACTGGACCGGCACCGACGTCGCGGTGCTCACCCAGGTCGCGGGGCTGGCCGCCTCCGAGCTGCGGCTGCGCGCGCTGACCCGCGACGCCGAGACCGCCCGGCGCGCCGCGGAGCGGATCAGCGAGCAGACCCGGCTGCTGCTGCGGTTCGCCGAGACGCTGGCCGACGCGGTCACCCTCGACGACGTCGCCGCGGCCGTGACCGGCGCCGCCGCCGAGGCGCTGGGCACCTCGCGGACCTGCCTGGCGCTCGTCGACCCCGCGACCCGCCGGCTGCGGCCGGTGCCCGGCTCCGCGGACGGCTCCCCCGAGGACGACTCCGCCTCCGTCGCGCTGGGCGCCGAGGTCCCGCCGGCGGTCGCGCTGGCCACCGGGCGCGCGGTGTTCCTCCCCGACCCCGCCACCACCGCCGAACGCTTCCCGCACGCGCGGCCCCCGCGGCCGGCCGGGGCGTCGGCGCACCTGCCGCTGCCGGTCGCCGGCGCGCTGCCCGGCACGCTGAGCCTGGCCTGGGACGAGCCGCACGCGTTCGGCCCGGTCGAGCAGGGCCTGGTCCTCGCCCTCGCCCAGTACACCGCCCAGGCCGTCGGCCGCGCGGTGCTGCTCGCCCGGCAGGAGTCGGTGGCCACCACGCTGCAGCGCGCGCTGCTCGGCGAGCTGCCCGCCCCGGACGGGCTGGAGCTGGCCGCCCGCTACCTGCCCAGCAGCGCCGGCGCGCAGGTCGGCGGGGACTGGTGGGACGCCTTCGACGACTCCGACGGCGCCACGGTGCTGGTCATCGGCGACGTCAACGGCCACGACGTCGCCGCCGCGGCCACCATGGGCCAGCTGCGGGCGATGCTGCGCGGCTTCGCCTTCGAGGGCGGCGAGCCGCCGGCCCGGGCGCTGGACCGGCTCGACGCCGCCGTCGCCGGCCTGCGCACCGGCGCCCTGGCCACCGCGCTGGTCAGCCGGGTCGACCTCGGCGACGACGGCGGCCGGGTGCTGTCCTGGAGCAACGCCGGGCACCCGCCGCCGCTGCTGCGGCACGCCGACGGCCGCGTCGAGGTGCTCGCCTCTCCCCCCGACCTGCTCGTGGGCCTGGACGCCACCCGGGCGCGGGGCACCCACCGCATCGCCCTGGAGCCGGGCAGCACGGTGCTGCTCTACACCGACGGCCTGGTCGAGCGCCGCCGCACCGACCTCGACGACGGCATCGCCCAGCTCACCGCCGCCGTCGCGGCGGACGGCGCCGGCTCGCTGGACGACCTGCTCGACCGGCTGCTGGAGGGCGTCCGGGGCTCCACCGACGACGACGTCGCGCTGCTCGCCGTCCGCGTGCGGTGACCGCGGACGGGCGTCCGCGACCCCGCCACGCCGCCGGGTGACCGGAACGCCGGCGGGCCCGCGCCGGACCGGCCCGACCGGGGCGGGCAGGATCGACGCCGTGCCCGCCCCCGGTACCCCCCTCGCACGGCTCGGCTTCCTCACCATCGGCCTGTTCGACCCCGCCGACCCGGCCGCGGGTCACGAGACGACGCTGCGGACGGTCGAGCTCGGCGAGCGGCTGGGCTTCGACAGTGCCTGGCTGCGCCACCGGCACCTGCAGTACGGCATCTCCTCGCCGGTCGCCGTCCTCGCCGCGGCCACGCAGCGGACGTCGCGGATCGAGCTCGGCACCGCGGTCACCCCGCTCGGCTGGGAGAACCCGCTGCGGCTGGCCGAGGACCTCGCCACCGTCGACGTCCTCTCCGGCGGCCGGCTCAACCCCGGGGTCAGCGTCGGCCCGCCGATGCACTGGGACGACGTCAGGGCCGCGCTCTACCCCGACACCGCCGACGTCGAGGACTTCTCCTACACCCGGGTGGAGCGGCTGCTGCGGCTGGTCGCCGGGGAGCCCGCGGCGTCGTTCGCGGGCCGCGAGGGCGTCGTCGAGGAGTGGTCGGACCGGGTGCAGCCGCACTCCCCCGGCCTGCGCGACCGGCTCTGGTACGGCGGGGCGAGCACCCGCTCGGCGCAGTGGGCCGGGCAGGCGGGCGTGCACTTCCTGACCAGCAGCGTGGTCCGCGCCGAGGGCGGCTCCACCGACTTCGCGCAGATCCAGGCGGACCAGGTGCGTGCCTTCCGCGAGGCGAACCCCACCGGGCGGGTGTCGCAGGGGCTGGTCGTCATCCCGACCGACGGTGCCACGGCCGAGCAGCGGGAGCGGTACGCCGCCTACGTCGAGGCCCGCAGCCCGCGGGTGGGGGTCCCCCAGGGCCCGGGGAGGCTGCTGTTCGCCCGCGACCTGCTCGGCACCTCGGAGCAGATCGCCGAGGCCCTGTACGCGCACGCCGGCTTCCGCGAGGTCACCGAGGTGGTGTTCGCGCTGCCGTTCAGCTTCGCCGAGGCCGACTACGAGCAGATCCTCACCGACACCGCCGAGCGCCTCGGCCCGCTGCTCGGCTGGTCCCCGGCGGCCTGAGCGGTCAGCGCGGCACGGACACCGACCACGCGGCCGGGACCACCCGCCAGGTGCGCGCGCCCACCGGCGGCAGCAGGTCGCCGTCGGCGTCCAGCCCGGCCGGCCCGCCGCTCACGGTGACCTCCCGCCCGCGGACGAGGACGACGTCGTCGCGGGCGGGGTGCCGCCCGGCGAGCAGCGCGACGGCGAACGCGGCCCGCGCGGCGGGACCGGTGGCCGCGCTGACCACGACGTCGGCCAGGCCGTCGCCGGGGTCGGCGCCCGGCGCGAGCGCCGTCCCGCCGCCGATGGTGGGCCCGTTGCACACGCCGACCACGAGCAGCGGCGTCCCCCCGTCGGCCGCCCAGCCGGCGGGCGCGGTGACGACGGCGCCGTCGACGGTCACCCGCAGCCGGTGGTCCGCGCCGGCGATCCCGGCCACGGCCGCGCCGACGGGGTAGGCGAGCGCGCCGAACCGGTCCTTGAGCCCTGCGGCCTCGTCCGCGGCGCGGACGCCGATCCCGGCGTGCACCGCGTTGACGACCACGCCCCCGGCGTCGTCGCGCAGCAGGTCCAGCGGGCGCGGGGCGCCGTCGAGGACGCAGTGGGCGGCGGCGGCCGGGTCGTCGGGCAGCCCGAGCGCGCCGGCCAGGTCGTTGCCGGTGCCGAGTGGCACGACGCCGAGCGGGTCGGCGGGATCGAGGGCGCCGGCGCGGTCCAGCGCGGCGACGACCGCGTGCACCGAGCCGTCGCCGCCGGCGACGACCAGCCGGCGCCCGTCCCGCCCGGCGAGCACCCGGTCGAGGTCGCCCGCGTCCGCGGTCGCCGCGACCTCCACGTCGGCGCCGGCGCGCAGCACCTCCAGCGCCGGGTCCAGCGCGTCGGCGCTCCCGGCCGATCCGTTCACCACCAGCAGCAGCCGCACGGGGAGCACCCTCCCAGCCCGCGCGCGCCCCGGCCGCCAGCGGGCAGGATCGGCACCGTGACGAGTGACGCCGACGCCGTGGTCGCGGGCCTGCGCTCGCGCGGCAGCCTGAAGTGGACCCGCTACCCCGACGCGCTCGGCGCCTGGGTGGCCGAGTCCGACCTGGGCACCGCGCCCGCGGTGACCGCCGCGCTGCAGGACGCCGTCGCCCGCGGCCTGTTCGGCTACCTGCCCGACTGGCTCGCCGACGACGTGGCGCGGGCGACCGCCGGCTTCCTGCGCGACCGGCACGGCTGGGAGGTGCCGCCGGAGCGGGTCCGGCCGATGGCCGACGTCCTGGCCGGGCTGTCCGCGGCCATCACCCACCTGTCCCGGCCCGGCTCGCCGGTGGTCCTGCCCACCCCGGCCTACATGCCCTTCCTGGAGGTGCCGCCGGCGCTGGGCCGGGAGGTGCTCGAGGTGCCGATGGCCCGCGACGGCGACCGGTTCGTCTACGACCTCGACGCGCTCGACGCCGCCTTCCGCGCCGGCGGGCACCTACTGGTGCTGTGCAACCCGCACAACCCGATCGGCCGGGTGCTCGAGCCCGCGGAGATGCTCGCCGTCGCCGAGGTGGTCGACCGGCACGGCGGCCGGGTGTTCTCCGACGAGGTGCACGCGCCGCTGGTCTTCCCCGGCTCCCGGCACGTGCCCTACGCGTCGCTGTCGGACACCACCGCCGCGCACACCCTCACCGCCACCAGCGCGTCCAAGGCGTGGGATCTCGCCGGCCTCAAGTGCGCGCAGCTGCTGCTCTCGAACGACGCCGACGCCGAGCTGTGGGCGCGGGTCGGGCACGGGGTGGAGCACGGCTGCTCGACGCTCGGCGCGGTCGCCAACACCGCCGCCTACCGGGACGGCGTCGGCTGGCTGGAGGAGACGATCGCCGTCCTCGACCGGCACCGCCGGCTGCTCGCCGACCTGGTCGCCTCGCACCTGCCCGGGGTCCGGTACCGCCCGCCGGAGGGCACCTACCTGGCCTGGCTGGAGGGCCTCCCGGCCGACGCCCCGGGCGACCTGCTGCTCGAGCGGGCCGGGGTGGCGGTGGTCGACGGCGCCCGCTGCGGCGAGGCCGGCCGCGGCGCGGTGCGGCTGAACCTGGCCACGCCCGAGCCGGTGCTCACCGCGATCGTCGAGCGGATGGCGGGCGTGCTGCGCTGACCGGTCAGCTGCGGGTGTCGGCCTCCACGGCCTCGAACGCCTTGCGGGCGGCGATGAGCACCGGGTCCCACACCGGCGCGAACGGCGGCGCGTAGGACAGGTCCAGCGACAGGACCTCGTCGACGGTCATCTCGTTCCAGATGCAGATGGCCAGCGCGTCGACCCGCTTGGCCGCGCCCTCCTCGCCGACCACCTGGGCGCCGAGCAGCCGGCCGCTGCGCCGCTCGGCGATCATCTTGACCCGGATCGGGGACGCGTTGGGCATGTAGCCGGCGGTGGTGGTGGAGTCGACGGCGGCGGTGACGAAGGAGTAGCCGGCGTCCTCGGCCTCCCTCTCCGACAGCCCGGTGCGCGCGGCCTCCACCGTGCAGATCTTGGTGATCGCCGTCCCGATGACGCCGGGGAAGGTGGCGTAGCCGCCGCCGACGTTGATCCCGGCCACCCGGCCCTGCTTGTTGGCGTGCGTGCCGAGCGCGACGACGACCCGCTGTTTCGACAGCCGGTGCACCGACTCCACGCAGTCGCCGGCCGCCCACACGCCGGGCACCTGGGTCCGCATCCGCTGGTCGACGGCGACGCCGCCGGAGGTGCCGAGCGGGATGCCCGCCTCCTTCGCCAGCCGCACGTTCGGCCGCACCCCGAGGCCGAGGACGACGAGGTCGGCGGGCAGCTCGCGGCCGCTCTCGGTGACCACCGCGCGCGCCCGCCCGCCGCGGTCGACGTCGATGCCCGCGACGCCGTCGCACAGGACCAGCTCGACTCCCTCGCTGCGGATGCCGTCGGCGATGAACCGGCCGACGTCGGGGTCGAAGGTGCCCACCGGGGTGGCCGACTTGTCGACGACGGTGACCTCGAGCCCGCGCATCCGGCACGCCTCGGCGATCTCCAGGCCGATGTAGCCGCCGCCGACGACGACCACCTTCCGCACGCGGCCGCTGTCGAGCTCGGCGCGCAGCGCGACGCCGTCGTCGAGGACCTGGACGCCGTAGACGCCCTCGGCGTCGATGCCCTCGACCGGCGGGCGCATCGGCACGCTGCCGGTGGCGTAGACGAGGTCGTCGTAGGGCTCGGTGCCCTCGGTGCCGGCGTCGAGGTCGCGCCAGTGGACGACGCCCTTGTCGGTGTCGATGCCGACGACCTCCGTGCGCATGCGGACGTCGATGCCGGCCGCCCGGTGCTGCTCGGGCGTGCGGGCGACCAGCCGGGCCTCGCTGTCGACGGTGCCGGAGATCCAGTACGGGATGCCGCAGGCGGAGTAGGAGGTCGCGCGGCCGCGCTCGAACATCACGACCTCGAGGTCGGGCTGCCGCTTCCGGGCCTGGGACGCCGCGCTGCCGCCGGCGGCGTCCCCTCCGATGACGACGAGACGACGGGTGCTCACCCCGGCAGGCTAGGACTCAGCGGCCCTCCAGGCTCACCGCGACGGTGGCGGCGAGTTCGCGGACCGCCTCGAGGTCGTCCTTCGTGGGGGCGCCGGTGAGCGACAGGGGTGCCGCGACCTGCTTCCACCGGAGCGCGCCGGTGATCGTGCCGATCGCCCTGAGCGCGCCGGCGGTGTCGTCGCCGCCGTGCACCCAGACGCCGAAGGGCAGGCCGACGGTGGCGTCCAGGCACGGGTAGTAGACGGTGTCGAAGAAGTGCTTGAGCGCCCCGCTCATGTAGCCGATGTTGGCCGGGGTGCCGAGCAGGACGCCGTCGGCGGCGAGCAGGTCCGCGGGCCCGGCCGACAGCGCCGGCCGCTCGACCAGCTCGGTCTCCTCGACCATCGCCACGCCCTCGCGGGCCGCCTCGAGCACCGTCTGCAGGTTGGGCGAGGGCGTGTGGTGGACGACGAGCAGCCGCGGCATGCCGCCATCGTGCCCCGGCGGTCCGCGGACGCCGCCCGTCGTCGACCCGTGGCGGTCTCGACGGCGCCGGGACCGCCACAGGTCGACTCGGCGCGCGGCGTCAGGATCGGGACGTGCTCGAGGGGTCACCCGGGACGCCGACTTCCCCGGCTTCCGGCGCGTCCGACCCGTTCGGCAACCGCCTGGAGTTCCTGCAACGCGCCTGACCGCACCGCCGCTCCGTGGGCGGGCCGCCCCGCGGCTGACGCCGGTCCGGCAGGATCGCGGCCATGGCGGACAACCCCCGGATCGGGCCGATCGAGCGGACCACGAAGCGGTCGTGGGACGAGTGGCTCCGCTTCCTGGACTCCGTCGGCGCGAAGGACCTGGACCACCGGGCGATCGCGCTGCACGTCTACGAGGAGCTCGGCGACGGCTTCGAGCAGCGCGGCTGGTGGACCCAGTCGGTGACGGTCGCCTACGAGCACCACATCGGCCGCCGCGTCCCGGGCCAGCGCTCCGACGGCACCTTCCAGACCAGCGTCAGCCGGGCCACGCCGCTCGGCATGACCGAGCTGATGGAGCGCTGGCGGTCGTTCGCCGACGGCGACGCGGCCGTGCAGGAGATCGTCGCCGGGTCCGACGTGCGGGTCAGCGGCACCGACCGGCGCATCACCTGGCGGACGAGGGCGGCCGACGGCACCTCCGTCGTCGTCACCAGCGAGCCGAAGAGGAACGGGACGGCGTCGCTCGTGGCGACGCAGATGGGCCTGCCCACGCCCGAGGCCAACGAGGCGGCCCGCACGCGGTGGACGGGGATCGCCGAGCGGTTCCTGGCGGGTGCGCAGCCGGGACGCTGACCCGAGGAGGCGGCATCCGGGGTGTGGCCGGACGCCGCCGCCGTCACTAGCGTGGCGCGATGGCCATCGAGGTCCAGCCGGCGACGCGGGAGCGGTTCGACGACGTCGCGACGGTGCTCGGCCCGCGGAACCCGGACGCGAACGTCTGCTGGTGCCTGAGCCACCGGCTCGACTCGCGGACCAACCGCGAGCTCGTCGGGCCCGCGCGACGCGAGTACGTCCGCGAGCTCACCGGGCGCCCGGTCGCGCCGGGGGTGCTCGCCTACGACGACGGCGAGGTCGCCGGCTGGGCCGCGGTCGCGCCCCGGGCCGAGCTGCCCTTCGAACGGTCGCGGCGGATCCCGCACGTCGACGACCTGCCCGTGTGGTCGCTGTGGTGCGTGCGCGTGCGCCCGGGCCACCGCGGGAAGGGCATCGCGCTCGCGCTCATCCAGGGGGCGGTCGCGTACGCGGCGGCGAACGGAGCCCCCGCCGTCGAGGGCTATCCCGCCGACAGCGGGGACGAGCGGGTCGACACGACGATGGCCTACGTCGGCACGCGGCGGATGTTCGAGGAGGCGGGGTTCACCAAGGCCGCCGACACCGACGCCGTCGCCGGCGGCTTCCCCCGCGTCCTCGTGCGCCGCGCCCTCCCCTGAGCCGGGACGTCACCGGTCGTCACGGCCCGTCGACGAGCGGGCGGCCCACGCCGACGACGTCGCGAGAGGCGTGGTCCAGCGGTGACGGGGCCGCGAGCCTCGATCCGAGCAGGGGCCACGCACTCGGCTGTCAGGGGTGGGCATGACCAGGGTGGCGATCGTGACGGGAGGCGCCTCGGGGATCGGACGGGCGCTGGGTGCGGCCCTGGTCCGCCGGGGTGACCAGGTCGTCCTCGCGGGTCCCGACGGCGCGGCCGCGGTGCAGGTCGCGGAGCGGCTCACCGCGGACGGGCCCGGAACGGCCACGGGGGCGGCCGTGGACGTCCGGGACGCGGCAGCAGTCGAGGCCCTGGTGACGGGGACCACCGGGCGGTACGGCCGGCTGGACCTGCTCGTCAACAACGCGGGGGTGGGCATGGGCGGCCCCGTCGAGGAGCTGTCCCTCGCCCACTGGGACCGGGCCATCGACGTGAACCTGCGCGGAGTGGTGCACGGCGTGCAGGCCGCCTACCCGCTGATGGTGCGCCAGGGCTCCGGGCACATCGTGAACACCGCGTCCCTCGCCGGGTTGCTGCCCAACCCCGGGTTCACGCCCTACGCCGCGACGAAGTGGGCGGTGGTGGGGCTCTCGCTGTCCCTGCGCGGCGAGGCCGCGCCCCGGGGCGTGCGGGTCAGCGTCGTCTGTCCCGGCGGCGTGGACACCCCCATGCTGGACAAGGGCATCCCGCCCGGTCTCCCACGGGTGCCCACCGTGGAGGCGATCGACCCGCGCAGGGTGATCACCACGCTGAACGGTGGCCGTCTGTACAGCGCCCAGGCCCTGGCCGCCGACGTCCTCCGCGGGGTGGACCGCGACCGGGCGGTCATCGTCGTGCCCCGGAGGGCCCGCGTCGCGTGGCGCCTGATGCGCCTGTCCCCGTCGCTGTTCCTGCGCCTCGGGGAGGTGGTGACCGGCCGCGACCCGGACCTGCGGGCGGTGGTCACCGGGGTGGCTCCCACCCCGAGGACGGAGCCCGCCGAGCAGGCTCGTACCTCGGGCTGACGCGCCCGGCCTGGTACTGGAGCAGGTGCTCCAGTAGGGTGGTCTCGTCCGTCCACGGAGGAGGCACCGATGCCCCGGCCCCGGGTCCACGCGCCCGACGCGGTCCTCGACGCCGCCGAGGAGCTGCTCGTCGACCGCGGCCGCGCACGGCTGACCGTCCGCGCGCTGGCCGCCCGGTCGGGGGCCTCGAACGGCAGCATCTACCACGCCTTCGGCTCGCTGGAGACCGTCGTCGGGGCCGCCTGGCTGCGCCGCGCGCGGCAGTTCCTCGACCTGCAGCGGGCCGTCGTCGCGCAGGCCGGCGGGGACGCCCGCCGGGCGGTGCAGGCCGCCGCCGACGCCCCGGCCCGGCTCGCCGAGCAGGACCTGCGGGCGGCGCGGCTGCTGGTCGGGCTGCAGCGCGACGACGTGCTCACCGACGCCGTCGCCCCGGACGTCGCCGACGACCTGCGCGCCCTGGACGCCGCGCTGCTCGACACGCTGCGCCGGCTCGCCCGCTCGCTCTGGGACCGCGACGACGCGGCCGCCGTCGGGGTCGTCACCACCTGCGTCGTGCGCCTGCCCGCCGCGCTGCTGTTCCCCGGCATCCGCGCCGGACGGGTGCACCCGCACACCCGCACGCAGCTCGCCGCCGCCGTCGGCGCGGTCGTCGACTGCGGCCCGCCGGCCTGAGCCGCCCACCCCCACCTCCCGACCACGGACCAGGAGCCTCCCGTGCCCACGCTCGACCGCCACGACGACGTCCTCGTGCTCGACCTCGGCGCCGACGAGAACCGCTTCTCCCCCGACTGGCTCACCGCCGTCGACGCCGCCCTGGACGAGGTCGAGGGCGCCTCCGGGCCCCGCGCCCTGGTCACCACGGCCACGGGCAGGTTCTTCTCCAACGGCCTGGACCTCGCGTGGCTGGCCGAGCACGCCGACCAGCGCGACGCCTACGTCGCCAGGGTCCAGCGGCTGTTCGCCCGCGTGCTGGCACTGCCGGTCGTGACCGTGGCGGCGGTGCAGGGTCACGCCTTCGCCGCGGGGGCGATGCTCGCCCTCGCGCACGACCAGCGGGTCATGCGCGCCGACCGCGGCTTCTGGTGCCTGCCGGAGATAGACATCGACCTCCCGTTCAGCCCCGGCATGTCCGCCCTGGTCCAGGCGCGGCTGACCCCGCAGACGGCGCACGTGGCGATGACCACCGGCCGCCGCTACGGCGGCACCGACGCCCTCGCCGCGGCGATCGTCGACCGCGCCGTCGCCGAGGAGGACGTCCGCCCGGCCGCCGTCGAGATCGCCGCCGCGCACACCGGGAAGGCCGGCCCGACCCTGGGGACCATCAAGTCCCGCCTGTACGCCCCGGTCCTGGCGCTGTTGCGGGACGCGGTGGCCCCCCGCGGCTGAGCACCGTCGGCGCGGCCGAGGGCGGCCGGCCGCTCAGTCGAAGAGCACGAGTCCGCGGATGTTCTTGCCGGCCTTCATGTCGTCGAACCCCTCGGCGACCTGCTCCAGCGAGTAGGTCCGGGTGACGAGCTCGTCGAGCTTCAGCGTCCCGGCCACGTACTGGGCCAGCAGGCTGGGGATGTCCCACCGGGGGTTGCAACCGCCGAAGAGCGCGCCCTGCAGCCGCTTCTGGAACACCGTGAACATCGTGTGGTTGATCGGGATGCCGCCCTGGCGCATGCTCCCGGTGCCGGTGAGGACGACCGTGCCGGCCTTGCGGATGGAGGCCACCGCCTCGGCGATGTGGTCGCCGGTGACGACACCGACCGCCACGACGGTCGCGTCGGCGCCCTGGCCGTTCGTCATGGACCGGGCGAGCTCGGTGGCCTCGGCCATGGTCTCGGCCGTGTGCGTCGCGCCGAGCTGCTTGGCGGTCTCGCGCTTGAACTCGACCGGGTCGACGGCGATGACCGCCCGGGCGCCGATGGCCCGGGCGGCCTGCACGCTGTTGATCCCGATCCCGCCGACGCCCATGACGATGACCACGTCGCCGTCCCGGGCGTCGGACAGGTTGGTGACCGACCCCCATCCGGTGGGGACGCCGCAGCCGACGAGCGCGGCCTTGTCCAGCGGCACGTCGGGGTCGATCTTCACCGCCGACCGGGCGTCGACGACGGTGTGCTCGCTCAGCGCGGCGAGGCCGTAGGCCTGACCCACCGGCTCGCCCCGGTAGGACATCCGGAAGCTGGTGGGGTCCTCGATCCGGGCGCCGCTGAACAGCCGGGCGCCGAGGTCGCAGAGGTTCTGCCGGCCGGTCGAGCACATCCGGCACCGTCCGCAGACCGCGACGAAGCTGAGCACCACGTGGTCCCCCTCGGCCCACCCCGGGGTGTGCGGGCCGACACCCACGACGACGCCGGCGCCCTCGTGGCCACCGGCGAGGGGCAGCCGCAGGGGTGGGGCGCTCCCGGGCGGGACGTCGTGGTCGTCGGTGTGGCACAGCCCGACGGCGGCCATCCGCACGAGCAACTCGCCCTCGCGCGGCTCGTCGAGGTCGACCTCGGTGACCTCGTACCGGCCGGGCTGGGTGTGGAGGACGGCACTACGGGTCTTCACGACGGCTCCTTACGGGCATCCGGGCAGGTGACGGGGGTCACACCGAGGTACCGGACCGTATCGGAGGACGCCCGGGAGCGGGAGTCCGTCAGCGCCGGATCGCGGCGAGCAGGCCGGCGCGGGCGCCGGCCAGCGACGGGCCGTACCACGTCAGCGCCCGCCCGGACACCAGCACCGACCGGACCTGCGGGAACGCCTCGGGGCCGTCGCCGGCGGTGAACGGGTACGGCTCGTCGGGCAGCAGGACGACGTCGGGCCGCGCGGCGAGGACGTCGTCGACCGACACGTGCGGGTAGCGGTCCTCCCCCTCCCCGAAGACGTTGACCAGGCCGAGGCGGGCCAGCACGTCGCCGGTGAAGGTGCGCGGGCCGACCACCATCCACGGGTCCCGCCAGACCGGGACGGCGCAGCGCAGCGGCGGCTCCGGCGCCGGCTCCGCCCACGCGCGCGCCGCGTCCGTCAGCCACGGCGGCTCGGGGACCTCCAGCGCCTCGGCGAACAGCCGCCGCATCGAGGTCAGCGCCTCGTCCACCGACTCGATCACGGTCACCCACACCGCGATGCCCGCCGCCCGCAGCCGGTCGACGTCCAGGCGCCGGTTCTCCTCCCGGTTGCAGACGACGAGGTCGGGCGCCAGCGCCGCGATCGCCGCCCGGTCGGGGTTCTTCGTGCCCCGCACCCGCGCGACGTCGAGGCCGGCCGGGTGGGTGCACCAGTCGGTGGCGCCCACCAGCCGGTCGGGGACGGTGACCGCCAGCGCCTCGGTCAGCGAGGGCACCAGTGACACGACCCGGCGCGCCGGCCCCACCAGCGGGACCGGCGCACCGAGGTCGTCCTCACACACTGCGCCGGTACTGGCCGCCCACCTCGAAGAACGCATCGGAGATCTGGCCGAGAGAGCACACCCGGACGGCGTCCATCAGCGCGTCGAAGACGTTGCCGCCCGACGTCGCCGCCTCCTGCAGCCGGGCGAGCGCGGCCGGCGCCTCCTCGGCGTGCCGGGCGTGGAAGTCGGCCAGCCGGTCCAGCTGCGACCGCTTCTCCGCCTCGGTGGCCCGGGCCAGCTCCAGCTCCCCCGGCGGGGCCTCGTCCCGGTGCGGGTCGAGGAAGGTGTTGACGCCGACGATCGGCAGCGAGCCGTCGTGCTTGCGGTGCTCGTAGAGCATCGACTCGTCCTGGATCCTGCCGCGCTGGTAGCCGGTCTCCATCGCGCCCAGCACGCCGCCGCGCTCGGCGATGCGGTCGAACTCGGCCAGCACCGCCTCCTCGACGAGGTCGGTGAGCTCCTCGACGATCGCCGACCCCTGCAGCGGGTTCTCGTTGCCGGCCAGTCCCCACTCCTTGTCGATGATCATCTGGATGGCCAGCGCCCGGCGGACCGAGTGCTCCGACGGCGTCGTGACCGCCTCGTCGTAGGCGTTGGTGTGCAGCGAGTTGGCGTTGTCGTAGATCGCGCACAGCGCCTGCAGGGTCGTGCGGATGTCGTTGAAGTCCATCTCCTGCGCGTGCAGCGACCGGCCCGACGTCTGCACGTGGTACTTGAGCTGCTGGGACCGCGCGCCGGCGCCGTAGCGGTCCCGCATCGCGACCGCCCAGATCCGCCGCGCCACCCGGCCGATCACCGTGTACTCGGCGTCCATCCCGTTGGAGAAGAAGAAGCTCAGGTTGGGCGCGAAGTCGTCGATCGCCATGCCGCGGGCGAGGTAGGCCTCGACGTAGGTGAAGCCGTTGGCGAGGGTGAAGGCGAGCTGGCTGATGGGGTTCGCCCCGGCCTCGGCGATGTGGTAGCCGGAGATCGAGACCGAGTAGAAGTTGCGCACCCGGTGCTGGATGAACCACTCCTGGATGTCGGCCATGCAGCGCAGCGCGAACTCGGTCGAGAAGATGCAGGTGTTCTGGCCCTGGTCCTCCTTGAGGATGTCGGCCTGCACCGTGCCGCGGACGTTCGCCAGCACCCAGGCGCGGATCTCCTCGGTCTCGGCGGCGTCGGGCTCGCGGCCCTCCTCCTCGCGGAACCGGTCCAGCCGCTGCTCGATCGCGGTGTTCATGAACATCGCGAGGATCGCCGGCGCGGGACCGTTGATCGTCATCGACACCGACGTCGTGGGCGCGCACAGGTCGAACCCGTCGTAGAGCACGCGCATGTCGTCGAGCGTGGCGATCGAGACGCCGGAGGTGCCGACCTTGCCGTAGACGTCGGGCCGCGGCTGCGGGTCGCGGCCGTAGAGGGTCACCGAGTCGAACGCCGTGGACAGCCGGGTGGCCTCGTTGCCGGCCGACAGCACCCGGAACCGCCGGTTGGTGCGGAACGCGTCGCCCTCGCCGGCGAACATCCGCGCCGGGGCCTCCCCGGAGCGCTTGAACGGGAAGACGCCGGCCGTGTACGGGAAGGAGCCGGGCAGGTTCTCCCGCCGCAGGAAGCGCAGCAGCCCGGCGGCGTCGGAGGTCCGGGGCAGCGCCACCCGCGGCACCCTCGTCCCGGACAGCGTCTCCCTGGTCAGCGGCGTGCGGACCTCCCTGCCGCGCACCGTGTAGACGAACTCGTCGCCGGAGTACTGCTCCACCCGCGCCGGCCACTCCTCCAGCAGCGTGCGCACCTCGGGCAGCAGCTCCCGGTCGGCGGCCTCCGCGGCCTCGCGCGCGGCCTGCGCCGCGGCGCCGTCCAGCACCTCGGCCGCGGTGGTCAGGTGCTCGCGCCGCCGGACGACCGCGGCCTGCTCCCCGGTCACCCGGTGGTGCGCCCGCACCGCCTCGGCCACCTCGGCCAGGTACCGCGACCGCGACGACGGCACCACGCTGGCCAGCCCCGTCGAGGCGCGCACGTCCACCCGCGGCAGCACGCCGGCGCCCGCGGGCAGGCCCTTCTCCACCAGCAGGCCGAGCAGGTGCTGGTAGAGCGCGGTGACGCCGTCGTCGTCGAAGCGGGCGGCGCTGGTGCCGAACACCGGCATCTGCTCCCACGGGACGCCGAACGCCTCGCGGTTGCGCACCATCTGCCGGGCGACGTCGCGGCGGGCGTCCTCGGCGCCGCGGCGCTCGAACTTGTTGATCGCGACGACGTCGGCGAGGTCGAGCATGTCGATCTTCTCGAGCTGCGACGCGGCGCCGAACTCCGGCGTCATGACGTAGAGCGAGACGTCGCTGAACGGCACGATCGCCGCGTCGCCCTGCCCGATGCCCGGCGTCTCCACGATCACCAGGTCGAACCCGGCGGCCTTCACCGCCGCGAGGACGTCGTCGAGGTGCTCGGGCACCTGCGCACCGGCGGCGCGGGTGGCCATCGAGCGGAAGAAGGTGTGCGACCCGTCGCCGGACTCCAGGGCGTTCATCCGGATCCGGTCGCCGAGCAGCGCGCCGCCGCCGCGGCGGCGGGTCGGGTCGACCGCGACGACGGCGACCCGCAGCTTGTCCTCCTGGTCGCGGCGCAGCCGGCGCAGCAGCTCGTCGGTGAGCGAGGACTTGCCCGACCCACCGGTGCCGGTGATGCCCAGCACCGGCACGGTGCGGGCCGCGGCGGCCTCGCGCACGCGGGCGGCGAGCGCCTCGTCGGCGCCGGCCTCCAGCACGCTGATCGCCCGCGCCAGCGCCCGCGGGTCGCCGGTCAGCAGCGCGTCGACGTCGGGGCCCTCGGCGGTGAGGTCGACGTCGCAGGCGCGGACCAGCTCGTTGACCATCCCGGGCAGGCCCAGGCGGGCGCCGTCCTCCGGGCTGAACACCCGCACCCCGCGTTCGGCGAGCAGCGCGATCTCGTGCGGCACGATCACGCCCCCGCCGCCGCCGAACACCTGCACGTGTCCCGCCCCGGCGGCGGCCAGCCGCTCCTTGAGGTAGCTGAAGTACTCGACGTGCCCGCCCTGGTAGCTGGAGATCGCGACGCCCTGCACGTCCTCCTCGACGGCGGCGCGCACCACCTCGTCGACGCCGCGGTCGTGGCCGAGGTGCACCACCTCCGCGCCCTGGCTCTGCAGCAGCCGCCGCATCACGTTGATCGCCGCGTCGTGCCCGTCGAACAGGCTGGCCGCGGTGACGAAGCGGACGGGGTGGACGGGCACGTGCAGCTCCGCAGACGCCATGGCCGTACGGTAGGCCCGATTTAGTAGGACGTCCAACCATCTCGGCGTGTCCGCACGGGGCGTCGCGGACCGGCCCGGCGGCGGTGCCCCGGTGGGAGGCTGAGCGGCACGCGCGGGAACCCCTCGTCAGGTCCCGGCCGTCGTGTCAGGGTGCCCGCCGTCCCCGAACCGAACGGAGCAGCACCCCCATGGCCTTCCGCAACCTGATGGCGAAGCTCGGCGCCGGCAACGCGAGCGTCGACGCCGTCCTCGACCGCCCGGCGACCACCCCCGGCGGCACCGTGACCGGCACCGTGCACCTCACCGGCGGGCAGGTCGCCCAGGAGATCAACGAGATCCGGGTGTCGCTGCAGGCCACCGTGGAGGTGGAGAGCGGCGACAACGAGTGGCGGGAGAACGTCACCTTCGGCACCGCGCCGATCGCCGGCGCCGGCCGGATCGAGGCGGGCGCGAAGGCGGCGATCCCGTTCAGCTTCCCGGTGCCCTGGCAGTGCCCCTTCACGACGCTCGACGGCTGGACGCTGCGCGGCGTGAAGATCGGCCTGCGCACCAAGGTCGACATCCCCGGCGCCGTCGACCCCGGCGACCTCGACGCGGTGACGGTCGAGCCGCTGCCGATCCAGCGCACCGTCGTCCGGGCGCTCGATGGCCTCGGCTTCCGCTTCCGCGGCGCCGACGTCGAGAAGGGCCGGCTGGCCGGCAGCGACCTGCCCTTCTACCAGGAGGTCGAGTTCGCGCCGCCGTCGTCGCTGCGCGGGCGCGTCAACGAGCTCGAGGTGACCTTCCTCGCCGGCCCGCACGGCGTCGAGGTCGTGCTCGAGGTGGACCGGCGCGGCGGGCTGCTCACCGAGGGCCGCGACGTCGGCGGCCGGCTGCGGTTCGGCCACTCCGACACCGACGTCTCCGCGGTGGCCGCCCAGCTCGACGCCGCCGTCCGGCAGCTCGGCGCCCGGCGCGGCTGGCTCTGAGCACCCCGGACCGGGCCCTGACACGGGACGGGGCGGCCGCGCGCCTGCGGGACCTCCCGCGGCGCGCGGCCGGCCGCCCCGACCTGCGCCAGGCCGCCGTCGCCGTCTGTGTCACCTGCACCGGCGACGTCCCCGCCCTGCTGGTCACCCGCCGCGCGGCCGGGCTGCGGGCGCACGCCGGGCAGTGGGCGCTGCCCGGCGGCCGGCTGGACCCGGGTGAGACCCCGGTGCGGGCCGCGCTGCGCGAGCTGGAGGAGGAGGTCGGGCTGGTCCGCGGGGAGGACGACGTCCTCGGCCTGCTCGACGACTACGTGACCCGCTCCGGCTACGTCATGACGCCGGTGGTCGTGTGGGCCGGCGACGCCGGGGAGCTGCGCCCGGCCGAGGCCGAGGTGGCCGCGGCGTACCAGGTGCCGCTGGCCGACCTCGACGTCGAGCCGGTGCTGCTGTCGATCCCCGAGTCCGACGCGCCGGTCATCCGGCTGCCGCTGCTCGGCGGCTGGGTGCACGCCCCGACCGCCGCGGTCGTGTACCAGTTCTGCCAGGTGGTGTGCCGCGGGCTGCACACCCGCGTCGCGCACCTCGAGCAGCCGGTCTTCGCCTGGCGCTAGCCGTGCACGGGCCCGGCGTCAGCGGCGGTGCCAGCGGGCGGCGCCGTAGGAGGCGAGCCCCAGCACGACCCCCGACAGGACGGCGCTGCGCCGGGCCACGTCGCCCTCGGCGCGGGAGGTCCACACCGCGGCGGCGTCCAGCGCGGTGAGCAGCAGCGTCACCTCGGTGGTGCGCCGCGCCTGCGGCGCCGGGGTGACCAGCAGCGCGGCGCCCATCGCGATGTTGCGGGCCGCGCCCAGGCGCACCAGCAGCGGCAGCGCGACGTCGCCCTGCGCGGCGTCGGTCCGCACCCCGAGCGTCCGGGCGGTCCACCGGGGCGCGAACAGCGCCACCGTCCCGATCCACACCGACAGCGACCCGACGGCCCTGCGGGTGACGTCCCAGTCGTGGCTGCTCACGAGCGGCCCTTGCCCGCGAAGGACCTGCTCGAACCGGCGGTGAGCACGAGCACGACGGCGAGGAACGGCAGCGTCGCCCAGCTGGCCACCACGTCGCTGACCGTCGCCACGGTGAACGCCGCCGCCGGCGGGGCGTCCAGCGGGCCGACCACGCGCTCGAGGCCGAGCGCGGCCACCGACGCGGGCACGGTCAGCAGCGCCGACACCGCGCCGCCGAGCACCACCCCGGCGAGCACCGCGGCCGGCGAGGTGCGCACCGCCCGCAGCGCGGTCGCCGTCCCCCGCCCGAGCGCGCCGCCGGGCCGCAGCCGGCCGTCACCGGGCAGGCCGGTGAGCGCGCCGGTCAGCCACAGCTGGGCGAGCAGGCCGGTGGTGAAGCCGACGACGTCGACCAGCAGCGCGTGCCCGACGCTCGGGTCCCGGTACACGAGCAGCTGGCGCAGCACGTCGGGGACGGTGTTGACCAGCGTGACCGCGATCGAGAGGGCGTAGACCCGCCCGGCGTGCCGGCGCAGCAGCGCCAGGGCCTCCCGGACGACCGCGGCGGCGCTCACGCCCGCCGTCGTCATGCCCTCGTCGCGACGGCCTGGACCCAGCGGTCGCCGGCCGCCCGCCGCAGCCGCCCCGGCGGCACCTCCAGCCCGTGCGCGCGGAGCTCCGCCAGCAGCTGCTCGGTGGAGAACCGGTCGGCCGGGTGGCGGGAGACCGCGCGCAGCCACGGCGCGTCGACGAACCGCGCGGTCATCTCGGTCAGCGCCAGCTGCCCGCCCGGGCGCAGCACCCGCGCGACCTCCGCGACGGCGGCCCGCCAGTCGGCGATGTGGTGCAGGGCGTGGAAGTCGACGACGAGGTCGGTGCTCGCGTCGTCGACCGGCAGCGCGGTGGCGTCCCCGACGCGGAAGGTGACCCGGTCGGCGAGGTCGGCGCAGGCGATCCGGGCGCGCCCGACGGTGGCCGGGTACAGGTCGAACGCGGTCACCTGCGTGGCGCCGAGCCGCTCGACGGCGACCCGCGCGCCCAGGCCGCGGCGGCCGGTGCCGATCTCGACGACGCGCTCGCCGCGGGCGCCCAGGCGGCGCAGGATGCGCCCCTCGACCCGCAGGCCGATCTCGTAGCGGAGGCGGGAGTCGACCCACAGGCGGTTGGCGTCGACGTAGGTGGGAGGCACGGTGCGGCTCCCGTGCGGGGCGGTCATGCCGGGCGGCTACCCACTCCGCGGGCGAGCGCACCGTAGACGTCACGGGCGTGGTCGAAGACGAGGAAGTGCCCCTCGCCGGCGTGCCAGTGCGCGGTGACCGACGGCAGCATCCCGGCCAGCACCCGGCCCAGCGCGACCGGCACCTGCCAGTCCTGGGTGCCGTGCCAGAGGTGGACGTGCTGGCGGACCTCCCCCACCGGGAAGCCCCAGGGCCGGAACAGCAGCGCCCGGTCCTCGGCCAGCACCCCGGCGCCCTGGCGCAGCCCCTCGGTGAACGTGCGCGCCAGCACCCGCCGCACCGCGGGCCGGCCGATCACCCGCCGGTCGGCCGGGTTGAGCCGCAGCTGCAGGTAGCGGGGCAGCAGCTGCGGGCGGACGGTCAGCGGCGCGAACACCGGCCGCAGCAGCGCCGCCGTCGCCGGGGACGGGCGGTGCGCGGCCGCGCGGACCGACGTCGGCAGCCAGCCCGGCCACGGCCACGGGACGTCCGGCGGCGGGGCGCCGCCGAGGATCCCGACGGCGTCCACCCGGTCGGGCAGGGCGTGCGCGCAGGCCAGCGCGTACGCGGCGCCGCCGGACAGCGAGAGGGCGGCGAACCGGTCGATGCCGAGGGCGTCGAGCAGCTGGACGACGTCGCCCGGCCAGTCGGTCACCCGCCGGCCCGGCTGCGGGTCGGAGGCGCCGAAGCCGGGCCGGTCGGGGACGACGAACCGCACGCCCCACCGGCGGTAGGCGGCGGGGTCCTCGACGTGCCGCTCGAGACGGGAGCTGGGCGAGCCGTGGCAGCCGAGCACCGGCCGGCCGTCGGGGTCGCCCCACTCGGCGTAGGCCATCGTGCGGCCGTCGCGCAGCTGCAGCCGGCCCTCGCGGGGTCCGTCGGTGAGGTCGGTGCTCCCGGGGTGCATGCCCGGGGGCTACCCGGCCGGCGGGCGGGTCAGGCGCGGCGGCCGAGCAGCGCCAGGACCCGCGCCTGCCGGTCGGCGCCCTCCGGTGCGTCCACCCGCCGGCAGATGCCGTCCGTGTAGAGGGCGTCACCCCAGCCGCGGGCGCCGGACTCGACCCGGTCGAGCTCGGCGGCGGTCAGCGTCGCGTCCTGGCCGGTGGCCCGGGCGAGGTCCCAGCGGTGGACGACCATGTCCCACACGTAGAACTGCGCCAGGGTCTCCCCCACCGTCGTCGGGCCGAAGAAGCCGTCGTACCCGGCGTCGGCGACGGCCGGGTCGGCCACGACGGCGAGCACCCGGGCGGCGTGCTCGCGCAGCGCCGCGGCGGGGTCGGCGGCGACGTCGGGCGCGGGACCGAGGTCGACCCCGCGGCCGGTGAGGAACTCGCGCTGGGTGTCGACGAGGTGCGCCACCAGGTCGCGGGCGGTCCAGTCCTCGCACGGCGTGGCGGCGTCCCACCCGGCGGCGGGCACGGCGTCGGCGACGGCGAGCAGCGGCTCGAGGACGGCGGCGTAGTCGGCGGCGATCGGGGTGGTGGTCGTCGTGTCCATGGCCCGAGCCTGGCCGCGTGCGGCAGCCTGCGTCTTGATGGAACCCGACAGCGCCGCCGTCCACCCTCGCGACGCCGTCGAGCGGGCGCACCTGCGCGACCCGCGCGACGCCTCGCACGTCATGTACCGCTACGAGGTCACCGACCCCCTGGCGGCGCTGGTGCAGCGGTTCTGGATCCCGGTGTGGTCGGTGCCGCCCGGCGAGGAGGCGGTGCAGCGGGTGCTGCAGTACCCGGTCTGCCTGCTCGTCGTCGCGCCCGGCTACGCCCGCTTCTACGGCGTCGTGTCGGGGCTGTCGACGACGACGCTCACCGGTGACGGCTGGGCGGTCGGCGTCATGCTCACCCCGGCCGCCGGCGCGCTGGTGGCCGGCGGGCCGGTGGCGGCCTACACCGACCGGCACGTCGACGTCGGCGAGGTGCTCGGCGACGACGGCGCCCGGCTGGCCGCGCGGGTGCGCGCGGCGATGGCGGCCGACCCGCACTCCCCCGCGGCGCACGCGGAGGCGCGGGCCGCCTACGACGACGCGCTGCGCCGGTTCCTGCCGGTCGACGAGGAGGGCGCGCTGGTCGACCGGCTGGTGGCGCTGGTCGAGTCGCGGCCGGACCTCACCCGCGTCGACCAGCTGTGTGCCGAGACGGGGCTGTCGGAGCGGGCGCTGCAACGGCTGGTGTCCCGCCGGCTGGGGCTGACGCCCAAGTGGCTGGTGCAGCGGCGGCGGCTGCAGGAGGCCGCCGGCCGGCTGCGCGACCGGACGGCGACGCTCGCCGGGGTCGCCGCCGACCTGGGCTACGCCGACCAGCCGCACCTGACCCGCGACTTCGCCCGGGTCACCGGGATGACGCCGGGCGAGTTCGCCGCGCGGTACGCGACCTGATCAGCCGGAGACGACCTGCCGCTCCGGCTCGATCCAGACGGTGACCCGCTCGGTCGTGATGTTCTCCGGCGGGTAGGGCCGGCCGTCGTACTTCTGCGACAGCTCGTCGATGTGCGCCCGCGCCTCCGGACCGGTCGTCGTCTCGGCCACCCGCCCGCGCACCTCGGCGAAGCGGTAGGGGTCCGACTCGTCGCGGATGGCCAGCGTCACCCGGGCGTCGCGCTGCAGGTTCTCGAACTTGCGCCGTCCGGTCTCGGTGTTGACGAACAGCCGCTCCCCGTCGGTGCCGACCCAGATGTACTGCGTCTGGATGCGCCCGCTCGGCAGCAGCGTGCTGATCGCCGCGTAGTTGGGGCCCTCCGCGAGCTCACGGGTGACCGGGTGCAGCGAGGGGCCGTCCTGGGTGTCTGCCACCGCGGGTGCCTACCCCCTCCGGTTCCGGTGCACGCCGTCCGTGTTGCGGGCCCCGACCCGGCAGCCCACCGTGGGTCGACCGCCCCTCCCCAGCCCAGGAGCTGCCATGGCCTCCCTGTCGAAGGACCCGGGTGCCGCCCCGGCCGACGGCGACCGCCCGACCCCTCGACAGCGACGCGACCGCACGCACTGGCTCTACATCGCGGTGATCGCGGCGGTGGTCCTCGGGATCGTCGTCGGGCTGGTCCTCCCCGGCTTCGCCACCTCGCTGGAGTGGCTGGGGACGGCGTTCGTCGGGCTGATCAAGATGCTCATCGCGCCGGTCATCTTCTGCACGATCGTGCTGGGCATCGGCGCGATCCGGAAGGCCGCCGCGGTGGGCCGGATCGGCGGCCTGGCGCTGGGCTACTTCCTGCTGATGTCCACGGTCGCGCTGGCGATCGGGCTCGTCGTCGGCAACCTGCTGCACCCCGGCGACGGGCTCGCGCTGTCCGAGGAGCTGCGCGGCCGCGGCTCGGAGCTCGCCGAGACCGCCGAGGAGAGCGGCGGCACCGTCGACTTCCTGCTCGGCCTGATCCCGACGACGCTGCTCTCCTCGCTCACCGACGGGTCGGTGCTGCAGGCGCTGCTGGTCGCGCTGCTCGTCGGGTTCGCCATCCAGGCGATGGGCGCGTCCGGGGAGCCGCTGCTGCGCGGCATCGGGCACCTGCAGAAGCTGGTCTTCCGGATCCTGGCGATGGTCATGTGGCTGGCCCCGGTCGGCGCGTTCGGCGCGATCGCGGCGGTGGTCGGCGAGACCGGCGTCGACGCGCTCAAGAGCCTCGCCGTGATCATGCTGGGCTTCTACGCCACCTGCTCGGTGTTCGTCTTCGTCGTCCTCGGGCTGCTCCTGCGGCTGGTGGCGAGGCTCAACGTGTTCCGGCTGCTGAGGTACCTGGGCCGGGAGTTCCTGCTCATCCTGTCGACGTCGTCGTCGGAGACGGCGCTGCCGCGGCTGATCGCGAAGATGGAGCACGCCGGGGTCAGCCAGCCGGTGGCCGGCATCGTCGTGCCGACCGGCTACTCGTTCAACCTCGACGGCACCGCCATCTACCTGACGATGGCCTCGCTGTTCATCGCCGAGGCGCTCGGCGACCCGCTGTCGATCGGCGAGCAGATCGGCCTGCTGCTGTTCATGATCATCGCGTCGAAGGGCGCCGCCGGGGTCACCGGGGCCGGGCTGGCCACCCTCGCCGGCGGCCTGTCGGCGCACCGGCCCGAGCTGCTCGACGGCGTGGGGCTGATCGTCGGCATCGACCGGTTCATGTCCGAGGCCCGCGCGCTGACCAACTTCGCCGGCAACGCGGTCGCCACCGTGCTGGTGGCCACCTGGACCCGGCAGCTGGACCGCGAGCGGCTCGAGGCGGCGCTGTCGGGTGCCGCGCCCTTCGACGAGGCCCGCATGCTCGACGACCACGGCGGGTCCGCGCTGCCCGACGACGCCACCAGCGCCGGCCCCGGCGACCGGGACGCCGACGCCGGGCTGCGCCGGCTGGCCGAGAGCTCGAAGCGGTAGCCGCGGCGGCCTGGCCGGGCGACGCCGCGGCGCTGGCCGCCGAGCAGGACCGGCTGGCCGCGCTGCGCCCGCCGCCGTGGTCCCCGCCCGCCGGGCCGGACGTGCGGCCGCTCGCCGGCGCGGTGGCCGCGGTCGAGGACGCCGGAGGGCTGGTCGCGGCCGCGGTGCTGGGGAACGCGGCCGCCGTCGTGCGGGGACCGGCGGCGGGCCCCTACGCACCGGCGCTGCTGGCGCTGCGCGAGGGGCCGCTGCTGGCCGCCGCGGTGGCCGCGCTGCCCGCCCGGCCGGACGTCCTGCTGGTCGCGGCGGCCGGACGGGACCACCCGCGGCGGGCCGGGCTCGCGCTGCACCTCGGCGCCGTGCTGGACCTGCCGAGCGTCGGCGTCACCGACCGGCCGCTGGCCGCCCGCGGCGACCCGCCCGGGCCGGCGCGCGGGGACACCGCTCCCCTGCTGCTCGGCGGCGAGGAGGTGGCGCGGGCGGTGCGCGTGGTGCCCGGCGCGCGCCCGGTGGTGGCCTCGGCCGGCTGGCGCACCGGCCCGGCGACCGCGGCCGCCGTCGTCCTGGCGACGACGGCCGGCGTCCGCACGCCCGAGCCGCTGCGCGCGGCCCGCCGGGTGGCCCGGCTCAGCCGCGGTCGGCCGGGGTGAGGCCCTCGACGACCGCGGCCATGTCCACCGCGCCCGGGTCGCCGAGCCGGCCGGCGGCGGCCTCCATCGTCTCGAGCACCGCGGCGGTGAGCCGGTCGGAGACCCCGCCGGCCCGCAGCGCCGCGCGGATGAGCCGGGCGTCCTTGGCCGCGCCGGTCAGGCCGAAGCTCGGCGGGTAGTCGCCGGCCATCATCAGCGCGCCCTTGACGTGGGCGTAGGCGGAGTCGACCGGCCCGCCCTCGATGGCGTCGAGGAACCGCTGCGGGTCCTGGCCGAGGGCGCGGGTCAGCGCGACCGCCTGCGCGGTGCCGGCGGTGAGCATGAACAGCCACGAGTTGCACGCCAGCTTGAGCCGGCTGCCCGCGCCCGCCTCCCCCAGCCACACCGTCTTCGAGCCCAGCGCGTCGAACACCGGCGCCAGCCGCTCGCGCGCCTCCTCCGGGCCGCTGGCCAGCAGGGTCAGCGCGCCCTTCGCGGCCGGCTCCTTCGTGCCGAGCACCGGGCAGTCGACGAGCACGAGGTCGAGTTCCCGGGCCGCCTCGACGGTGCGGTCGGCGCCCTCGACACCGACCGTGGAGCACTGCAGCCACGTGGTCCCGGCGGCGGGGGCGGCCCGCCGGACGACGTCGAGCACCGCGTCGGCGTCCAGCAGCATCGTCAGGACGACGTCGGCGCCGTCGGCCGCCTCCGCCGGGGAGTCGAACGCCTCCGCGCCGGTGCCGGTGAGCGCCTGCGCCTTGGCGGGGTCCCGGTTCCAGGTGCGGACGGGCAGCCCGGCCCGCCGCAGCGAGGTGACCATCCCCGCGCCCATCGTCCCGGTGCCGAGCACCGCCACCGTCGGTCGCGCCATGCAGCCGATCCTGCGGCCGGCGGCCCGGCCCCGCAGCCCCGGCCCCGCAGCCCCGGCCCCGTGTGCACGCAGCGCGCCCGGACCCGCCCCCCGCCCGCGCTGCGTGCACACGACGCGGACCTCCTCCGCCCGGTCGACGTCGGTGACCGGGATCGGCACCCGCTCCACGTCCGTCGTGCGGTCCTCCTCGCCGGGCGTGGCCGTGCCCTATCCGTGCCAGGCGTGGCCGTGGCTGTGCACGCCGTCGGGACCGTGCCGCTCGTCGGGCACCGGGCCGCCGTCGTCCGCGGCCCGGCCGGCCCCGTCGTCGTCGCGGCCGCGGTTGCGCCGGAGGTCGACCACGCCGAGCGCGAGCGCGGCGGCGGCGCCGAGGACGGACACGGCCAGCCCGGCCGCGGCCGCCGTCGGGTAGTCCCCGGACGCCGACAGCACGAGGTAGAACAGGCCCGGCAGCGCCGCGGTGCCGACGGCCGCGCCGAAGCGCTGCGCCGTCTGCAGACCCCCGCCGGCCGACCCGGCCATGGACACCGGGACGTCGCGCAGGGTCATCGTGATGTTGGGCGAGATGACGAACCCGCCGCCGATGCCGCCGACCAGCAGCGCCGGCGCGATCGCCCACCCGGCCGCCGACGGCGGGACCAGCAGCAGGACCACCGCGGCCGCCGCGAGGCCGACCATGACGCCCGACAGCCCGAACACCGTCAGCCTCCGGCCGTGCCGCTCCACCAGCCGCCCGGCCACGACCGCCGCCGACGCCGACCCGAGCGCGAACGGCGTCACCGCGAGCCCCGACTGCAGCGGCGTGTAGTCCAGCCCGGTCTGGAAGAAGAGCGCGAACACCAGCCAGATGCCGCTGAACCCGACGAAGTAGACGGTGCCCAGCGCCGCGCCGATGCCGTAGCCGCGGGTCCGGGTGACCAGACGGGGGTCGAACACCGGCTGCCCGTCGCGGGCCACCACCCGCCGCTCCCACGCGACGAAGACCGCGAGCAGCGCCGCCCCGACGAGGAACAGCCACCACAGCCGCGCGAGCCCGCCGGACTCGGCCTGCACCAGCGGGAACAGCACGGCGAGCGCCCCGGCGCCGAGCAGCAGCACCCCGACGACGTCGATCCGCCCGCGCCCGCCGCCGCCGCCGCGGGGCAGCAGCCGCAGGGCGAGCGCGAACGCGACGACGCCGATCGGCACGTTGACGTAGAACAGCCAGCGCCAGCCGCCGGGCCCGTCGGCCAGGCCGAGGATCGCGCCGCCGACGACCGGGCCGACGGCGGTCGAGATCCCGACCGTGGCGCCGAACAGGCCGAAGGCCCGCCCGCGCTCGGCGCCGCGGAACAGCTGCTGGATGAGCGCGGAGTTCTGCGGCGCCAGGCACCCGGCCGCCAGCCCCTGCACCAGCCGGGCGGCGACCAGCCAGCCCACCGACGGCGCCGCCCCGGCCGCGGCGCTGGAGAGCACGAACCCGGCCAGCCCGAGCAGGAACAGCCGCCGGCGGCCGAACGCGTCGCCCAGCCGGCCGGCGGGGACCAGCATCAGCCCGAAGGTCAGCGCGTAGCCGGACACCACCCACTGCACGGTCGCGGGCGTCGCCCCGAGGTCGGACTGCAGCGAGGGCAGCGCCACCGACACGATGCTGACGTCGAGCAGGCTCATGAACCCGACGACGAGGGTCACCGACAGCGCGGTCCACCGCTTCGGGTCCGGGCGGTACCCCTCCTCCCCGGCGACGGCCTGCGACGGGGCGTCGGTGGATGCGCGTGGCGGCACGGGGAGGCCTCTTCCGGTGGTGCAGCGGGAGGCGCGGCCGCCGTCCGGCCGGCCGCGCCGTGCTGCCCTACCCGGTCGTGCCCCACCGACACCCGGGGGTGCCGGTGGGGCACGGTCAGTCGAGGACGGCGGTGGCGTCCACCTCGACCAGCAGGTCCGGCTCGGCGAGCGCGGCCACGGGGAGCAGGGTGACCGGCCGGGTCAGGTCGCGGCCGAGCCGGGCCGACGCCCGGGCCACGCCCTCGCCCAGCGCCGGCAGCGCCTCCGGGGACCAGCCGACGACGTAGAGGACGAGCTTGGCGACGTCGTCGAAGGTGCCGCCGGCGGCCTCCAGCGCGGTGGCCACGTTGAGGAACGCCTGCTCGGTCTGCGCGGCGAGGTCGCCGGGGCCGACGGGCTCCCCCTCGGCGGTGCGGGCGACCTGGCCGGCCAGGTACACGGTGCGGCTGCCGGTGGCGACCGCCACCTGGCGGTAGACGCCGGGGACGGGCAGGCCGGGCGGGTCGATCAGCTGGACGGTCACGGCTCCTCCTCGGGAGTGGTGGGGGCCAGAACATAAAGGTGCTATGCGACAGTTCCGGGATGCCGCGACGTCCCGACCCCGCCGTCCGCCGGCTGCTGGTCGAGCGGGCGGCGCGGATGCTCGCCGGCCGGGAGCCGGTGACCCTGCGCGCGCTGGTCGAGGGCACCGGCGCCTCGACGATGGCCGTGTACACGCACTTCGGCGGCATGCCGGGGCTGTGGAGGGCGGTGCGGCAGGAGGGCTTCACCCGGCTCGCGGCCCGGCTGGACGCCGTCGCCCGCACCGCCGACCCGGTCCACGACCTCGCCGCGCTCGGCGTCGCCTACGCACGCAACGCGCTGGACGCCCCGGAGCTGTACCGGGCGATGTTCGACGCCCGCGCCGACCTCGCCGACGCACGGGCCGCCGACGCGACCTTCCAGCGCCTGGTGGACGCCGCCGCCCGCGCCCGCGACGACGGCCGGCTGGCCCCGGGCACCGACCCGCTCGCCCTGGCCACGCGGTACTGGGCCGCCGGGCACGGCCTGGTGTCGCTGGTCGTGCAGGGCGTGCTGCCCGCCGGGGTCCTGGAGCCGCAGGCCGTCGAGACCGCCGTCGCCCTGCTCACCGCCGCTGGCGACGACCCCGCCCGCTGCCGGGCCTCGGTGCGGCGCGCCTGGTCCGCCGGCTGACAGCGCAAGAACGGTCGGGCCACACGGCGGCCCGGGTCGCCAGACTCGACGCGTGACCCCGCCCGGCCGCGACCGCCTCCGCGAACTGCTCGACGCCGTGCTCGACGAGGACAACCGCACGCTCTCGGACATGGCCGGCGACGCGTACGCCTCGCCGTTCCACTTCAGCCGGCAGGTGTCCGGCGGCGCCGGGGAGTCACCGGTCGCGCTGCGCCGCCGGGTGGTGCTCGAGCGGGCGGCCTGGCAGCTGCGGCAGGGCGCGAGCGTCACCGACGCCGCGTTCGCCGCGGGCTACGAGTCGGTCGAGGGCTTCAGCCGGGCGTTCGCGCGGGCCTACGGCCGCAGCCCGGGCTCGGCCGACACCGGCAGCGCCGCGCGGGACGGGCACTGGCTGCCCGCGCCCAACGGCATCCACTTCCACCCGCCGGCGTCGCTGTGGGTCGCCGACGAGCCCGCGCGCCGCGGCGGCGACCAGGTGACCGCGCTGCTGGTGCACCACGGCGTCGAGGACACCCGCGCCCTGCTGGAGCTGGCCAAGGGCCTGCCCGAGGAGGAGTACCGGCGGGTGCGGGCGCCGGGCCTGACGGTCCTCGCCTGGGACGGCGCCGAGGAGACGCTCGCGGCCGTCCTCGACGCCCTCGTCTGGTCGCTCGAGGTGTGGGTCGCCTCGATCGAGGGCGGGGAGCACCCCGTCCGCGGCGCCGACGACCCGGCCGCGCTGATCGACCGGCACGACGCCGTCGCGCCGCGCTGGCTCGCCGCCGTCCGCGAGATCGCCCGCCGCGGCGCCTGGGGCGACCGGCTGGTCGACGCGCTGTGCGAGCCGCCGGAGAGCTTCGTCCTCGGCAGCGTCGTCGCGCACGTCCTCACCTTCTCCGCGCACCGCCGGCTGCTCGCCCGGCACTGGCTGCGCGACGCCGGCGTCGCGGTCGACGCCGGCGACCCCATCGAGTGGCTCTCCCGGAGGGACCGATGACCCGCACCGTCTACTACACCGCCACGACCCTCGACGGCTTCATCGCCGGCCCCGGCCACTCGCTGGACTGGCTGCTCACCCGCGAGGCCGACGCCGAGGGGGCGATGGGCTACCAGGCGTTCGAGAAGACCGTCGGCTCGCTGGTCATGGGCGCCTCCACGTACGAGTGGGTGCGCGAGCACGGCGGCGCGGACACCTGGAGCTACGACCAGCCCGCCTGGGTGCTCACCCACCGGCAGCTGACGCCGTACGAGAGCGCGGACGTCCGCTTCACCAGCGCGGACACCCCCGACGACCTGCGCGCGCTGCACGCGGAGATGACCGCGGCGGCCGGCGACCTGGACGTGTGGATCGTCGGCGGCGGCCCGGTGGCCGCGCAGTTCGCCCGGGCGGGACTGCTGGACGAGGTGGTCGTCTCGATCGCGCCGGTCACGCTGGGCGCCGGGATGCCGCTGCTGCCGGCGCACGTCGAGCTGGTCACCCGCGAGGTCGCGCAGAACGGCGAGTTCGTCGTCGTGCGGTACGACGTCGTCCGTCCCGGCTGAGCGCCGCACCCGGGCGGCCGGCGGATCGGGCCGCCGGGGTACGCCGCTCCGGCCAGGACCGCGATCCCGTGTCGACACCTCGACGCAGCGACAAGCCTCCGTGCCGACAAGCCTCCGTGCCGACAAGCCTCCGTGCCGACAAGCCTCCGTGCCGACATGCCTCCGTGCCGATCCGGCGACGTGGCGACCTGCCGACGGGTCGACGGGAGGGTCAGGCGGCGCGGATCACCGAGACGTCGAACTCGACCTGGATGCGGTCGCTGACGAGCCACCCGCCCGTCTCCAGTGCGGTGTTCCAGGTCAGGCCCCACTCGCTGCGCTTGATCGCCAGCGCCCCCTCGAAGCCGACCCGGGTGTTGCCGAACGGGTCCTTCGCCGAGCCGGTCATCGCGAACTCCACGGTCACCGGGCGGGTGACGTCGCGGATGGTGAGGTCGCCGGTCACCTGGTAGGTGTCGTCGTCGGTCTGCTCGACGTCGGTGGAGGTGAACACCATCTCCGGGAACCGCTCGACGTCGAGGAAGTCCGGCGAGCGCAGGTGCGCGTCCCGGTCGGCCTGGCCGGTGTCGATGCTCGCGGTCCTGATCCGGATCGTCACGCTGCTGGCCCCGGGCTTCTGCACGTCGAGGTGCGCCTCGCCGGCGAAGTCGGTGAACGCGCCGCGGACGGTCGTCACCATCGCGTGCCGTGCCCGGATGCCGATCCGGGTGTGCGCCACGTCGATGGTGTAGTCGCCCGTGACGTCGGCCAGCGCGGCCGTCGCCGCGTCGAAGTCGGTGGGGTCGCTCTCTGCTGCCCGGTGCTTCGCCACGTGTCCCGTCCTTCCCCCTCGCTGACACACCATCCTCGCCGATCCCGCCGACGGTGCCACCGCCGGGCTCCGGGAACGGGCGGCGGACGGCCTCAGCGACCCGGGCGGAACGGGTTGCGGCCCGGCCGGAACAGCGTCTCCTGGGTCAGGCTCGCGGCCAGGACGCCGTCGCGGGTGGTCACCGAGCCGGTGTACCAGCCACGCCCGCCGGACACGGTGTGCGGGACCAGGTCCACGAGCACCCAGTCGTCGAGCCGGGCCGTCCGGTGGAACCACACCGCGTGGTCCAGCGTCGGGCCGGGCGCCGCCTCGTCCTCGGGCAGCGCGGACAGCCCGGTGCCGATGTCGGACAGGTAGGTGAGCGCGCAGGCGTGCACCAGCGGGTCGTCGGGCAGCGCCACGGTGGACCGCGACCAGAACCGGGTCGGCCAGGAGGCGGCCGGGTGCGGCTGGGAGGGCCGGCGGCCGTCCATGGTGAACAGCCGGGGCAGCGCGAACGGCTCGCACTCCGCGGGGTCCTCGGCCGCCGGCGCCGCGGCCACCTGGACGTCGGGCCCGGCGGTGGGCGCCTGGAACGACGCCGACATCGACAGCACCACCTCGCCGCCCTGCACCGCGACCACCCGGCGCGCGGAGAACGACCCGCCGTCGCGGTCGCGGTCGACGCGGAAGACGGTCGGCCGGGCGGCGTCGCCGCTGCGGAGGAAGTAGCCGTGCAGCGAGTGCGGCAGCCGGTCGGACGCCACCGTGCGGCCGGCGGCGAGCAGCGCCTGCGCCGCGACCTGCCCGCCGTAGAGCGGGAACGGGTCGGTGAACACCAGCGCGCTGCGGTAGAGGTCCCGGTCGATCTCCTCGAGCGTCAGGACGTCGAGCAGGGTCGGCTCTCCCGCGGTCGTGGTCACGACCGGCGAAACTAACCGGGCCCGGAGCCGCCGTGCGAGGCGGCCCCGGGCCCGAGGGAGCAGTGCGGTTACAGCAGCTCGAGGATGGTGGCGTTGGCCTGGCCGCCGCCCTCGCACATCGTCTGCAGGCCGTAGCGGATGCCGTTGTCGCGCATGTGGTGCACCAGCGTCGTCATGATCCGCGCGCCCGAGCCGCCGAGCGGGTGGCCCAGGGCGATGGCGCCGCCGTTGGGATTGAGCGACTTCTCGTCGGCGCCGAGGTCGGCCAGCCAGGCCAGCGGCACCGGCGCGAAGGCCTCGTTGACCTCGAACACGCCGATCTCGTCGATCGACAGCCCCGACCGCGCCAGCGCCTTCTGCGTGGCCGGGATCGGCGCGGTGAGCATGACCACCGGGTCGGCGCCGGCCAGCACCGCGGTGTGCACCCGGGCGATCGGCCGCAGACCGAGCTCGGCGGCCTTCTCGCTGGTGGTCATGAGCAGCGCGGCCGAGCCGTCGGAGATCTGCGAGGAGTTGCCGGCGGTGATGACGCCGTCCTCCCTGAACGCCGTCTTCAGGCCGGCGAGCTTCTCCACCGTCGACTCGCGGATGCCCTCGTCCTGGCCGACGACGGTGCCGTCGGGGGTGGTCACCGGCGCGATCTGGGCGTCGAAGCGGCCCTCGGCGCGGGCGGCGGCGGCCTTCTCGTGGGAGGCGACGGAGAACTCGTCGCAGCGCTGGCGCGACAGGCCCCACCGCTCGGCGATCGTCTCCGCACCCAGGCCCTGGTTGATCTTCGCGCCGCCGTAGCGCTCGGAGAACCTCGTCCCGAACGGGTCGGCGTCCTGCCGCGCGCTGCCCATCGGCACCCGCGACATCGACTCGACGCCGCCGGCCACGACGACGTCGTACTGACCCGACACCAGGCCCGCGGCGGCGAAGTGCACCGACTGCTGCGAGGAGCCGCACTGCCGGTCGACGGTCACGCCGGTGACCGTCTCCGGCCAGCCCGCGGCGAGCGCCGCCGTCCGGGCGATGTCGAAGGTCTGCTCGCCGACCTGGGACACGCAGCCCCAGATGACGTCCTCGATCTCGGCCGGGTCGACGCCGGCCCGCTCGGCCAGCGAGGTGAGGACGTGCGCGGACAGGTCGACCGGGTGCACCCCGGACAGCCCGCCGTTGCGCTTGCCCACGGGCGTGCGCACCGCCTCGACGATCACCGCGTCACGCATGTCTGCTCCCTCCGAGCGGGTGTGGTGCCCGGCACACTAACCCGCGCTCCTGGCGACCTCCGCCGCCCGGGCCGGGGGGGGGGGGGGGGGGGGGGGGGGGGGGGGGGGGGGGGGGGGGGGGGGGGGGGGGGGGGGGGCGGGGGGGGGGGGGGGGGGGGGGGGGGGGGGGGGGGGGGGGGGGGGGGG